>NZ_NCGH01000016.1:0-70416 GCF_002281505.1 Sphingomonas sp. 28-62-20
ATCATAATCATGATCGTCGATGTTCGGACGCATCTTGATCTCCTTGATCTCCTGCGTCTTCTGGCTCTTGCGGGCGAGGTTGGCCTTTTTCTGGGCCTCATATTTGAACTTGCCGACATCAAGAAACTTGGCGACGGGCGGATCAGCGTTGGGCGACACTTCGACCAGGTCGAGGCCAACGGCTTGCGCCTGTTCCATCGCTTCGCGGGTGTACATCACCCCCAGATTTTCGCCATCCTGATCGATCACGCGCACTTTGGGCGAGACGATGAATTCATTAAAGCGCGGACCGTTGATCGGCGGTGGCGCGAGTGGGCGCCGGGTCATGGGAGGACGTATGGGTAAAGCTCCTGTGGTTGTAAGGGGTCTATATAGGGTTTTTTGCGCGAATGCGAAAGGGTGATGCGGCCCGATCAGCGAAGATCGGGCGGCGTGGCATCCTTGACCAGCATTGCCACCAGATCATCGAGCGTCATCATCTGCTGCCGGTCGCTGCCGAGTTGACGTAGCGCGACGGTGCCTTCCTCCGCCTCACGCTTGCCGACGACGAGCAGATTGGGGACTTTTGCCAGCGAATGTTCGCGCACCTTGTAGTTGATCTTCTCGTTGCGCAGATCGGTTTCGACGCGGATGCCGGCCTTGGCGAGCTTGTCCGCCACCTGGTGCGCGTAATCGTCGGCGTCGGACACGATCGTGGCGACGACCGCCTGCACGGGTGACAGCCAGAGCGGGAAACGCCCGGCATAATGCTCGATCAAGATGCCGATGAAGCGTTCGAACGTACCAAGGATCGCGCGGTGGAGCATGATCGGCCGGTGGCGCTCGCCATCCGCGCCGACATAGCTCGCATCGAGCCGCTCGGGCAGCACCGTATCGGTCTGCATCGTGCCGACCTGCCATGTCCGCCCGATCGCATCGGTCAGGTGGAATTCCAGCTTGGGCGCATAGAAAGCGCCTTCGCCCGGCAGTTCTTCCCAGCCATAGTCAGCCGTATCGCGCCCGGTGGCCTTCACCGCATCGCGCAGTGATTGCTCGGACCAGTCCCACATTTCCTCACTACCGAAGCGCTTTTCGGGGCGCAGCGCGAGCTTGATCGCGTATTTGTCGAAACCGAGATCGCGATAGACCGAATCGAGCAGATCGCAGAACGCCTTCACCTCATCGATCAATTGATCCTCGCGCACGAAGATATGCGCGTCGTCCTGCGTGAACTGACGCACGCGCATGATGCCGTGGAGCGCGCCATGGGCCTCGTTGCGGTGGCAGCAGCCAAACTCGGCCATGCGGATCGGCAGGTCGCGATAGGATTTGATGCCCTGCTTGAAGACCAGAATATGCGCCGGGCAATTCATCGGCTTGAGCGCCATCATGTCGCCCTTGCCATGCAGTACCGGGCCTTCGCCCTCGGCATTGGGGACCTCGTCGGGCACCGCGAACATGTTTTCGCTATACTTGCCCCAATGGCCGGATCGCTCCCACTGGCGCACGTCCATCAGCTGCGGCGTCTTGATCTCGGCATAGCCCGCTGCGTCGAGCCGGCGGCGCATATAGGCCTCGAGCTGGCGCCACAGGATGAAGCCCTTGGGGTGCCAGAAAACCGACCCTTGCGCTTCGCTCTGCAAGTGGAACAGGTCCATTTCCTGCCCGATCCGGCGGTGGTCGCGCTTGGCGGCTTCCTCCAGCCGCGTCATGTGCTCGGCGAGCTGCTTCTTGTTGAGCCAGCCGGTGCCATAGATACGGCTCAGCTGCGGGTTGTTCTGGTCACCGCGCCAATAGGCGCCGGAGACGCGCGTCAGCTTGAAGGCGTCGGGATCGAGCTTGCCCGTGGAAGCAAGATGCGGCCCCCGGCACATGTCGAGCCAGTCCTCGCCCGACCAATAGACCGTCAGCGGCTCGTCGCCCGGCAGTTCCGCCGCCCATTCGGCCTTGAAGGTCTCGCCCTGCTGCTTCCAGCGGCTGATCAGCGTCGCGCGGTCCCACACTTCGCGGCGCAGCGGCTTGTCGGCGCGGATGATGGCGCGCATCGCCTCCTCAATCGCGGGCAGATCTTCATCGGTGAACGGGCCCCGCTCGGCCGTCGGCGCGAAGTCATAATAAAAGCCGTCGTCCGTCGACGGTCCGAACGTAATCTGCGTGCCCGGAAACAATTGCTGCACCGCTTCGGCCAGCACATGCGCAAAATCATGCCGCGCCATTTCGAGCGCATCGGCCTCGTCGCGACTGGTAACGAGCGCCAGCTGAGCGTCACCCTCAAACGGCCGCCCGATATCGCGCAACTCACCGTCGACGCGCGCGGCAATCGCCGCTTTGGCAAGGCCGGGGCCGATCGCGGCGGCGATATCTGCCGGCGTGGTGCCGGGGGCTACTTCCCGAACCGAACCGTCGGGCAGCGTAATCGCATAAAGGTCTGTCATAATCGTTCCTGTCGCATGGGCGCGCTTATGCACAAAGGGGCGTCAGGGGAAAGGGGAGAACGAGAAAGCGACGCCAGCCTCCCCCGTTCCCGGGTGGAGCCTGAAGCGTGGACGTCAACCGGTGACGCGCAACCCCAAGCCCCCCGGGAAGCCCCGGGTGGTGGTAACAAAACAAGTCACCTGAAACGGCGTGACAGCACCCCGCTAATCATTGTGTTGCCTGCTGCATCAAGCCTAACCTGTGCCTTACAACCTCAACGGGAGTCGCCGCATGTTAGACCTCACGCGTCCTGAAGGATCGGAGCCGCAGGATTTCCACCTGACCCGGCGCACGGCCGTTAGTATGTTTTTCGCAGGCTATGCGGTGGCCGCCGTGGCGGTGAATGCGAAACCCGTGACGACGCCCGCCGATGGGCTGGTGATCGAAGAAGTGTTGATCCCCAACGGGGCGGCCACGCCGCTCCCCGCTTATGTCGCGCGGCCCAAGGGTTCAGGCAAACATGCAACGATCATCGTCTGCAACGAGATTTTCGGGATCCACGATTACATCAAGGATGTCTGCAAGCGGCTGGCGACGCTTGGCTATGTTGCCGTCGCACCCGACTTTTTCTACCGCGCCGGGGTTAGCCTGCCGGCGCTGAAGGATTTCGCGCAAATCCGGCCAATCGTCGCCCAGGCAACGCCCGATCAGGTCGATGGCGATGTCAAGGCAACGACGGCATGGATCAAGGCGGCCAAATTCGCGCGGGCAGGCAAAATCGGCATCACTGGTTTTTGCTGGGGCGGCGCGGTCGTTTGGCGATCGGCGATGGTCAACCCCGATATTAAGGCAGGGGTGGCGTGGTATGGCCAATTAAAGCCGCTAATTCCCCGTGCCGCCGAACTCAAAGCACCAGTTCTTGGTCTCTATGGTGCGCTCGACAACGGCATCCCGCAAACCGATGTCACCGCCATGCTCGATGCGCTCAAAGCAGCTGGCAAAAATGACAGCAGCATCCAGGTATACGCCGACGCGCAACACGGCTTTCACGCCGATTACCGGCCAAGTTATAATGAGGCGGATGCGAAGGACGGCTGGGCGCGACTGCTGGCGCATTTTAGGGCACATGGGGTGGGGTGATTTTTTACCCTAAACATTTGCATCAATAGGACGAAGGAAGTTCATATCGGTGCGCGATCGTCCTGAATACTGTGTACCCGATCAACCTAGACCGATTTATTGGTCCTTTTCAGCATCTTTGCGCTTGAGTTTTCCCTTTGCGCCAATCAATTGTGTGAATCGAAAAGCATTGGTGCATCCTTAATTTTTAACGATCGCACGGTGCTCAACCGATAGGGGGCAGTTTGTGCGTAAAGGGGGATTTTTAGCATCGGTTTCGGTCATGGTGCTCGTGACCGCCTGTTCAGGCGGCAGCGGCTCAACATCTGCACCAGCACCGCTGCCGGCGCCGGCACCTATGCCAACACCTACTCCGACGCCGACGCCGACGCCGACGCCCACTCCAACGCCAACACCCACTCCAACTCCAACTCCAACGCCAACACCCACTCCAACGCCAACACCCACTCCAACGCCAACTCCAACGCCAACACCCACTCCAACGCCAACTCCAACTCCAACTCCAACTCCAACTCCAACTCCAACTCCAACTCCAACTCCAACTCCAACTCCAACTCCAACACCCACTCCAACGCCAACACCCACTCCAACGCCGACGCCGACGCCGACGCCAAACGCGTCGTTGATCGGGCTTAGCAATACCCAGACATTTACAGCGATCGGCGCGACAGCAGCGGCTACCTATCCAGGCAACGGCACCAGCGCCCAGCCCCGGCAACGCGCGGCAATTTCTGTCACTTACGATGCTGCAACCCAGAGCTATGCGATCGTCGCACCCCAAGCATCACAGACATTTACGCCATCTGACCGCGTCGCCGGGCTGAGCAACGCCAACCTCACGACCTTTCAGCGCATTGCTGGCACGACCACGGACACCCTTATTCTAACCAATCCCGGCACATCAGGCCTGTTCAACTACCAATTTGTGGGCGGCGGCATTCAAAGTCGCGTAGTGAGCGCGAGCGGGGTTGATGACGGTCGTTTCAATGCGTTTACCTATGGCATTCCCGCACCGAACACGGCGATTCCGCTGACCGGCACCGGCACTTTTCCGATTACGATCACCGGCATGCAGGCAATGAACAGTGCGCCCGTGCGTTTCGATGGCACCGGATTATTGACCGCCGATTTTGCGGCACGGACTTATAGTGGTTCAGGTATCGTAACGACCAGACTCCCGTCTGTCACAGGAAATGCATTCAGCCTATTGAACCAGCCGTTTTCGCTGAACGGCTTAATCTCAAATGGCACCGTAATCTTCGATGGTTCGATAATCGTCAATTCAACCGCAAGTTATACAGCCGGCATCAGCCTGGGTTTTTATGGTCCTGGGCTACAGGAAATCGGCGGATCCTTCACCGGCCAGAATGCAAGCAACCAGAGCATCGTCGGTGTTCTGCTTGGGCGCACCGGCACAACTGCCCCGCCGCTCGAAACGCTCGAATCCTTGCTCACGCCCGTCAGCGTCCAGGCGCTCTCAACGGGCATACGTTATTCAGCGAACAGCCCCGGATTAGGGTTTAACGGCGCGACGCTCGAATCGTCATTTCAATCGGAATTGCTACTCAACACACCGCCCGTGAGCTATATCTTTGGCGATACGCTCGATAGTAGCAATATTGTGGCGGCCGAATCCAATGCCCGCTTCAACGTGTATCGGCCGAATGCAAGCACCCTCGTCAGAATCTATCGGGCCGGGTCCGGGAATGACGAACTCGCGCTGAGCTATTCAGGGTTCGGCTCGCGGGAACTGCAATTTACCGGCGCACCGAGGATCGACCAGTTTTTCGTTTTCGGTCTGGAAACCGGCGTTTCGCTTCTTCCGAGAACCGGCACCGGGATATATCAAGGTGTTCTTTATGGCAGCGGGGTGGGTGCCGGCAGCTTTGCCGACCGGTTCAGTTTGACGGGCACGGCCAATTTCAACTTCAATTTCGCAGGCGGCACCTTCACCGGATCGCTCTTGCCCGTCGCCATCAACCAGCGCGATCTGTCCTCGACAAATCTTGGAACGTACACCTTTAGCAATGGCCAGGCGCCCGGGGCCAATGCCATGTCAAACGCGTTTTTTGGCGACATCATCGGTATTGCTGGCGCAACCGGACGGATCAACGGCAGGTTCTACGGCCCCAACAGTCAGGAAGTCGGCGGCGCGTTCAATCTCACGACCCCCGGCGCTGGAACAACCTTGACCATCGCTGGTGCGGTTGTCGCAAAACGCCAATAGATTGTTCGCATCCGTTGAAGAAATTGCCGATATGGCTGGCCGCATTGGCCGTGCTACCGCTTGCGCTCCACCCCGGAGCGGCGCTTGCGCAAGAGGTATCCGGCGTATCGGCGGTAAAGATGTTCGATCTGGCCGATAAACTCCGTGTGGCTGGGCGAATTGACGATTCAGAAGCAATTTATCAGGCGCTGACTCGCGATCCTGATCTCGAGATTCGCACCGAAGCCCGGTTTCGACTGGGTCTCATGCTCGCCGAATTGAATCGCCCGCGTGAAGCAGCGGTGTTGTTTCGTGCACTGCTCGATGAAAAACCGGATGCCCCCCGAGTACGCGTCGAGCTTGCACAGATTCTGGCGAAACTGGGAGATATGGGCGCGGCTGCACGCCAGCTCCGCCAGGCCCAATCGGCTGGGCTACCGCCCGATGTGGCGCGGGCAGTGGATCAGTTTGCTACCGCGCTGAGATCCTTCAAGCGCTATGGTGCCAGTATCGAGCTCGCCCTCGCCCCCGATACCAATATCAACCGGGCCACCGATGCCCGCACGATCGATACCGTGATCGCGCCGATCGACCTGAGCGACGATGCGCGGGCACGGTCCGGCCTTGGCCTAAAGGTTTCGGGTCAAGCATTTGCCCGCTTTGCGCTGGGGGCACGCACCGCCATATTGCCCCAGATTTCTGCCAGCGGGGACATATATGGGGCATCGCAATTCAACGACGTTTCCGCCCGTGCCCAGATCGGCGTCGAGCGATCGGGCCTAGGTTCGGGGCGAGCAACGCTGTCGGTCGGCCAAAGCCTGCGCTGGTTCGGCGGCAATCCCTTTTTGCGGATGACCGATGCGACGCTCGATTGGCTAAAGCCCCTGGGCAAACGCAATCAGCTCACGCTGGGCGCATCGATTGGCCACGCCGTTTATCCGATCAATCGCCTGCAGGATGGTCTGCTGATCACGGGCAATATTGGCTATGAACGGGCCTTCACGCCGCGATCGGGCGGTAGCATGCGGATCGATGCGTCCCGCCAGACAGCGGCCGATAGGGGATATTCGAACGTCGCGGCGGGCGTGACCGGTGTGTATTTCCGCGACATCGGCCGGACGACCGCGTTCACGTCAATCACCGCACGTCGGCTGATTGGCGATGAGCCCTTCTTTCTGTTCCCCGAAAACCGCCGCGAATGGCTGATCCGATCGACCCTGGGCGCGACCTTCCGCCAGGCCACGATCCGCGGTTTTGCCCCGATTGTCCGATTGAGCTATGAGCGAAATTTCTCAACGGTCCCCTTGTTCGATTATGGCCGCAAGACAATCGAACTGGGCATCAACCGCGCGTTCTGAAGGCTGCAACGCACCGCATCCATTGCCTTTCAGCCATCTATTTCCTCGGCCTGCCTAGCTGCTTTGGTGACGAATAGCATCTAAGCGACCAGGCTCCGTGCGGCTGGGCGCGACTTCTGGCGCAATTCGAGGCGCATGAGGTGGCAGGTCCGCAGACGGACGTCGGTCGATCGGACAATTCTTTGTCATTCTTCAAGCCTGCCCGCTCCGGCACCAACGCCTTTTCTATTCGCTGTTAAGCCATCGTCGGCTGGGCACGCGCCAACCCCCAAAATCCGCCAAATTTTCGCTTATTCGTTGATGGCGCGCCCGTGCCAATTGATCTGCCACACGGCTTTTGCATTGACGGACCTTGGCTGATCGTCAACCGGGGGCTACGATACCGATCAGCAGCGCAATTCAGCATAGGCACTGAGCAAATTACGATTCCCGATTTGCATAATCGCCCCTGCGCGCCCGCAGATAAATTTCGCCCAAGCGATTGGGTTGTTCCTGTGTTAATCAATGGTCAATAGCTAATGATGTTGCTGTTTACGCTATGAAAATTTCAGATCTCCGCGTTGCACTGTTAAGCGGAAACTATAATTACACGCGCGACGGTGCCAATATGGCGCTGAATCGCCTTGTCGGCTATCTGCTCTCGCAAGGGGCGGCCGTGCGGATCTATTCGCCGGTGGTCGACAAGCCGGCCTTTCCCGCGACAGGGGATTTGATCGGCGTGCCGGCGATTCCCATTCCGCTCCGGTCTGATTACCGGATCGCCTTTGGGATGGGTCGCCGGATCAAAAACGACCTGCGCGATTTCGCGCCCAACATCATGCATATCTCTGCACCGGAAACGCTGGGGCATTGGGGCGTATCCTATGCCCGCCAGCATGACCTGCCGTTGATGGCATCAGTGCACACGCGGTTTGATACCTATCTTCGCTATTATCGTCTGGGGCTGCTGGAGCCGTCGCTGACTGCCTTGCTGCGGCGCTTCTATCGGCGCTGCGATGCCATTGTCGTGCCGTCGCAGTCGATGGCCGATTTGTTGCGCGACCAGCAGATGAATGACGATATCGGCATCTGGCCCAGCGGTGTTGATCACCATATTTTCACGCCCGAAACGCGTTCGCTCGAATGGCGGCGCTCGGTTGGCATTGCCGATGACGAGGTGGTTGTCGGTTTCTTCGGCAGGCTGGTGCTGGAAAAGGGTATCGCCGTTTTCTGCGATACGATCGACGAACTGAAGCGGCGCGATGTCAAGATTCGTGTGCTTGTTGTCGGTGACGGCCCTGCCCGCACCGTGTTCGCCAATCGCCTGCCGGACGCGATATTTGCAGGGTTCCAAAGCGGCGACGCGCTCCCCCGCGCGCTTGCCTCGATGGACATCTTGCTTAACCCAAGCGTCACTGAAACCTTTGGCATTGTGACGCTGGAGGCCAATGCCTGCGGTCTGGCCGTGGTTGGGGCCGATGCCACCGGCACATCAAGCCTGATTGTCGATGGCGTGAATGGACGGCTAATCCCGGCTGGCGATGTGAAGGGCTTTGCCGACGCGGTTGAGCGCTATGTCGCGCATCCTGCTGATCGCGCTGCCGCTGGTGCCGCTGGCATCAAATCCGCCGCTGCCTATAGCTGGGATGCCGTCAACCACGCCTTGGCCGATACCTATCTGCGCGTGATTGAAGGCCATCAGCAAGTGCAGAACAGCCGCCCGGCCTAGGCGACGCGCTATTTACCCGGCTTGCCGCCTGGCTTCCAGCTTGGCCGAAACGCGCTATTGGCCAACCAGCGCGCTGGCCCGACCAGTGACTGGATGGCGGCGGTCATGAAATCAATGTCGAGCTTTTCGACCGTGTCGTTCGGCGTATGATAGGTCGGCACCACCGCCCAGCCGGATATTGTGTGCGCCACCACGCCCTGCAGCGCGAGTGAGTAGTTGTCTGATCGCTGGAAGAAGTTCTGCTCGGGATACGGGTCCGCCGTCACAAGCGCGCCATGCGCCTTCATCGCCTCGCCAAAAGTAGATCGGTCGTAGCCGGTCATCATCATCACGCCTTTTGGCAATTTCGGGTCCTGCGCACCGATCATCTCGATTTCGAGATTGGCAATAATGTTTGAGAGCGGCACCGGCGGATGTGCGGCGAAATAGGTCGAACCAAAGCCGCCAATTTCCTCGCTGCCATAAGCGACGAACAGGATACCGCGCTTCATTGGCTTGCCCGATGCCAGCACGCGGGCCAGCTCAAGCACGGCGGTGGTGCCCGAGGCATCGTCATTGGCGCCCGGCATCACTACGCCATCGGCGCGTCGCCCAAGATGATCGAGATGCGCGGAGAACAGGATGACGCCCGCCTTGGGGTCAGTGCCCGGCAGATAGCCAATCGCGTTGGTGGTCGGCGCGGTCGTCGTCACGATCTCTGGGAAGCGCAGCGCGATATCGCTGCCCGGCATCGCCGCCAGCGCCTTAAGCGATGCGTCGGAGAGCGTGGCGAGCGCAGTGCCGCTGGCGGTCGCCATCGATGCGCCAGCGCTTGCCGCACCTTCCGGGCGGATCGGAAATTGCGGCTCGCCACCCGTTTGCGCGACGCGGCTGCGCGTCGCCGCACTTTCCGGCACGATAACGAGCTTCACCTTCTTGGCTTGCGCAGCGCGGAGCAGCGCAAAGGGCGACGCCTTGGCTGAGGTGACCACCACGACATCGCCCATGGGCAATTCCTTGGGATCATCGCCGGTGAAGACGGCCAGCGTGCCGATCACCCCGCCGCTCGCGATCAGCACCGATGCGCCGTCAACCGGCTTGCCATTGGCAGTGAGGACAGCCGCGCCAACCGCGCGCTGACGGACGAGATTGATCGACTGGAGATAGCCATCCATCCCCGGCGCGGGCTTTAGCCCATAAGCCAGGAACTGGGCGGCGACATAGGCAGCAGCAATCGCCTCATCCCGCGTGCCGCTGCCGCGGCCCTGCAGCGCGTCACCCGCCAGGAAGCGCTCATGCGCCAGCACCCATTCGCGCTTGACGGTCGCCGCCGATGACGTGCGCGCCTCGGCCAGTGGGGCGGCAAGCATCGCCCCCATCCCCAGCATCAAAGCAAGCGCGGCATGCGGGCGAGGAGAGGGCATCAAGAAGGACCTTTCGGGGCTCAAGCGATCATGCCGAACGGCACAACCTTGTTGTCGGCATCATGACCGATATCCGCCGCGCCAAGAAAGGGCACGCCGAGATCGCGGCACCAGCGCGTGATCATTGTGTCCAGCGGCTCGGTCCAGGGCGGATCATTGGGCTGGATATCGCTGATCCGGCCAAGCCTGATTCCGGCAACCCCTTTGAGCTGAGTCGCGTTGGCGATCTGGAACAGCATGCGGTCGATGCGGTAAAGCGGTTCGGACACATCCTCGATCAGCAGGACATGATCGGTCAGGTCGGGCATCCACTGGGTGCCTGCGAGCGACGCGAGTATCGCGATGTTGAACGCCGCACTTGGCCGTCCGGCTAATCCGCCTTCCAGCCCCGCCCGGTCCTTCGCCACCAGCCATCCCAGCGCGCGCGCTACGGCCGCGCTGCCATTGCTGCGGGCCAGGTCCATTACCAGCGGGCCATGAACGGGCCGCCCGATCCGCCGGGCATAAAGCGCGCCAAGCAGGAAGCCCATGTCGGAATAGCCCAGATAGGTCTTGCGCGCCGCCGCCGGCCCCAAAGCGGGCATCACTGCCTCCACTATCCGGTTCGATCCATAGCCGCCGCGCGCAAACCATATCGCGTCGATCGTCGGATCATTGGCGACCTCAAGAAACGCGGCAGCGCGCGCTGAATCCGGCCCGCCAAAATGGCCATCGACCAGATAGCATTGCGGGTGGATCACCAGCTCGACGCTTGGAAAAGCGAGCGCCGCCAGCGCCTGCACCTCGGCAGCAACCGCCCGGTCCAGCGTCTTGGCCGGTGCCACAATCCCGATCCGCATCTTGCTGTCCCGCCCCGGCTTGCCCCGCGTCTGAAATGTCGCGATAGCGCGGGCGCATGAGCACAGGCAAATCCTTCTTCTTCGTCGGCATTGGCGGCAGCGGCATGATGCCGCTCGCGATGATCCTCGCCGGGCAGGGCGCGACCGTCGCTGGGTCGGATCGCAGCCTTGACCAAGATCGGCTGCCAGCCAAGTTTGATCAGCTCCGCGCGATGGGAATCGCGCTCTTCCCGCAGGACGGCAGCGGCATCACTAGCGCCGACCAGATCGTGATCGCCTCCGCCGCCATCGAAGCCACCGTCCCCGACATGATCGCTGCCGACCGCGTTGGCGCGACCCGGATGAGCCGTGCCCAGTTGCTCAGCGATTTGTTCAACGCAGCCCCCCAGGCCATCGGTGTCGCTGGCACCAGCGGCAAATCGACCGTGACGGGGATGATCGGCTGGATGCTGCAGGCACTTGGCCGCAACCCGACGGTGATGAACGGCGCCGTGATGAAAAACTTCGCGCATGCCGATGCGCCCTTTGCCAGCTCCCTGGTCGGCGCGGGCGATCTGTTCGTCAGCGAAGTCGATGAAAGCGATGGCTCGATCGCGCTTTACCAGCCGGCCGTCGCGGTGCTCAACAATGTCAGCCTCGATCACAAATCGCTCGATGAACTGCGCGCGCTGTTCGCTGATTTCATCGGTCGCGCCGGCCACGCCATCGTCAATATCGACAACCCCGATGCCGACGCGCTCGCCGCCGCGCTGCCGGCCGACCGCGCCACCCGCTTCTCGATTGAGCGCGCGGCTGATCTTCAGGCGATCTTCATTGAGGAAAAGCCGTTCGGCGTCGATTTCATGGTCACCGAAGCTGATCTGATCGTTGAAGTCACCTTGCAGGTACCCGGCCGACACAATGTCGCCAATGCGCTGGCAGCGATCGGCGCGGTGCGCGCGGTTGGCGTTTCGCTGCATGACGCGGCCTCTGCGCTGGCCGGTTTTGCCGGGCTAAAGCGCCGCTTCGATCTCGTCGGGCAAGTCAATGACATCGCGGTAATCGACGATTTTGGGCACAACCCGGACAAGATTGCCGCCACGCTGGAGACGCTCCACGCCTTTGCCGGGCGCCTGCTGATCCTGTTTCAGCCGCATGGCTATGGGCCATTAAAGGTGATGCGCCACGAACTGGTCGCTAGCCTGGTCGCCCATATGGCCCCCGATGATCTGCTGGTGCTGCCCGACCCGGTCTATCATGGCGGCACGGTGACGCGTGAGGTCACCAGCGCCGACATCATTGCCGACATCGCCGCCACCGGCCGCCACGCCCGCCACATCCCGCTGCGCGAGCAAGCGGCGGCCTGGCTGGTCGATCAGGCCCGGCCGGGTGACCGCATCATCGTGATGGGCGCGCGCGACGATACGCTCAGCCAGCTTGCGGCGGATATGGTGACGGCGCTGGCATCGCGCGGATAGCGTGATAAGGTATCACACCGGCAACCAAGACGAGATCGCCCATGTTCCGCCGCCTGTTCCTCGAACACCCTGAATCGGTTGGTGAAAGCTATGCCGAGCATTTCCGCGTGGCGGGCGGCTTTGGCGTGACGATGATCGTCGGCGGGCTCGGCGCAGTGCTCCACGCCTTCCTACCCTTTGTCTGCAAGACGCGTGGCAGCGACACGATCAACACCCTTCACGCCCGCATGGTCGCCAAGCGCGACGCAAAACGCGCGGCGACGACGCAGATGAAGACGGTCGACTATATCATCTGACGACCGCGCGCTTTGGCGCGCCCCGCTTCCCTGATCGACAGCTCATTTGCGTTGCTCGGCACCCATTGATGGCGACCGTAGGCGCTGCATTTTGGAAAGCGTCCGCTCCACAATGACAAGCGTCATTGACAATCCGCGACTCGCGATGTAAAGTGTCCTTCACTAATTCGAAAGGAAGCTTGTCATGGCTAAATCTCTGGCGCTGCGTCGCCATGATCGAGCGATCATCGGGCTCAGTCTGGCCTATGCGGCGGCGTTGATCGGGGCCAATCTGGTTTTCAAAGGCGCTGCGCCGAACGGCCCGTTGGCCTATGCGGTTGCCGTTTTGCCCGCCCTGCCGATCATCGGCATGTTCGCCGCGATCGGCCGCTACCTAAACGAGGAGCAGGACGAATATGTCCGCATGCTCGCCGTGCGCAAAACGCTGATCGCCAGCGCCTTTGCGCTCAGCATCGCGACGGCCTGGGGCTTTTTGGAGAGCTTCAACGTCGCTGGCCATGTCGATAGCTATTACATCGCCGTGCTGTGGTTCGGCGGGCTGGGCGTGGGGGCGTGCTTCAACCAGATCGCGCCCGCAGGCGCTGCCGCATGAAGGCCGTCCGCACCGACCCGGCCTTCCGGGCCTATCTCCGCCGATTTTTCCCGACCATGGCGCTGTACGTCATCCTCGTCTGGGCGTCGCCCTTCGCGATCGAGTCCACCGGTGCCACTGGCCCGTTGCTCTGGGCGATCGCAATCCTGCCCGCGCTGCCACTGATGGCGGTATTCTGGATCATCGGGCGGCTGCTGATTGAGCTGCGCGACGAATATATCCGCATGCTGCAGATTCGCCAGGCGCTGGTCGCCACTGGCTTTGCGATGTCAGCGGCGAGCGCCTGGGGCTTTCTGGAAGTCTATGCCGATGCCCCGCATCTGCCGTTATTCACGGTGCCAATCCTGTGGTTCGGGGGTCTGCTCATCGGGTCGATCGTCAATGTCGTGCTTGAACGACAGGCGAGTGACGCATGAAGAATCGCCTCCGCGTGCTCCGCGCCGAACGCGCATGGAGCCAGGGCGATCTGGCCGACCGGCTGGAGGTGTCGCGCCAAAGTGTGAACGCCATTGAGACCGGGCGTTACGACCCATCCCTGCCGCTCGCCTTTCGCATCGCCGAACTGTTCGAGCTTTCGATTGAAGACATTTTCATCAGCCCCTCAAAGGAGTCCTGAATCATGAACCACCTTCTGCTCCGTCTGTCGGTTGCTGTGCTGGCCCCGATCGCGATTCTTCACCCGCAAGCAGCCCATTGCCAGGCCGCCCCGGTCACGGCGGCACCCAAGCTTGATCCTGTTGTCACCCAGTTGCCGCATATTTCAATCGCGACGGTCGGCAAGGGACCGGCGCTGTTCCTGATCCCCGGCCTCGCCAGCCCGCGCGCAGTGTGGGACGGCGTCGTTGCCGATCTTGCGAAAACCCACCGCCTCTATCTGGTCCAGGTCAATGGTTTTGGCGGCGATGATGCGCGTGAAAACACCAAGTCCGGTCTGCTTGACGGGATCACCGCCGATCTCAACACCTATATCGTCGCCAACAAGATCAAGGATGCAGCGATTGCTGGGCATTCGATGGGCGGTCTGCTCGCGATGATGATGGGCGCGCGCTATCCGCAATCGACCGGGCGGGTGCTGGTGGTCGACTCACTGCCCTTTTTCAGCCTGTTGTTTGGCCCGACGGCGACCGTCGAGAGCGCCCGCCCCTTTGCCGAACAAGCGCGCGCCCGCACGATATCGACACCGCAAGCGACTGCACCCGTGACGAGCGATCCAGGGGGCATCTGGTCGATCACCGCAGAAGGTCGGATCAAGGTCGCCAATTGGGGGGCCAAGGCCGATCCACGCGTGTCGGGTCAGGCCGTCTATGAAGTGATGACCACCGATCTGCGCCCGGAACTCGGCAAAGTTACCGCCAAGCCCTTTACCGTGCTTTATGCGACCGGTGCCGGCCCTAAGGCCAAGACCATCTGGGAAGGCGGCTATGCCGGGTCGCCAGCGACTTTGGTGCCGATCGCCGATAGCTGGCATTTCATCATGCTCGATCAACCAGCGGCATTCTTGCAGGCACTGAAGTCCTTTGTTGGTCCGCAATGAGGCGGTTGATCGCCTAGCCCGCATCGAATCATTTGACCCCGGCGTCGCGCTCGGCTCCACCTAGGCGACGACCGGGGGGCAACGAATGACGACCGACCAGCAACAAGAAGCGTTTGAGTTTACCAGCGATTGGAAACAATTTGCGCCGATCGCCTTCACCAATTTGCTGCTCTGCATTGTCACGCTTGGCATTTATACTTTCTGGGCCCGGACGCGTGAACGCCGCTATTTATGGAGCAATACGCGCTTTATCGATGATCGGCTGGAATGGACGGGCACCGGGCTTGAACTGTTGATCGGCTATGTGTTGGCGATCATCCTGTTCGGCGTACCGGTCGCGGCGCTGCAATTCGGGCTGCAATCGCTGGCGATCCGCGGCTATGGCGCCGCCGCCGCCGGGATAGGCATCGCCCTCTATTTCGCGCTGCTCTATATGGTCGGCATCGCTATTTTCCGGGCGCTGCGCTACCGGCTGAGCCGCAGCTATTGGCGCGGCATTCGCGGCGGCAGCGACAGCCAGGGCTTTGGCTTTGGCTTCAGCTATTTGTGGCGCACCATCGTCGGGGCATTCGCCTTTGGCCTGCTGGTCCCCTGGTCAATGGTCAGCTTGTGGAACCAGCGCTGGAACGCGATGAGCTTTGGTCCGATGCCGTTTGAATCCAATGCACGGGTCGCGCCGGTGTTCGCACGCTATCTGCTGTTTTACCTCACCCCCATCATCATGCTCGTGCTGTTCGGCGTGCTGGCCTTTTTGGGATTTGCCGGCGGGATAGGCCAAATGGCGCCGACGCCGCAGCAACTACAGCAGAACGTCATCTTCATCGCGGTGGGGACATATCTGCTGTTTTTCGTGGTGTTCGGGCTGATCGCTTTGGTGTTTTATTCGGCCTATTTCCGCGAAGTGATCAGCCAGCTGACGCTGGGCGACCTCTCCTTTGAATTCACCGCCACAAGCTGGGACTGGTTCAAACTGGTGTTCGGCAGCCTGTTGCTGGTGGTGTTTACGCTGGGCATTGGCCAGATTTTCGTCGGCTATCGCAACTGGACCTTTTTTATCCGCCATATGCGGGCCTATGGCGAGGTCCGGATCGATACGCTCACCCAGTCCGCCACCCGCGAACCCGGCCAGGGCGAAGGACTGCTTGATGCCTTTGATGTTGGTGCGTTCTGAGATGATCGAACCGATCCGCGTCTGGCATTATGACGGGCAGATAGCGGTCCGCCGCGAGCCGCAGTTGATCGACGACGGCGCGATGTTCCGCCTGGTGGAGGGCGATTGGACGAGCGATTCGGTCGCCTATGCCGATCTGGTCCCGCGCGATCCGATCGGTGGCCAGCCAAGCTATGGGCTGAAAAAGCTGCCAGGCTGGAAAATCGGCTTTTTCAGCCCGCCGCCGGCCGGCTTGCTGGATCGGCTGCCCAAGCCGCGTACCTATGGCGGGCTGATTGATCGCTTCGGCCTGTGGCCAGCCGCCGCCGGCTGCGGCGTGCTAGCGGCGAGCGCGCTGTTCGTGGTGGCGCAGACGCCATCGCTGGTCGCCAAGCTGGTGCCACCCGCGGTGGAGCGCCAATTGGGCGACGCGATGGTCGGCGATTTCGGCAACAGGGCCTGCACGAACGAGCCTGGCCGTGCCGCGCTCGCCATGCTCACTGATCGGCTTGGCGTGCGCGGTCAGCAAGGCGTGCGCGACCGGCGGGGCATTGATGCCAGCGACATCATCGTCGTCAACATCCCCATCAACAATGCCGTCACGCTGCCTGGCGGGCGCATCATCCTGTTCAATGGCCTGGTGCAGGATGCCAAATCGCCCGACGAGATTGCTGGCGTTCTTGGCCATGAACTTGGCCATGTTGCGCACCGCGACGTGCTCGAATCGCTGTTGCGGCAATTGGGGCTGAGCGTCGTGCTCGGCGGGCTCGATGGCAATATCGGCGGCTATACCAACATGCTGCTGTCGACCGCCTATTCGCGCAGCGCCGAATCGCGCGCGGATGAATTTGCAATTGAAACGCTCAACCAGCACCGGATTTCCCCTGCCCCGACTGCGGGCTTTTTCCGTCGGTTGGAAGGCGAAAAGCCGGGCCCCAAAGGCAGCGCCGCCACGCTGCTCGCTTATGTGTCGTCGCACCCGGTCTCGTCGCAACGCGCGGAGCGCTTCGCGCAGGCAGCCAAGCAACAAAAGGATTACCGTCCGGCGCTTGATCCGGGTCAATGGGCGGCGCTGCGATCAATCTGCACAGGAAGCAAGGCAGATCCCCGGTCGATGTTCGGCTTCTGACACGCCCGCGCCATCGGGGGACATGCTTTCCAAGGCCGCCCCTTTTGCCTAGACGCTGGCGACCATGACCGATGCCGTCTCCCCACCAACCGAGCCCGTTGATCCAGCGGCGGCGCGCCCGGCGCTTGCCTATCACCAGACCGAGGGGCGCGGGCCTACCATCTTGTTTCTGCCCGGCTATGCCTCTGACATGAGCGGCAGCAAGGCGCTGGCGCTCGAAGCCTGGGCGCGGGCGACGGGCCGCGCCTTTATCCGCTTCGATTATGGCGGCTGCGGCCAAAGCCAGGGCGCGTTTGAGGATCAGACGCTGGCCGGCTGGCGCGATGACGTACTGGCGATGATTGATCTGGTCGATACCGGGCCAGTCGTGCTGGTCGGCTCGTCGATGGGCGGCTGGCTGATGCTGCTCGCCGCGCTTGCCCGGCCGGATCGCATCGCCGCGCTGATCGGCATCGCTGCTGCCCCTGATTTCACCGACTGGGGCTTTAGCGTCGACGAAAAACTGGCCTTGCTCAGCAACGGACGGCTTGAGCGGCCCTCCCCCTATGCGCCAACACCGACCGTCTATACCCGCCACTTCTGGAGCTCGGGCGAGGCCAATCGCATCATGCACGGCGTGATCGCGATCGATGTGCCCGTCCGGCTGCTCCATGGGATGCACGATAGCGATGTCCCGGTGATGCGCTCGGTTCGGCTTGCCGAGCTCATTCGTTCAGCCGATGTGCAGCTGGTCATCGTCAAGGATGGCGATCACCGCCTGTCACGCGATAGCGATATCGCACTGCTGATCCGCGCGGTGGAGGAAGTGATCGACCACCCATGATGTTCCTGCTGCTGCTTGCCCAAAGCGCCGCCCAAACGCCGGCCGCCACACCGCCATCCATCGCCGAGGGCAGAGCAGCGCGGTATGACGAGTGCGTTGATCTGGCGACCGGCGATCCGCCCCGCGGCGCTTCGGCGGCATCGCAGTGGCGCACGAACGACGGCGGCTTTCTCGCCCGGCAATGCCTGGGCATCGCCTATGCCAATCAGCAACAATGGATCCCAGCGGCCGAGGAATTTACCGCCGCCGCGCAGGAAGCAGAAGTGGCGCGCGACCCGCATGCTGCGCAATATTGGGCGCAAGCCGGCAATGCCTGGATCGCGACTGGCCAACCAGCCAAGGCGCGCGCTGCGCTTGATGCTGCGCTGGCCGCCGGGACACTGACCGGGCTTGACCGTGGCGAGGCGCAGTTTGATCGCGCCCGGGCCTTTGTCGGCATTGGCGATCTCGAGTCGGCACGCGCTGATATCGATAAGGCAATCGAGCTGGCACCTGCAGACCCCCTGATCTGGCTCGCCTCCGCCGCGCTCGCGCGTCGGATGGAAGATCTGCCGCGCGCGCGCAGGGATGTGGCGGAGGCATTCCGCCTGTCCAGCGATGACCCGTCGGTTTATCTGGAAATCGGCAATATCTCGGCAGTAGCCGGCGATGAAGCGGGCGCCCGATCAGCCTGGAATGACGCGATCCGCATCGCACCGTCGAGCCCGGCCGCCGAAAGCGCGCGCACCGCGATGCAGCAGTTTACGACCGACCCACCCAAGCCTTGACCGGATGGCATTTTCCACCGCGTCGCCCTATGTCCTAGTCGGGACGTCAACCCGGAGCCATGCCAGACCCAAATCGGAGCGCAGCTTTGAAATATCTCCACACCATGATCCGCGTCAGCGATCCGGATGCGACCGTCAACTTTTTCAAGCTACTCGGGCTGGAGGAGCAAAAACGCTTCGATAGCGAACAAGGGCGCTTCACGCTGATCTTCCTCGCCGCGCCGGGTGACGAGCAAGCGCAGGTTGAGCTGACCCATAATTGGGACCCGGAAAATTATGGCGAAGGTCGCAATTTCGGCCATCTCGCTTACCGGGTCGATAATATCTACGAAACCTGCCAGCGGCTGATGGATGCCGGCGTCACGATCAACCGCCCCCCGCGCGACGGTCATATGGCGTTCGTTCGAACCCCCGATAACATCTCGATCGAATTGCTCCAGGACGGGCATTTGCCGCCCGCTGAACCCTGGGCATCGATGCCGAACACGGGGCACTGGTAATGGCCGGTCTGGAGGTCGTTCGCCTTCCCGTCCTCAGCGACAATTATGTCTGGCTGATGCACGATGCGGCATCAGGCGAAACCGTCATCATTGATCCCGCTGTCGCCGGTCCGGTACTCGCTGCCGCCGACGCCCGCGGCTGGACGATCTCCGCGATCTGGAACACGCATTGGCACCCCGATCACACCGGCGGCAATGCCGAGATCAAGGCCGCGACCGGGGCGATCATTACCGGCCCGCGCGCCGAAGCCGGGCGCATCCCGACGCTCGACAAACAAGTGGCGGAGGGCGACACAGTCAGGATCGGCGCGCATGTCGCAACCGTCCTTGAAACCCCGGCGCACACCGCAGGCCACATCACTTATTATCTCGCCAACGACGCTATCGCCTTTACCGGCGATACGCTGTTCGCAATGGGCTGTGGCCGGTTGTTTGAAGGGACCGCCGAACAGATGTTTGCCAATATGCAGCGCCTCGCCGCGCTGCCGGACGAGACAATGGTCTATTGCGCGCATGAATATACCCAGTCCAACGGTCGCTATGCACTTGCCGCCGAACCCGATAACAGCGCGATTGTCTGGCGCATGACCGATGTCGACGCGGCCCGCGCGCGTGGTGAGCCGACCGTGCCAACAACAATTGCGCTCGAACGCGCCACCAATCCTTTCATGCGCGCAAGCTCAGCGGCGATGCTTGCTGAGCGGCGCGCAGCAAAGGATGTATTTACCGGCTGAATCTGCTATAGAATCGTGGACGGGGCGACGGCCAAGGGGCCAGTATTGGAGACCAAGATGCGCATCATCACCTTGACGACCCTGCTCTTGCTCGCCGGCTGCACGGCAAATGCCCGCAGTTCTTCCAATCAGACGACAGACGAGAGCAATGCGGCCGAACTCGCCAAGGCGCTTGACGGCCTGACGCCGGGCAAGCCGCGGTCCTGCCTCAATCCGTTGGCGCGTCGCTATGAAACCAAGACGATCGGCGACACGATCCTGTACCGTGTAAACAAAAATCTCATCTATCGCACTGAAGCGCCGGGCTGCTCGCATGCCGCCTCCGGCGACGCGTTGGTGTCAGTCAATTATGGCAGCCAGCTATGCAGCGGGCAAATCCTCCAGACTGTCGATTTCTTCACGCGGATCTATACCGGTGGCTGTACGCTGGGTGAATTCACCCCCTATACCCGGGTGAAATAGGCGCCGCACCTTGGAGCGTGATGACGTTAGGTCGCCTCAACGTTATACCCGTTCGGGCTGAGCCCTTCGACTGCCTGCAAGGCAGGCGCTCAGGATAAACTTCGGCCAATATGGCCGAAGTCGAAGCCCACGCGCTACGCATGCCCTTCGACTTCGCTCAGGGCGAACGGAGTTTGGGTTGGTCCAATCCAAAGTCATCAGACTCTAGCCGCCAGCTTTACAGGACGAAGCGGCTGAGATCGGTGTTGCGGGCAATTTCTTTGAGCTGGCTGTCGACATAGGCAGCGTCGATGACGAGCGTCTCGCCGACCCGATCTTCGGCCTCGAAACTCACCGCCTCAAGCAGCTTTTCCATCACCGTCTGCAACCGGCGCGCACCGATATTTTCAATTTCGGCATTCACCTCGGCAGCGATCCGCGCGACCGCGCGAATGCCGTCTTCGGTAAAGTCGATCGTCACGCCTTCAGTTGCGATCAGCGCCTTATATTGGGCGGGTAGCGATGCCTTGGTGTCGGAAAGGATCGCGACGAAATCGGCCTCGGTCAGCGCTTTCAGCTCGACGCGGATCGGCAAGCGACCCTGTAGTTCGGGCAACAGGTCGCTCGGCTTGGCCACATGGAATGCGCCGCTGGCGATAAACAGGATATGGTCGGTCTTCATCGGCCCATATTTGGTCGCGACCGTCGTTCCTTCGATCAGCGGCAACAAATCGCGCTGCACGCCTTCGCGGCTGACCGAGCCACCTCGGACATCACTGACCGCGATCTTGTCGATCTCGTCGAGAAAGACGATCCCGTTGGCCTCTGCATCCGCCAGGGCGACCTGGCTAACCTCGTCCTGATCGAGCCGCTTGTCCGCCTCTTCCTCGACCAGCTTGGTCCAGGCAGCGGGCACGGTGAGCTTGCGGCGCTTGAGCTGCTGGCCACCCATCGCCTTGCTCATCATCTCACTCAGGTTGATCATGCCCATCTGCCCGGGCACCTCGAACGCTGGCTTCGCGGCGTCCTCCACTTCGATCTCGATCTCGGTTGCATTAAGGTGGCCATCACGGAAACGCTGGCGGAACGCTTCGCGCGTCGCCTCGCTCGCGCCCTTGCCGGTCAGCGCATCGAGCAAGCGGTTCATCGCCGCTTCCTCGGCCTTGTCCTTCACCGCGATCCGGCGGCGCTCCTTTTCCAGCCGCACCGCTTCCTCGACCAGATCTCGCGCGATCTGCTCGACATCGCGGCCGACATAGCCAACTTCAGTGAACTTGGTCGCCTCCACCTTGATGAAGGGCGCGTCGGCCAGCTTGGCGAGCCGGCGGCTGATCTCAGTCTTGCCGCACCCGGTGGGGCCAATCATCAGGATATTTTTGGGCGTCACCTCGTCACGCAGATCCGCACCGAGCCGCTGCCGCCGCCAGCGATTGCGCATCGCAACCGCGACGGCCTTTTTGGCATCGGTCTGGCCGATGATATGCGCGTCGAGCGCGGCAACGATGGTTTTGGGGGTCAGGGCGTCGTTCATTTCATCTTCTCGACTCCCCTCCCGCTTGCGGGAGGGGCTGGGGGTGGGAATGGCCACGGGCGAGGCGGTGGTGGCTAGGCCCACCCCCGACCCCTCCCGCGGGCGGGAGGGGAGTTATGTCGCCGAGTCGAGCGTCTCCACGGTCAGCCGGTCATTGGTGTACACGCAGATGTCCGCCGCGACCGCCATCGCCTTGCGCGCGAGTACCTCGGCATCGGCCTCATAATCAGTCAGCGCGCGCGCTGCTGCCAGCGCGAAGTTGCCGCCCGAACCGATCGCTGCGATCCCCTTTTCGGGCTCCAGCACATCGCCATTGCCGGTCAGGATCAGCGTCACATCCTTGTCGGCGACGATCATCATCGCCTCCAGGTTGCGGAGATATTTGTCGGTGCGCCAGTCCTTAGCGAGCTCGACTGCCGCACGCAGCAATTGCCCATGATGCTGCTCCAGCTTGCGCTCAAGCCGCTCGAACAGCGTGAAAGCATCCGCCGTCGCGCCCGCAAAGCCGCCGATGACGCTGCCGTCACCGAGCTTGCGGACCTTCTTGGCATTGGGTTTCATCACCGTTTGGCCCATCGAGACCTGACCGTCACCGGCGATCACGACCTTGCCACCACGCCGCACGGAAAGGATTGTGGTGCCGTGCCACACCATCGATTGTTCGCTCATGAGTGGCGATATGGGAGCGCGGGTGCGGGTGCGCAATCCACCCCCCTCCCCTACCGACTGTTCGCCTTTAGGAACGCAACGCTGTCCGCCAGCGTCGTCGCATTGCCGCGAAACGGCACCGACAGGCCCATCACCAGATCATTGTGGCTCTTGCCCGGATAAAGCTTCAGCACAAACGGCGCCCCGACAGCCTTCAACCGCCTTGCCAGGCGCGGCGCGTTGCGCGGCTTCACGACATCGTCGGCGGTGCCTTGCGCGATGAACAGCGGCGGCGCATCGGCGCGGGCGAAGGTAACCGGCTGCGTCTCGGCGGGCTTTGGCCAGGCGCCGAACGCGGCACGCGATCGCGGCCCGTCAAACGGATAGAAATCGAGCGGGGCCGCGAATAACGCCGCAGCACGAACGGTGCGCGGATCAACGCCAATCTCCTTAAGATAGTGCCCGTCGAGCGCAAGGATCGCGGCGTTGTAGGCGCCTGCCGAATGGCCCGACAGCGTGATCCGGTCAGGATCACCACCATAGGCCGCGATGTTATCGCGGACCCATTTCACCGCCAGCGCAGAATCCTGGACAAAGATAGGGAACACCACGCCCGGCACCAGCCGGTAATCGGGGACGACCGCAATAAAACCGTTGGCTGCAAAGGCCCGGCCTGCAAACGCATATTCCTGCCGCGACCCTTTTATCCAGGCGCCCCCATAATAGAAGATCACGACCGGCAGTTTCTCCTTGCCGCGCTTGGCCGGCGCCCAGATATCAAGCTGCTGGCGCGGTGCCGTGCCGAAATCCAGTCCCTCGGCAATCTGCTCGACCGGCGCATCGGGCGCCATCATCTTGTCGATCAGATTGAGCATCATCGGCGGCGACGCGAAGAAATAGCCATAGCCGACGGCCAGCAGGATCGCGCCCAGCAGGCCAAACACCACATTACGGATCATTGCAGAAATTTCCTCAGGCCACCGGATTCGGTGCTCGAGCAAGCCTGCGTCATGACGAAACCGGGCGCAAGTCCTGACAGGCCGATTGCCACTACCCCGCATCGCGCCTATCCTGCCCACAACCAAAATAGGAGAGCGATATGCGGAAATGGGCGATCAGTGCGTTGGCGCTGGCGAGCGTCATCAGCGGCACGGCAATGGCCAAGGGGCCGACCTACAACGCCAGCATTGTCCGCACCAGCTATGGCATTCCGCATATCACCGCGGCCAATTGGGGCGGGGTCGGCTATGGCGTCGGCTATGCCTATGCGCAGGACAATCTGTGCATGCTCGCCGAGGAATTCGCGACCGTCGCGGGCGAGCGATCCAAATATTTCGGCCCGAAGGCCACAGCCGTGCTTGGCTTTGGCCCGATCGACAATCTGTCATCGGACGTCTTCTTCCGCGCCGCGATTGATCTGCCCAAGCTGCGCAAGAACCTGCTGAAACAGGGTCCAGATGCCACGCCGATCCTGGCCGGCTACGTCGCTGGCTATAACCGGCTGCTGCGTGAACTCGGCACCGAAGGCGTCCCTGTCGCCTGTCGCGGCAAGGCCTGGGTCCACCCGATCACCATCGACGACATGCTGCGGCTCACCGAAAAGCAGATGCTGCTGGCGAGTTCGCTTGCCCTCGCTCCTGCCGTTATCGGTGCCGTCCCACCAAGCGAGGCAAAGGCCGCGCGCAACGACATTTCCCTGCCCGATCCCGACAAGATCGGTATTGGCAGCAATGGCTGGGCCTTCGGGGCCGATGTCACCACCAACGGGCGTGGCGTGCTGGTCGGCAATCCGCATTTTCCCTGGAATGGCCCGTCGCGCTTTTGGCAAATGCATGTGACGATTCCCGGCGTGTACGATGCAATGGGCGTTGGTCTGGCGGGAACGCCGCTGGTGACATTGGGCTTCAACAAGGACATTGCCTGGACCCACACCGTTACGGCCGCGCGCCACTTCACGCTCTTCGAACTGGCGATCGATCCCGCCGACCCGACCAGCTATATCGTTGACGGCAAATCGGAAAAAATGATCGCTCGCACGGTCAGCGTGCCGATGCCCGACGGCGCCGCCCCAGTCGAGCGCACGCTCTATTCGACCCGGTTCGGCCCGATGGTCGCTGCCCCCGCGCAGTTGCTCGTGTGGAGCAAGACCAAGGCGTTTGCGATGCGCGACGCCAATGCCGGCAACCAGCGCGGGCTGGGCACCTGGGAGGCGATTGGCAAAGCGAAGAACGTCGCTGACATCAAGGCGGCGGTATCGACAACGCTCGGCATCCCCTGGGTCAACACCATTGCTGCCGATCGCTATGGCGACGTCCTCCACGCCGATGTCACTGCCGTGCCCAATGTCTCGACCGAAAAGGCAAAGGCCTGCGCGACCAGCCTGTCGGCGCTCGTTGCTGCCCGGGTCACCCTGCTTGATGGCAGCAAATCGGCGTGCGACTGGGACAATACCCCAGGCACCGCTGCGCCCTATCTGCTGCCCGCCAGCGAACAGGCGATCTATGAACGCCGAGACTATGTCGCCAACAGCAATGACAATTACTGGCTGAGTAACGCCAACGCGCCTTACCGCGAACTCTCGCCGATCCTGGGGCCTTGGGGCACGACGCGCACGCTGCGGACCCGATCGGGCCTGGTCGAGATTGACCGCCGACTGACCGGAACCGATGGCCTGCCCGGCAACAAGGTCGATCAAGGGATCGCCGAAACAATGGTCTTCGCCAATAAGAGCCTGGCGGGCGAACTGGTCATCGACAAGCTGCTGGCGCTGTGCGCCGACAAGGCCGATGTCGCCGCTGCCTGTGCGGCGCTGAAGGGTTGGGATCGCCGCGTCAACGTCGACAGCCAGGGGGCGTATCTGTTCCACCAATTCTGGATCAAGGCGCAGAATATCCCCGGCATCTGGGCAACCAAGTTCGACCCCGCTGACCCGGTCCACACGCCGCGCGACCTGGTCACCGACGGCGCAATCGGCGAAAAACTGATCGCGACGCTGAAGGCCGCCGCCGACCAGCTCGCCAAGGAAAACATTGCGCTCGACGCGCGCTGGGGCGATGTCCAGTTCGCCCAGCGCGGCGATCAGCGCATCGCCATCCATGGCGGCGATGGCCAGCTCGGCATCCTGAACGTCCAGATTGCCACGCCCGTCCCGACGGGCGTCACGCCGGTCCACGGGTCAAGCTATATCCAGGTTGTGACCTTTGGCGACACCGGGCCGCAGGCGGACGCGGTGCTGAGCTATTCGCAATCGACCAATCCCGCCTCGCCGCATTTCGGGGACCAGACCTTGCTTTATTCAGCCAAGCGCTGGGTCCGCCTGCCCTTCACGCCAGCGGAGATAGCGGCAGATGCGCAAGGGCCTGCGGTAAAGATCAGCGAATGAAGGCCGGCCCCGCTTAGGCGGCCAGCAGCGACGTTGCCCCGCCCAGATCAACCGATACCAGCCGGCTCACCCCCTGTTCGATCATCGTCACGCCGAACAGGCGGTGCATCCGGCTCATCGTCACGGCGTTATGGGTGACGATCAGGTAGCGGGTGCGCGTTTCCTGGGTCATGCGGTCAAGCAAGTCACAGAAGCGCTCAATATTGGCGTCATCGAGCGGGGCGTCGACTTCGTCGAGCACGCAGATCGGCGCGGGATTGGTGAGAAACAGGCCAAAGATCAGCGCGACCGCCGTCAGCGCCTGTTCGCCGCCTGAGAGGAGGGTGAGCGACTGGAGCTTCTTGCCGGGCGGCTGGGCCATGATCTCCAGTCCGGCTTCGAGCGGATCGTCTGAATCGACCATTTGAAGATGCGCCTGGCCGCCATTGAACAGCGTCGTGAACAGCCGCCGGAAATGCCCGTCGACCGCTTCAAAGGCTGCCAGCAAGCGCTGCCGCCCCTCACGATTGAGCGTGCCGATCGAGCCGCGCAATCGGTTGACGGCCTGTCCCAGCTCGTCACGCTCGGCGGCATTGCTGGCGCTCGCCGCTTCAAGCTCAGCCAGTTCGGTATCGGCGACAAGATTGACCGGGCCGATCCGCTCGCGCTCGATCGACAACCGCTCATGCCGCGCCGATTCATCGGCGGGGGTGCGGATCTCGTCGGCCCTAAAGCCAACCCGCTCGGGCAGCACTGGTGGGGGGCATTCGAAGCGTTCTCCCGATAGCCGCCCCATCTCAACACGCCGCAATTCCTGATTTTCCGCGCGCGCAGCGGCCCCGGCTCGCGTCTCGCGGGCTTGCGACAGCGCCTCGGCGGCCTGGCGCGCCACCGCTTCGGTTTCGCGCAGCAACGCCTCGCCCGCATGCTCGGCGGCGAGCGCCGCCTCAGCGTCGGCACGGGCCGACTCATGCATGGCCGCACCTTCGCCAATCTGGCGGTCAAGAATCGCCGGGCGCACGGCCAGGATCGCCGCTTCCTCGCTCAGTTGCTCTTCGCGCTTGGCCATATCGGCAATCCGTCGTGCCGCTTCGCCCGCGCGCGCGCGCCAGCTTTTGGCATCGGCCTGGCCAACCGCGATACGCTCGCGATCCGCCGCCAGATCACGGTCGAGCGCGGCGCGATCGCTACGAGCCTGCGCCACTGCCGTGCGCCGCGCTTCGGCCTCACGCTGGAGCAGCGCAACCCGGTCGCGCGTGGCGCTGCCATCGGGCAAACCGGCAATCTGTGCCTCGGCGCGCGACACCTCCCCTGCGGCTTCTTCCTGTTCGGCGGCGATGCGGCGCCCACGCCCATCCAGATCGGCGCGCTGCGCATCAATCCGCTCAATCGCGGAAGCGGCGCGGTCTTCAGTCCGCAGCGCCTCGCGCCCGCTCGCCTCAGCCGCCTCTAACGAGCGTCGCGCCTCGCTCGCCGCGCGCCGCGCCTCGCCGACAGCGGCGTCGATCCGCGCCAGCTCGGCATCTTTTGCCTCGACCGCGCGAACAGCCGGGCCCCGCGCTGCCTCCAAAGCCCGTAGCCGATTCATGCGTTCAAGCCGCTCCGCGGCAGCCGCGCCGCCTGATTTAGCGATATAGCCATCCCAACGCCGGAGCACGCCTGCCAATGTCACCAGCCTTTGGCCAACCGCGAGCCGCTGCCCATCATCCTGATCAGCCACCAGGATCTGCGCCAGCCGCCGCGCGAGCGCTGGTGGCGCCGCGACATGGCGGGCAAGCGGTACCACCCCGGCCGGGGCGGCGGGGTCGGCGTCATGCGGTTCTGCGCCGCCCCAATAATGCATCGCCGCCGGATCGAGCCCCGCTTCCAGATCATCCCCCAGCGCCGCCGCCAACGCGCGTTCATAGCCCGGATCGGGGCGGAGCTGGTCAAGAACGCGATCCTTGCCGGTCCGCTGCGTCGCTATGGCAAGGGCGGCGCTTTCGCTGTCAATCGCGGCGAGCTCGGCATGCGCGGTCGCGCGAGCGGATTGGGCACCATCGCGCGACTCGATCGCCGCACGTTCGGCGGCGTCGGCACCCGCCAGCATCGCCCGGGCCGCTTCGGCCTGGCGTAGCGCCTGATCGCGGGCGTCAGCTGCGGCCTGGCGTTGCGCTTGCAAAGGCGCGGAATCGCTCAGCGCATTGGTTTCCGCCATCACCCGCGCGGCATCGCGATTGGCGCGATCGAGCCGGGCGCGCGCTGCCACCAAAGCCGCCTGCGCCACGCGCGATTCCGCTGCTTCGCTTGCCTGCGCGGCCAGCGCCTGGGCAAGCGCGACCTCTGCATCGCGGGCCAGGCCCTCAGCCTCGGCAAGCAATTTTTCGAGCGCGGGTTGACGCGTGGCCGCCGCCACAATCCGCGCCTCCAGCGCCTTGCCCTGCTCGGCCAACCGCGCCAGCGCTTCGGCGGCGTCATGCGCCAGCGCGCCTTCGCGGTCGCGATCAGCCACGATCCGCGCCTGGGCGTCGGCCAGCTCGGTAATTCGGCGATCGACACTCGCGCGCTCGGTGCGCAACGTGGCAAGGCTGTGGCCCGCCTCGCTTGCCCGATCACGCGCGGCCAGCGATGTCGCGCGCGCCAGTGCCAGCCGATCGGTTGCTGCGGTTTGATGCGCTGCCGCCGCGCGCTGCGCCTCGGCTGCCTCGGCCACCCGCGCTTCCGCTTCGCTTGCCTCCGCGCGCGCGATATCAGCCGCAGCCGCAGCGTCGCGCCAGCGCGCGAAGATCATCCGCGCCTCTGCCACGCGAATCTGGTCTGACAGCGCCCGGTATCGCTCCGCCTGTTTGGCCTGACGACGGAGTGCTGCAGCGCGCGCGTCCTGATCGGCGATCACTTCATCAAGCCGGGTAAGATTGGCCTCAGTCGCGCGCAATTTTTGCTCGGCATCGCGGCGGCGGACGTGCAGCCCGGCGATCCCGGCTGCTTCCTCTAGCATCGCCCGGCGCTCGGCGGGCTTGGCGGCGATCACCGCGCTGATCCGGCCTTGGCTGACAAGCGCTGGCGAATGCGCGCCGGTAGCCGCGTCGGCAAACAGCAGCGACACATCCTTGGCGCGGACATCGCGCCCGTTGATCCGATAAGCAGACCCAGCCCCGCGCTCGATCCGCCGGACGATTTCGGTTTCGTCGGCACCCTGGTCGCCGTCAGCATCGCCATCGATCAGGATGGAAACCTCGGCAAAATCGCGCTGCGGCCGGGTCGCGGTGCCCGCGAAGATCACGTCTTCCATCCCGGCACCGCGCATCGATTTTGCGCTGTTTTCGCCCATCGTCCAGCGCAAGGCTTCGAGCAGGTTGGATTTGCCGCAGCCATTGGGCCCGACAATGCCGGTCAGCCCGGGTTCAATGCGCAGATCTGCTGGATCGACGAAGCTCTTGAACCCGGTTAACCGAAGCCGCTTAATCTGCACGAAACTGTGGCCCTGTCGTCAGGCGCCGGCAGCCCTAAGCACGCCTTCGAGGCCCTTCCAATCAAGCACGCCGTCAGCAATCTTGCCGTTGACGATGAAGGTTGGCGTACCGCTGACCTTATATTCGGTATCGGCTTGCTGGAGATTGGCGGCCAGCCGCGCGATGGCGGCTTGATCGGCGAGACAGGCCAGGGCCTTGCTCTCTGGCACGCCGCGCTGCTTGACGAAATCGATATAGCCCAGATTTTCGGCAAAGAAGCGCGCGACCTCCATCGGCGGCTTGCCCTGCAGCGCCTGGCCGGCCTGCGCCACCTGTTGTTCCTTGGCGAGCAGCGTCTGCTGGTTGCGCATCATATCCTCTAGCATCGGGAAAAACGCCGCTGGCTCTACGCATTGGCCAAGCAGGATCGGGCCGATATCAAGGGGGCCATGGACCGGAAAATCGCGGAACTCATAGGAAACCTTGCCGCTCGCAATCATGCCCGATTTCAGCGCAGGCAAACCCTCCGCATCGAAGCGGGCGCAGGTTGGGCAGGTGCGAGCACCATATTCAATCAGCTTGATCGGCGCGTCGGGATTGCCCATCCGCATGCCGCCTTGCGGTGTCGGCGCGACAACATCGGCCCAGGCGGTGCCAGCCGGCGCTGGCGCGGCGGCGATGCTCTTGACCGGCGCAGAGACAGTCGCCGTGTCATCCTTGTTGCAGGCGGCAAGCGCCAGCGCGGGCAGAACAGCAAGCATCAGGGGCAGCTTCATTGGACGAGACTCCTTGGTGATGTGGCCATGGGGCAAATGGAACTGCACCCGGCCAGGATCGGTTGATCTTAGCGGGCTCCCCCGGCGCGGAGCAACGGTTCGACGCCCGCCCAGGTAAATTCTTTGACCATCGTTCCATTGATAACGATCGCTGGCGTGCCCTTGATCACCTTCCGCGCGGCTTCGCCATTGGCCAGGATGCTCGCCAGCAGTTTCTCATTTGCAAAACAGGCGTCGATCCGTTCGCGTGACAGGCCGCGCGCCAGCATCAAATCGATCAGCCCATTTGCCTGCGCGCCCGCGCGAATCTGACCGAGCGGGGTATCGAGCACGAAACGCTTCGCATCCCGCTCCATGAATCCCATCGCGAGCGACAGCCATTCGGACTGGCGCGCAAAAATCTCGTCGGCGGCGTTGGCAAAGCTTAGCCCGCCAGCGCAGCGCGCCAGGATCGTGGCCCCAAGATCGGGGAAATCACGCCCGATCGGGCGATATTCGATCGATAACGACCCCGATCGAATGAACTGCTCCTTCAGCACTGGCCCGGATTCCACCGAAAAAGCGGCGCAGTGTGAACAGGTGAAGCTCAGATACTCGATTACCTTTACGCGGGCGCGCGGATTACCAAGGACGACATTGCCCGCCGGTGTATCGGTCGCCACCTTGGTCCAGTCGCGCAGCACACCGGGAGCCTTTACGGCTGGCTTGGCTGAAGATTTGGTCGGCGGCAATGCATTGGCCGCACCTGCAAAAATGATCGCAGCGATCATAGCAGCGCTGATCGGACGGTTCATTCGGCTCGCTCCGGCGTCTCGATAATCGGCGGGCCGCGTGTGGCGGCGACACCAGCGGCAAGCGCCTCCAAAACCGCCTTGAACTCAGGATCGGCAATCGCCCGCAGGCTATCGCCCAATTCAATCGGCACCGGTCTAATCGACGGCGGTGGTTTGCGGCTTGGGGTCGAGGGCACATCGCACTGGCGGATGGCAACCCTGGCAATGGCCTCATAGCCAAAAAAACGATTCACCCGCTCAATAATCTCGGGCGCAATATGCTGCATCATCGGCCCATGCGCGCCGCGCACAACCAGGGCCAATGTGCCTTCGGCGCGCTTGCCGTGGGGGAATTTGATCGATTCGGGTGCCGATACCGCCGCAAATTTCGGCCCGACAATTTCCGCCCAGCGACTGACCACCGCGCTTTGCACAAAGCCGAATCGCCGGAACGCCGCGCCACCAACATCAGGCAGCAGATCAGCGACCGCGCGCGCAGGCCCGCCGCGCTTGGCCTCTGCCGTCGGCGTCGCATTCTTGGGGCGGGGGGCGCGCACGCCGCTTTTGCTCATGGTGCCTCCCATGCCATAGCGATGCCGTGAACGCCAAGGCCCACGATCAGGAATCCATGCTGCCCGCCGATCCGGGCGACGCGCGGTACAGCCAGTGGCTGCTCCGCTGGTATGATGCCCATGCCCGCGATCTACCGTGGCGGCACAAGCCGGGCGAGCCCGCTGATCCTTATCGCGTCTGGCTTTCTGAAATCATGCTGCAGCAAACAACGGTGGCGACAGTGCGCCCGCGCTTTGCCGAGTTTATTGCTCGCTGGCCAACGGTCACTGCCCTTGCTGCCACCGATGATGCTGATCTGATGGGCGCCTGGGCGGGGCTGGGCTATTATGCGCGCGCCCGCAATTTATTGGCCTGCGCGCGCCAAGTGGTGACGGCGCATGGCGGCGTTTTTCCGCCCGAAGAAGCGGCTTTACGCGCGCTGCCGGGGATTGGCGACTATACCGCTGCCGCCATCGCCGCGATCGCCTTTGGCAAGCGCGCGGTGGTGATCGACGGCAATGTCGAACGCGTCGTCGCGCGATTATTTGCCATCGACACGCCGCTGCCTGCCGCCAAGCCGATCATTCGCTTGCTCGTCGACCAGATCACGCCAATGACGCGCGCAGGCGATTTTGCGCAGGCGATGATGGACCTGGGATCGGGCCTGTGCGGTCCACGGGTAACCCAATGCTTGCTCTGCCCGCTGCGCACGGTCTGCAGGGCAGCCGCAGCAGGCACACCTACTGCCTTTCCCGTCAAACCGCGCAAATCGGCCAAACCGCAGCGCTACGGCACGGTTTTCTGGCTCGAACATGCGGGAAAAATCCTGTTGGTTCGCCGACCAGACAAGGGGTTGCTCGGTGGCATGCGCGCGCTGCCGACAGGTCCGTGGACCGACACAGCGCCTGGGCTTGAAGGCGCACCCGATGCGGCGATTGATTGGCAAATCGCGCCCGATCGTGTCAGTCATGTCTTTACGCACTTTACCCTTGAACTCGCCCTTGCGGTTGGCCGCGCCGAGGGGCATTCACCACCAGCAACAGGCGAATGGTGGGCGATTACGTCGCTCGATTCGGCAGGGCTGCCAACCGTGTTCGCCAAGGCGGCCCGGTTGGGACCCCGGTTGGGACCCCGTTTGGGAAATTGAGAGGATGAAGACGCACATGGCCACCAAGATTCAGACGCTAGCCCTGAGCAGTGCGTTGCTCGCCCTGTCAGCCGGGGGCGCCTTTGCCGGCCAGGCGCAGCGCCAGCCAGTGCCGATGGCGCATGAAAAGGCGCCGCTGACCCAAGCTGCTGCGTTGATCGACAGCTACCCGGCCACGGACAAGACGCCGGGAATCGTCGCGGTCGTTGGACAAGGCGATAGCGCGCCAACCGTGCTCGCGGCGGGCAAGATCGCTGCCGAGGAGGGCACTGCCAAGGCCGATGCCGATTCGCTTTGGCGCGTCTATTCGATGACCAAGCCGATCACCGCGATGGCGGCGATGATGCTGATCGAAGAAGGCAAGATGAAGCTCGACCAACCCGTGTCGGATTTCATCCCGGCCTTTAAGAACATGACCGTGCTTGTCGATCCAGCCAAGGATTTAACCGCGCGCCCGGCCACGCGCCCGATCACGGTCCGCCATCTGCTGACCCACACGGCAGGGCTTGGGTACACCATCATCACCACAGGCCCGTTGCTGAAGGAATATGAACGCCAGGGCATCACTCCTTTTACGGCCAATGCCCAGGTTGAGGCGCAGATGCGGCTGGCCCGGCCCAAGACGCTGCAGGAATTCGCCAATCGGGTGGCCGGCCTGCCGCTGATTGCCGATCCCGGCACCAAATGGAGCTATTCGATCGGCCTCGACGTGATGGGGGCGGTGATCGAGAAGGCGAGCGGCATGCCGTTCGATACCTTCCTGCAAAAGCGCATTTTCACGCCGCTCAAAATGAGCTCAACCTTCTTCACCGTGCCCACAGCAGACGCCAAGCGGCTCGTGACGGGCTATACTTGGGTCGGCGCGAACCGCGTGCCGCTCGATCCCGGTGCGACATCGGTCTTCCTCCAGCCGCCAAGCTTCCCCTATGGCGGTGCCGGGCTAGTGATGTCAGCGCATGATTATGATCGCTTCCTGCATATGCTGCAAAATGGCGGCACGCTGGACGGCGCACGGATCCTGAAACCGGCGACCGTTGCACTCGCCATGTCGAATCTCTTGCCTGAGGGCGTCACCTATGGCGGTGCTGTGGCCAATACCGGCGGCGCGACTGGCCAGTCGCAGGGCTTTGGCGCGGGTGGTTCGGTCTATCTGGTCGACATGCCCGGCGGCCCGTCGAAAGGCACCTATGGCTGGGGCGGGGCTGCCGGCACGATCGCCTGGGTCGATCCGGTGCGCCACCTTCGTGCGACCGCGATGGTCAATTATCTACCCGGCGAGAAATGGCCGCTGCGGCGTGATTTCACTAAGGCACTTTACGCTGATCTCGCGCAATAATGTCGCCGGGATTTACGGGCGGGCGGCTGGATCGCGCCGACCGCCTGCGTCATGATCAAGCGGCGCTGGCGGCGGCAACCAGTGATTGGCGCGCCCGCGTCCTGAAGCTCGACAATTTCGAGCCCGAATTGACGGCAGAGGGCTTGCTCGGCTGGGGAAGTCTCGCCGATCTCGCGGATGATGCTGAGCTGATTTTGCTTGGTCTTGACGGTGATCGCCCGCATTTCGCCGCCTATCTGCCGGGCATGCGCGCGCCTGCGGGTCGGTCAATGCGGCTATTCGCGATGCTCGACCGGTTCGCGCCGGGCGAAGCCGCAACCTATGCGGCGGCCCGCAGCGTGCTTGACTGGCATAGCCGCCATCAATTCTGCGCAAATTGCGGCACCCAGACGGTAATGTTCCGGGCGGGCTGGGCGCGTAAATGCGGCCAGTGCCAGGCGGAACATTTTCCGCGCGTTGACCCCGTCGTCATCATGATCGCCGAATATCAGGGCTGCGCCTTGCTGGGGCGCGGGCCGAGCTGGCCGGCCGGGCGCTATTCGGCGCTGGCGGGCTTTCTGGAGCCGGGCGAATCGATGGAAGAAGCCGTCGCGCGCGAGATTTTCGAAGAAGCAGGCGTGCGCGTATCGAACGTGCGCTACATCGCCAGCCAACCCTGGCCCTTCCCCTCATCGCTAATGATGGCCTGCGTTGCCGAAGCGCAGGATGATGCGCTCACGATCGACACCAATGAGCTTGAAGACGCCATTTGGGTGGAGCGCGACGTGGTGCGGGCGGTGCTGGCCGGCGAGCCCGGCCCTTTCCTGCCGCCGCCGCCCTATGCGATTGCGCATACATTGCTGACGGCATGGGCGGACGGCTAGCTGGCCGGGCTATCCTCGCGCCCGCGCCTGACGATATGTGCCCAGCAGCCGCAGCCATTTCGAATGGAAGCCTAGCTCTTCGAGCGCGCGATCGACGGCGGGATCGCCGGGCTTGCCGACAATATCGGCGTAAAACTCAGTCGCTGAAAAGCTGCCGCCGCGCTGATAACTCTCCAACTTCGTGATGTTCACGCCGTTGGTCGCAAAGCCGCCCAGCGCTTTGTACAGCGCAGCGGGCACATTCTTCACTTCAAAGATTAACGTGGTCATGAACGGGCCATCGCCATCAACCGGGCGGCCACCGCGCGCAAGGACGACGAATCGCGTGGTGTTGTGGTCGGCATCGGCGATATCCTCGGCGAGCAGGTTGAGCCCATAAATCACCGCCGCGCCGGGTGGCGCAAGTGCGGCCAGCGCGGGGTCACGGCGTTCGGCGACCACCGCCGCCGCGCCCGCCGTATCGGGATAGGCAACCGGCGCAATGCCATGGTCGCGCAACCAGTGACGACATTGGCCGAGCGCCTGGGGGTGGCTCATCGCCTCGCGCACCTGATCGCGCGTGCCGACGCCCATCAGCGCATGGCGAATCGGCAGAAAATGCTCGCCGGTGATCACCAGCCCCGATTCGGGTAGCAGGAAATGCATGTCCGCCACGCGGCCGTGGAGCGAATTTTCAATCGGAATGATGGCGCAGTCAGCGCGTCCCTCCTGCACCGCTTCAATCGCATCGGCGAAATCGAAACAAGGCAGTGGCAGACCATTTGGAAAGGCCTGCACGGCGGCAACATGCGAATTTGCGCCTGGCGCGCCCTGAAAAGCAACCGCGCTTTCGGGATGCGCGGCAGCGCTGGCAATCATCTCTGCCACAATCGGGCGGGCGGGGGCGGCGAAATTTTCCATCGGGGTCGCGCCTATCGGTCCGCACGCGCCTCGGCAAGCGCGCTTGCGGTGCTGCACTTGCGAACCTAAAGGGAGGCCAACTTCAAAAATCCCTACCTTCAAGATCGAGGCGCGACTCCAAGATGGATATTCGGACCAATACAATTCTCGGCTGGATTCTGGCGGCGCTGTTTGTCGCGCTTGGGCTGGGCAACCTCAGCCACCTGTATTTCAAGTCCGAGAAGCTTGAAAAGCCGGGCTTCCCGATTGAAGGCGCTGTCGAAGCCAGCGAAGCTGGCCCCGCGGCGCCTGAAGTACCGATCGAGGTGATGATGGCATCGGCCGATGTCACCCAAGGCGCTGAAGTCTTCAAGAAATGCGCGTCATGCCACACCGTTACGCAGGGCGGTGCCAATGGTATTGGCCCCAATTTGTGGGCGACGGTTGGTGCAGCGATCGCTGCCGGCAAGGGCGGCTATGCCTTTTCCGATGCGCTGAAGGCCAAGGGCGGCAATTGGGATTTCGCGACGCTGAATGAATGGATCACCAACCCGCGCAAATTCGCATCGGGCACCAAGATGAGCTTTGCCGGCCTGGCCGATCCGGCAGCGCGCGCCAATGTGATCGCCTATCTGAACGCGCAAGGGTCCAACATCCCGTTGCCGCCGGTGCCGGCCGCAGCGGCTGCGAATACGCTGACGACGCCGGAAGATCCCCCGCTGGATGGCAATGCTGCTGCCCCGGCCGATGCAGCGGCACCAGCCGAGGCAGAGTGAAGCGCTATTCTTCGTGATCGCCCGGCGTCCGATGCGTGATCCTACGCGTCGGAATCCGGGTGTTCGCGGTAGAAGCGCTTAACCACCTCCCACGCTTCTTCAGCGGTTTCGACAAAGGTGAAGATGCCAAGGTCGCGCGCGGAAACGACCCCTTCTTCGACCAGCGCTTCAAAATTAATCACGCGATTCCAAAATTCGCGGCCAAACAACAACACGGGGATTGGCTTGATCTTGCCCGTTTGGATCAGCGTCAGCAGCTCAAACAGCTCGTCGAACGTGCCAAAGCCACCCGGAAACGCCGCGAGCGCACGCGCATGAAGCAGGAAGTGCATCTTGCGTAGCGCAAAATAATGGAACTGCAGGCTTAGGCTCGGCGTGACATAGGGATTAGGGGCCTGTTCGTGCGGCAGCACGATATTGAGGCCGATCGATTCAGCTCCCACATCCGCTGCACCGCGATTGGCCGCTTCCATGATCGATGGGCCCCCGCCCGAACAAACGACAAACTGGCGCATGTCGTTTTCATCATGCGGGCATAAGCTAACCAGCCGCGCGAGTTCGCGCGCGACATCATAATATTTGGACTTGGCGACCAGACTTTCGGCGATCCGCCGCGCCTGATCATCCTTGGCCTGGGCAAGCAAGGCCTGGGCTTTGCTGGGCTCAGGGATTCGCGCCGACCCGTAAAACACAAAGGTCGAGCCGATATTGGCTTCCTGAAAAACCAGTTCGGGCTTGAGCAGCTCAAGCTGAAAGCGGACCGGGCGCAGATCTTCACGCAGCAGGAAATCCATATCCTGAAAGGCGAGCTTATAGGATGGATCGCGGGTTTGGGGGGTGGAGACCTGCCCCTTGGCGGTTTCGGCATCCTGGGCGGCGCGCGCAAAGACGCGCGCGGGTAGTTTTGGTTCTGTCATTAGCCCGCCCTAACCCAAACAGCCGTGAGCGGCAAAGCCCTGCACGATCATTACTTCCATGTCGGCAACTCGCCGCACGCAAAGGGGCGGACAGGAACAGAAATACCGGCGATCCGTTCATGTGCCGGAGCGCAAGGGTGCCCACAGACTATATCTATACGCTGCACTGCACACGGAATTGATTGACAGGCGCAAGCGCGACGCTAGGGCGGTAAGTGGGCCACGCGGTCCCAACGCCGCGCGTGCTCTCTGTGAGGAGAGACTGACATGACTGATACGACTGCGCTTGACGCCACCACTGCGTCTGCACCTGCAAAACCCACCACAAAAGCTGCTCGCCCGTTTTTCTCGTCGGGCCCGTGCGCCAAGCCGCCAAGCTGGGATGCGGCTAAACTCGCAACCGAGTCGCTTGGCCGCTCACATCGCTCGAAGATCGGCAAGGCGCGGCTGCAGCTCGCCATTGACCTGATCCGCAAGATTCTGGCCGTGCCCGACACGCATCGCATCGGCATTGTGCCGGCATCCGACACGGGTGCCTATGAAATGGCGATGTGGACGATGCTGGGTGCGCGGCCCGTCACTACGCTCGCCTGGGAAAGCTTCGGCGAAGGCTGGGTGACCGATGCCGCCAAGCAGCTCAAGCTTAATCCAACGGTGATCAGCGCCGATTATGGCCAGCTGCCCGATCTCGATTCGGTCGATTGGTCGAATGACGTGCTGTTCACCTGGAATGGCACCACCAGCGGCGTGCGCGTGCCGAACGGTGACTGGATCGCCGACGACCGCGAAGGCCTGAGCTTCAACGACGCGACCTCCGCTGTATTCGCGTACGACATGCCGTGGGACAAGCTCGATGTAACCACCTTCTCCTGGCAGAAAGTGCTGGGCGGCGAAGGTGCACACGGCGTGATCATCCTTGGCCCCCGCGCGGTCGAGCGGCTCGAGAGCTATACCCCCGCCTGGCCACTGCCAAAGATTTTCCGGCTCGTATCGAAGGGCAAGCTCGCCGAGGGCGTGTTCAAGGGCGAGACGATCAACACCCCGTCGATGCTCGCGGTCGAGGACGTCATCTTCGCGCTCGAATGGGCTGAAACACTGGGTGGCCTGACCGGGCTGATGGCACGGTCCGACACCAACGCCGCCGCGCTCGACAAGATCGTCGAAGAGCGCGCCTGGCTCGGCCATCTTGCCGCTGATCCGGCGTCGCGGTCAAAAACCAGCGTCTGCCTGACGGTCGAGGGGTCGGACGAAGCCTTTATCAAGAAAATGGCCGGTGCGCTCGAAAAGGAAGGTGCGGCCTATGACGTGGCGGGCTACCGCGACGCGCCGCCGGGCCTGCGCATCTGGTGCGGCGCGACCGTCGATACCGCCGATATCGTGGCACTGGGGCCTTGGCTCGACTGGGCCTATGCGGTCGCCAAGGCCGCTTAACTCTACCTGTGCTCCGGCGGAGGCCGGAGCCTTGGCCGCAAGCGTCTCGCGGTCGATCCAGCGCTCCGGCCTTCGCCGGAGCACAACATTCTCCGATAGGATACTCCCTTGCCTAAAGTCCTTATCTCCGACAAAATGGACCCCAATGCCGCCGCCATCTTCCGCGCACGCGGTGTCGAGGTCGATGAAATCACTGGCCAGACCCCCGAAGAACTGATGGCGATCATCGGCCAATATGACGGCCTGGCGATCCGCAGCTCGACCAAGGTGACCAAGGCGATCCTCGAGCACGCAACCAACCTGAAGGTCATTGGCCGCGCGGGCATCGGCGTCGACAATGTCGATATTCCGGCGGCCTCGGCCAAGGGCGTCGTTGTCATGAACACCCCGTTCGGCAACAGCATCACCACCGCCGAACACGCCATTGCGCTGATGTTCGCGCTCGCCCGGCAGCTTCCGGAAGCGGACGCCAGCACCCAGGCCGGCAAGTGGGAAAAGAACCGCTTCATGGGCGTCGAGCTGACCAGCAAGACGCTCGGCCTGATCGGCGCGGGCAATATCGGCTCGATCGTGGCGGACCGCGCTTTGGGCCTGAAGATGAAGGTGATCGCGTATGATCCTTTCCTCACCCCTGAACGTGCGCTGGAAATGGGCGTTGAGAAGGTGACGCTCGACGATCTACTCGCGCGCGCCGACTTCATCACGCTGCACACGCCGCTGACCGACCAGACGCGCAACATCCTGTCCGAGGCAAATCTCGCCAAGACCAAGAAGGGCGTCCGAATCATCAATTGCGCGCGCGGCGGGCTGATTGATGAGGCAGCGCTGAAGGCGGGCCTCGATTCAGGGCATATCGGCGGCGCAGCGCTTGATGTGTTCCAGACCGAACCTGCCAAGGACTCGCCGCTGTTCGGCACGCCAGGCTTTATCTCGACCCCGCATCTGGGCGCATCGACCACCGAGGCGCAGGTCAATGTCGCACTGCAGGTTGCCGAGCAGATGGCCGATTTTCTGGTGACCGGCGGCATCACCAACGCGCTCAACGTCCCGTCCTTGTCAGCCGAGGAAGCGCCCAAGCTGAAGCCCTATATGGCGCTTGCCGAAAAGCTTGGGAGCCTGATCGGCCAGCTCGCCCACGGCGCCCTATCGGGCATCTCGGTCGAGGTAGAAGGGGCGGCGGCACAGCTCAACCAGAAGCCGATCACGAGCGCCGTGCTCGCGGGCATGATGCGCGTGCATTCGGACATCGTGAACATGGTCAACGCGCCATTCCTCGCCAAAGAGCGCGGCATTGACGTCCGCGAAATCCGGCATGACCGCGAGGGCGATTACCACACGATGGTCCGCGTAACGGTAAAGACCGATGCCGGCGACAAATCGGTCGCGGGCACGCTGTTCGGCGACGCCGCGCCGCGCCTGGTCGAGCTGTTCGGCATCAAAGTCGAAGCCGATCTGGCGGGACACATGCTCTATGTCGTGAACGAGGACGCACCGGGGTTCATTGGTCGGCTTGGCACCACGCTCGGCGAATCGGGCGTCAACATCGGCACCTTCCACCTTGGTCGCCGATCGGCGGGGGGCGAGGCAATTGTGCTGCTGTCGGTCGATGAGGCGGTGACCAATGACCTCATCGCCAATGTCCGCGCGCTGCCGGGGGTGAAAACGGTGATGGGATTGAGCTTCTGACAGGGCTAAGGGGCAGGCATGACTCTCTCCCTCCTCCCCGAAGGCTTTCACGATCGCCTGCCGCCCTTTGCCGATGTCGCGGCGCGGCTGGAAGCGCGCGTGATGGAGGCCGCTTTCGCGCATGGTTATGAGCGGATTGATCCGCCGCTGGTCGAGTTCTTCGAAGGACTCGCCCAGCGGCTAAAGGCGTCACGCACGATCGATGCCGTGCGCTATGTCGATCCGGTTTCACAGCGCACGCTGGCGATCCGGCCCGATATGACCGCCCAGGTCGGGCGGATCGCCGCCACACGGATGGCGCACCATCCGCGCCCGGTGCGGTTGAGTTATGCTGGCCCAGTTGTGAAACTGCGCGCGTCGGAACTCGCGCCCGAACGCGAACAGCGCCAGATGGGCTGCGAACTGATCGGGCTCGACAATGTCGCTGCAGCGAAGGAAATCGTCGGTGTCGCGGTCGAGGCACTGGAGGCTGCGGGAGTCGCGGACATCTCGATCGACTTCACCTTGCCCGATCTCGTCGATGTGCTGGCGGCGGGCCCTTTCCCCGTCGCTGCCGATCAGATCGAGACGCTGAAGGACCGGTTGGACGCCAAGGACGCCGGGGCCGTCGCAACGCTCGCGCCCGCTTATCTGCCGCTGATCGAGGCGGCGGGGCCGTTCGAGGCGGCGCATGACCGGCTCTGCGCCTTCGCGACCGGCGGCACGCTCACCTCGCGGCTCGACGGGCTTTGGGCGATTGCGCAGAGCCTGAAGGGCAAGGTTGCGCTCACGCTAGACCCGACCGAGCGCCACGGCTTCGAATATCAGAGCTGGATTGGCTTTTCGATCTTCGCCGGGGGGGTACGCGGCGAAATCGGACGCGGCGGCAGCTATACGGTGATGCACGAGGATGGCAGCGAGGAACCCGCGATTGGCTTCTCGCTCTACGCCGATGCGATCGTCGATGGCGGGCTGGCTCCGACCGAGCGACGGCGGTTGTTTGTGCCCGTCGGGGCCGATCCGACGCTGGCGGCGCAGATGCGCGGCGAAGGCTGGGTGACGGTGGCGGCGCTCGACGATGGCGATACCCCGCAGGCGCAATTGTGCACGCATGCGTTGGCGGGCAATAAGATCGTGTCCGTTCGTCCTGCGTAGCCATTGAGCGAAGTCGAAATGGCGTACCGAAGGTCCAGCTGCTTCGATACGGGTCTTCGACAAGCTCAGCCCCTACTCAGCACGAATGGCGTAAATTGAAGGATTTAGGTGTTGGCGAACGTAGCAGTAATCGGTGCCCAATGGGGCGATGAGGGCAAGGGCAAGATTGTCGATTGGCTCGCCGAGCGCGCCGATGTCGTCGTGCGCTTTCAGGGCGGGCATAATGCAGGGCATACGCTCGTCGTTGGCAACATGGTCTACAAGCTCTCGCTGCTGCCGTCGGGCATCGTTCGCGGCACCTCCAGCGTCATCGGCAATGGCGTGGTGCTCGATCCCTGGGCGCTCAAGGCCGAAGTGGAAAAGCTGCGCGGCCAGGGCGTGACAATCACGCCCGACACGCTGATGGTCGCGGATAATTGTGCGCTGATCCTGCCTTTTCACCGCGATCTCGATGCGCTGCGCGAGGATGCGAGTGGCGATGGCAAGATCGGCACGACGCGGCGCGGCATCGGCCCGGCGTACGAAGACAAGGTCGGCAGGCGCGCGATCCGGGTGTGCGATCTGGCGCATCTCGACGATCTGGGGCCGCAGATGGATCGGCTGACTGCACATCATGATGCGCTGCGCGCCGGGTTTGGCGAGCCGCCGATCGACCGCGCTGCATTGGTCGAGCAATTGCGCGAGATTGCCGCATTCGTGCTGCCCTATGCCCAGCCGGTCTGGCGGATGCTGGGTGAGGCGCGCTCGGCGGGCAAGCGCATCCTGTTCGAAGGCGCGCAGGGCGTGCTGCTCGATGTCGATCATGGCACCTATCCATTTGTCACGTCGTCGAACACGATTGCAGGGACGGCGGCCGGTGGGTCGGGGCTGGGGCCAAGTGCGGTCGGTTTCGTGCTCGGCATTGCCAAGGCCTATACGACGCGCGTGGGCAGCGGCCCCTTCCCCACCGAACTGGCCGACGCCACCGGCGAGCGGCTGGGGGAGCGCGGGCATGAATTCGGCACCGTCACCGGCCGCAAGCGCCGCTGTGGCTGGTTCGATGCTGTCCTCGTGCGGCAATCAGCGGCGGTCGGCGGCATCACTGGCATCGCGCTGACCAAGATCGACGTGCTCGACGGCTTTGACGAGGTGAAGATCTGCATCGGCTATCGGCTTAATGGGATTGAGCTCGATTATTTCCCGGCGCACTATGCTGATCAATCGGGTGTCGAACCGATTTATGAAACATTGCCGGGATGGCAGGAATCGACCGCAGGCGCGCGCAGCTGGGCTGATCTGCCGGCGGCGGCGATCAAATATATCAAGCGGATCGAGGAGCTGATCCGCTGCCCGGTCGCGCTGGTGTCGACCAGCCCAGAACGCGAGGATACGATCTTGGTGCGCGATCCGTTCGCGGATTGAGCGCTCAACCGATCCCCTTGCCGTCACCCCGGGCTCGACCCGGGGTCCCGCTTCTTCTCAGTCCGTGCAAAAGCGGGACCCCGGGTCAATCCCGGGGTGACGGTGAAGTTTTCATTGCCCGATCAGCCGCATTGCCCCCGGTGGCGCAATTTGTGATCGGCCAGCACCAGCGCAACCATCGCTTCGACCACCGGCGCGCCGCGGATGCCGACGCATGGGTCGTGGCGACCCTTGGTCATGATTTCGGTCGCGTTGCCGTCGCGGTCGATTGTTTCGACTGGCGTCAGGATCGAGCTGGTTGGCTTGAACGCGACGCGTACCAGCACCGGCTGACCGGTCGAGATGCCACCTGCGATGCCGCCTGCGTGGTTGGCGAGAAACGCTGGTTCATCGGCACCGGGCCGCATTGCGTCGGCATTGTCCTCCCCGCGCAAATTCGCCGCGCCAAAGCCGTCGCCAATTTCGACGCCCTTTACTGCATTGATGCTCATACAGGCACTCGCCAGATCAGCGTCGAGCTTGGCATAAAGCGGCGCCCCCCAACCGGCGGGCACGCCGGTGGCCTCGCAAGCGATTACCGCGCCGAGCGATGACCCGGCCTTGCGGGCATCATCAACCAGCTTTTCCCAGCGCGCGGCAGCGGCGGCATCGGGACAGAAGAAGGGGTTGCGATCAATCTCATCACGATCGAAATTGGCGGGGTCAACGCAATCGCCACCGATTGCCTCAACCCAGGCGGTGATTCGCACCTCGGAGATTACCAGCCGCGCGACCGCGCCCGCCGCCACCCTTGACGCCGTCTCCCGAGCCGAAGACCGCCCCCCGCCACGATAATCGCGAAAGCCGTATTTGGCGTCATAGGCATAATCGGCATGGCCGGGGCGATAGGCCTTGGCTACTTCCGAATAGTCCTTTGATCGCTGGTCGACATTGTCGATCATGAGGGCAATCGGTGTCCCCGTCGTCCTTCCCTCGAACACACCCGAAAGAATGCGGACCACATCCGGCTCTTGCCGCTGCGTCGTGAAACGCGACGTGCCCGGTCGGCGCTTGTCGAGGAACGGCTGGATATCGGCTTCGCTCAGCGCCAGCCCCGGCGGGCAGCCATCGACGACTGCGCCGATGGCAGGGCCGTGCGACTCCCCCCAGGTGGTGAAGCGAAAAAGATGGCCGAAGCTATTGTGGCTCACGCGGCGGCAATACGCCGGTCATTATGTGCACCGAGGCCAGCCAGCATACCGGCCACCGAGAGATCTTCGTCCAGTGCGTCCCAATGCAGCCCTGACGGCGACAATTCCACTGCATTCAGCAATTCTGGCGATGCCCCCAACAGGCGTGGATACCATGCCAACGGCATGCCGAGCGTGCGCCCGTCTGACAGCTCGACCCACATCGTCGATTCATCGAACCTGACCGATTTCGGATTAACCAAAGTGTGCATACCAAGCGTCCCGAATTTCCTTGCGTCGCGCCCTGATGATCAAGCTGACCAATGCAAGGTCGCGGCTGTTAAGGCCATCATTGTACGCCAGCACGATTTCCTCTCCAACCCAGAACTTGGCGTCAGCATCATTGCCTTTGACATGGATATGAACGGGTTCGCGCGGACTGCCTTCAAACGAATAAAAGAAGAAACGAAATCCCCGCTCGCGAAAGACAACCGGCATCGGTTTACCCCAGCGTAATATCCGGCGCGTCCTCCGCCTTCATGCCGACCACATGATATCCCGCATCGACATGGTGCGTCTCGCCCGTCACGCCGCTCGACAAGTCGCTGAGCAGGTAGAGCGCCGAGCCGCCGACATCCTCGATCGTCACGTTGCGCTTGAGCGGCGAATTATACTCGTTCCACTTCAGGATCAGCCGGAAATCGCCGATGCCGCTCGCCGCCAGCGTCTTGATCGGCCCTGCCGAAATCGCGTTCACGCGGATATTGTCGCGACCCAGATCGACCGCGAGATACTGCACGCTCGTCTCGAGCGCTGCCTTGGCGACGCCCATGACGTTGTAATGCGGGATGACCTTTTCCGCGCCATAATAGCTGAGCGTCAATAGCGACCCGCCGTTGGGCATCATCGCCGCCGCGCGTTTGGCGACCGCGACGAAGGAATAGACGCTGATGTTCATCGTCATCAGGAAATTGTCGAGACTGGTGTCGACATAGCCGCCGCGCAGCTCATTCTTGTCGGAAAAGCCGATCGCATGGACGACGAAGTCGATCGTCTCCCAGCGCGTCTTGAGCGCTTCGAACAACGCATCGAGCGAGGCCATGTCGCTGACGTCGCAATCGAACAGATTTTGCGCGCCCAGGCTCTGCGCCAGCGGGCGCACGCGCTTTTCCATCGCCTCCCCCTGATAGCTGAAGGCGAGTTCGGCACCCGCTTCGCTCAGCTTCTTCGCAATCCCCCAAGCCAGCGAACGATCATTGGCGAGCCCCATGATCAGCCCGCGTTTTCCCTGCATCAATCCGGTCACACGCCTATCGCCTCTATTGCTTCGTCGGAACCCTCTACGCCTTCCGGATCGCTTTCCGCCAGTGCCGCGTTTAATTCGGCGCCAACCACCAGCCCAAGGCCGACCAGAAAGAAGAAAATCAAGGCGATCATCACCCCGGCCAGGCTGCCATAGGTGAGATCATAATTGGTCAGATTGGCCAGAATGCCCGGCAACAACGCCGTCACCAGGAGCCACCAGCCTGCCGTAAAGGCAGCGCCCGGCCATTTCGGATAGGCCCCATCGCGATATTGGCGCGGCGTGAGCGAATAGAAAACGACATAAAGCGCCGCAAACAGCGCCAGCGCCGGGGCGATTCGCGAGAGCGACACCGTTGTTGCCGCCCCGGGGGCCAGCGGCATCACCTGCAGAATAAATTGTTCAATCGCCACCAGCGCGACCTGAAAGCTGAACGCGATCAGCACCAGAATCAACGATGCCAACGTCAATCCCATCGACCAGAGCCGGTTATGCCAAAAGGGACTCCCTGATTGAACGCCATAGGCGCGGCGCAGGATATCGCGGATCGTCTCAATAAAGCTGGCCGTCGTCCAAAGCCCGACGATCGCGCCAAACCACAGCAATGATCCTGATCGCGCCGCCAGCACATCGCTGATCGGGGTCGCCAGCACCCGCGCGACGCCGGGTGGCACGGTCCGCAGGAAAGCGTCAATCGTGTGCGCCCCGGCATCGGTGCGTCCAATCAAGCGAGCGATTGCTGCCGCCACAATGCAGAAGGGAAACAGCGTCAGGAGTGACAAATAGGCAAGATTGCCAGCATGAATGAAACCATCGCTGATCACGCCGACAAACACGCGCCTGAGCAGTTCGCGAAGATAGCTGCCCGGCCGCATAAAGGCGAAGCGCCGATCGAGCCGGGGCGCCCGGCCCGGACGGCGCCGCCGTTCCTCTGGCGATTCAGGCGATATGTCCTGCACGCGCTGTCAACCGTCCAGCTTGCCGCGCGGTTTCCATTTATCCCTGGTAGACCAATTGGTGGCAAATTCGATCAGCGCATCGTCGTCTACCGGCAGATCAACCATCAGGGTGACCAATTGATCGCCGCGCTCGCCGGTCTTTTTATGAAAGCCGCGCCCTTTCAGCCGGAGCACCTTGCCCGAACTGGATCCTTTGGGCACCGACAGCATCACCGCACCCTCCACGGTTGGCACCTTCACCGATGCCCCCAGCACCGCTTCCGACAGGCTCACTGGCAGATCGAGCCGAACGTCATCGCCAACGCGTTCAAAAAAACGATGCGGCTGTACATCAATCGTCACGATCGCATCGCCCGCACCGCCGGGGCCGGGCTGGCCCTTGCCGGCAAGCCGCATCTGCGTGCCGGTTTCGACGCCCGCAGGCAGCTTGAGATCGATCGTCTTGCCATCGCCAAGCGTAATCCGCTGGGCGCTCAGTGTCGCTGCATCCACGAAGGGGACGGCCAGCTTATAGGCGATATTCGCGCCCTTGGGGTTTGGCCGTCGGCCAAAGCCGCTGGAAAAACCACCCCCGCCAGCACCGCCCCGTTTGCCGCCAAACAGGCCTTCGAAAATATCGCCAAAATCGCCCGAATCGCCGCCGCCAAAATCAAAATTGGCCCCACCGCCCGAACCGGGGCCTGGACGGAACCCGCCACTGCCGGCTTGGCCGGGGTTAAAGCCAAAGGGGGAGGCCGGATTGCCATCACCATCAATCTCACCGCGATCAAATCGCGCGCGCTTATCCTTGTCGTTCAGCAGATCATAGGCGTTGGTGACCTGCGAAAATTTCTCCGACGCCTTTGGGTTGTCCTTGTTGCGATCAGGATGCAGTTCCTTGGCAAGCTTGCGATATGCCTTTTTGATATCGGCTTCGCTTGCCCCGCGCGACACACCCAGCAATTGGTAAGGATCGGCCATTGGGTTCCCGATGAGTTGGTCTGTTCGTGCCTATTTGGGGGATCAAGACTGGAAGCGCAAACCCGATGCCGCAGCAATCTCGCTACCCCACCGGGGCAACATCAACGCTGACCTCTAATTTCTGTGCGCCCGAACCCAGGACGATGCCGTCAATCGGGGCGATTTCGGCATAATCACGGCCGATCGCCATGATGATATGGTCACCCGCCATCCAGATGCCGTTGGTCGGGTCAACCCCCACCCACCCGATCCGGTCGCCACACCACAGCATCACCCAGGCATGCGTCGCATCAGCGCCGACCAGCCGTTCCATCCCCGGCGGCGGAATGGTGCGGATATAGCCAGACGCATAGGCAGCTGGCAGGCCCGCGGCGCGCAGACCAGTGATCATGATCTGGGCAAAATCCTGGCACACCCCGCCGCGCTTCATAAACGCCTCGCGCGGGGGCGTGTCGACCAACGTCGCGGTCGGATCGAAATCGAAATCGCGCTGGATGCGCTGTGCCAGCGCAATCACGGCGTCCAGCGCGGGTCGATCAGGGGCCAGATCCGCAGCACAATAGGCCGCGATGTCAGGATCAAGCGGGATCAACGGCGACGGGAAGACATAGGCGCTTGGCCCAGCGGCTGATCCGTCGCGGCTGCGCCGGGCGGCATGGGCAATTTCTGCCAGCGTCGGATCATCACTACTCGGCACCGGCACCAGCCGATCAACCGTCACCCGCGAGACGCTTTCGATCGTCAGATAGCGCACCGGTTCTTCCACCGTCAGCCGCACGACATTGGCCAGCCCGGCCTCGGCCCGCGCGGGGGCGATCCGTCCGGTTGGGCTGATCGTCAGCTGGTAATCATCAAGCGTCTGGCCGGACCATAAAATCGGCTTCAGCCGCAAATTACAGCGCGCAAAACGCACCTGCGCACCATAATCGAAACGGGTGACATGTCGGATGGCGTAAATCATCTGGCAATCAGCATCATGCCAGCGTCAGGCCACCCGCCCGCAGCGGTTCACCCCCTTGCAGGAAATAACGCCGGGCAATCGCCTCTGACAAACGGCACAGCCGCCGTTCGATTTCGCGTAAGGTGGCTTCGTCAAGCGTTGCGGCGGTAGCTGTGGCCACCAGCGCAGCAAGCGCGGTTGCCTCCACCTGATGCGCTTCGGCCATGCCGTCATCAGCCAGAACCGGCAGCGCGCGCAGATGCTCGCTGATCGTGGCGACCTGATAGGCGATGGCGCGCGGATTGCCCGGATCGAGCGCAACCAGATCGACCACCGGGCCGTGTGCCAGACCGCCCAGATAGCGCTGCCGATAACTGATCTGGCTATCCGCAACATCAAGCAAGGTCGACAAGTCATCGGCGGTGGCGGCTGCGCAGCCAAACACCCGCACCGCGCGGGCAACCGCGGTCGCCCGCTCGATCCGTCGGCCAAGATCGTGGAAGCGCCAGGCATCGGTGCGCCCCATATGTTCGGTCGAGAGCCCGGCCAGCGCCGCAAACCGCCGCTGGAGCGATCCGGCGCGATCGAGCAACGCACCGCCTGCCGGTGCTGGTGCATCCAGCAGCCGAGTCATGTCCGCTGACAACCGATCGCGCGATCCCGCCCCGATCGCCCGCGCCGTCCGATTGATTGATCGCACGCTGTTCCAGCCGCCATCGCCAGCTTCCATGGCCGTGCGGGCCAGCGTGATCAGATCGGTGCGGCGCAGGCTGGGCGGGCGCGGCGCGGCGCCATCCTCGACGATGATCCCAACCAGCCGCGCAATCGTTTCCGGCGCCAGCGCGGCGCCGGCATCGGCCGTGATCGAATTGCCCAGCATGACCCGAATCACGCCGAGCAATGCCTCACCGCGTTCCAGATAGCGGCCCAGCCAATAAAAATTATCCGCGACCCGGCTGGGCAAGGTGCCGGGATTGCGCCGGATATTGACGGTACTGGCATCGGGCAGCAACGACACCGGCGCAACGGGCGTATCGCCATAAATGGCGACATCAGCCGACCAGCTACCCTCCCCCATCATCGAGGCGCGTGGATCGGGATGTTCGCCAATGCGGGCAAAGCCGCCCGGCATTACGGTCCAGCCGCCATCGGCGCCGCGTGCCGCAAACACCCTGAGCGTAAACGGGCGCGCCACCAGGTGATCATCGCTCACCACCGGCATGGTCGACAGGCGAACATTTTCCTGCCCGACATAATCCTGCGGGCGACGCGCCATATCCGCCAGCAACGCCGCACGGTCCTCAGCCGAGAGATCGCCCGGCATCACTGGCTTGCCGCCGGGCAGGCCAAGCGGCGCCGCAACAAAGGCCGGCCCGATCAACATCGAATCGAAATGCGAATCAACATGCGCCTGCGCCGCATCCTGCCCGCACCACCAAGTCGCGATATTGGGAATTTTGAGCGGCGCACCGAGCAGTTCGCGCGCCAGCCGGGGCATAAATGCCTCAAAAGCCGGACTTTCAAGCACCGCCGAGCCGGGAGCATTGCTGACAACGACATTGCCCGCCGCCATCGCGTCGATCAGCCCCGCCACACCAATTTTGGAATGCGAATCGAACGCCAGTGGATCGATCAGGCGCGGATCGATCCGCCGCCACAAGGCATCGACCCGCTTCAACCCGGCAATCGTGCGAATATAAAGCTTGTCCTCCAGCACCGCGAGATCGGCGCCTTCGACCAGCAACAGGCCGAGATAGCGCGCCAGATGCGCTTGCTCTGTATAGCTTGGATTATAGCGCCCCGGCGTCAGCAGGCCGATCCGAGGCTCGCTGCGCTTACACGCCGCCGCCAGCCCGGCACGAAAATTGGCAAAGAACGGGGCATGGCGCTGGATATTCAACCGGGTCTGGAGACCACCCAGCGTCCGCGATACCGCCAGCCGATTTTCAAGCGCATATCCCGCGCCCGCCGGCGCGCGAAGATGATCGGCGAGGACCCGCCACTCACCGCCCGGACCGCGCCCCAAATCCACCGCGACGAAATGCAGATGGTGCCCGCCCGGCGGCTCAAGCCCCACCAGTGGCCGCAAGAAAAACGGGCTGCCATTGACCAACGCCGCGGGAATCGATCCCCCCGCGGTAAGATTGCCGGGGCCATAAATATCCGCGAGAATCATCTCCATCAGCACGGCGCGCTGTTCGACGCCCTCGGCAATCGCGGCCCATTCGTCGTGATTGATCAGCAGCGGCACCGGCGAGACCGGCCAGGGTCGCTCTTCGCTCTCCCCGATAATCCGAAAACCCGTGCCGATATCCTCGGCCTGGCGCTGCACCCGGTCACGTGCATGGCCGAGATCATCGCCCACCGCACCGGCCAATTCCTCCAGCATTGCTGTCCAGGCATCGCCACCATTGCACATCACATCGCCAAGCTGGTGCTCACGACAATAGTCAGCGATCCAGCGCGCTGCCTGGCGGGCAGGGTCGATAACAGCAGTGGGAACCGTGGCCATCAGCTCATCTGGCTCCTGCGCCCTTGCGGCAATGATCGTTCAACTGCCGCCAATGATTCCCCCTGCCGGTTGTGTGCGCGCATGGTCACCACAATCGATGCTGCCGTGCAACAACCAAGCGCGTCGCCATGGGTATGACTCGCTGGGTTGGAAGGTGACGGAACCGGGCAGAGCCTATAAGGACGGCGCATGACCACCAATCCATTTGATCTTTTCGACAGCTGGTATGCCGAAGCGCGCACCAGCGAAATCAACGATTCAAACGCCATGGCCCTGGCGACCAGCAATGCGGAAGGCCGGTTGGGGCTGCGGATGGTCCTGCTGAAGGGCCATGGCCCGGACGGGTTTGTCTTTTACACCAATCAGGAAGGCCGAAAGGCAACGGACCTTGCCGCCAATCCGCAGGCGGCATTGCTGTTTCACTGGAAATCGCTGCGTCGGCAGGTTCGGATCGAAGGATCAGTGTCCACGGTTAGCGCGGCAGAGGCCGACGCCTATTTCGCCAGCCGCAGCCGTGATTCGCAGCTGGGTGCCTGGGCGTCCGATCAATCGCGCCCGCTGGATAGTCGCGCGACGTTCGAAACACGCTTTGCAGCGATGAAGGCCCGGTTTGACGGTGGCGACGTCCCGCGGCCGCCACACTGGTCTGGCTATCGCGTGACCCCGCAGACGATCGAATTCTGGCAGGACCGTGAACATCGGCTGCACGAACGCTGGGTGTTTACCCAGAGCGGCGATGGCTGGACCGAAGGCATGCTGTATCCGTGACTGTCGGGCACAACCATCATCACGCCCGCGCCGCGCATCATCAGGCGAGCGGTGCGCTAACCACGCGGGCCGCCGTCGCCAGCGTGACGGCTGCGGCAGTGCTGATGGCGATCAAGGGCTATGCGGCCTGGCATACCGGATCGGTCGCAATGCTTGGGTCGCTTGCCGATACCGGGCTTGATCTGGTCGCTTCGTTGATGACGTTGTTTGGCGTGCGGCTTGCTGCGCAGCCGGCCGATCATGATCATCGCTTCGGCCATGGCAAGGCAGAGGCGCTGGTTGCCTTGTTCCAGGTCGCGATGATCGCGGTATCCGCCTTTGCAATCTTTGGTCGCGCGGTCGATCGACTGGTGGCGCGCCAAGTCACGGCAGATGCCGAACTGGGGATTGGCGCATCGGCGATTGCGATCGTCATCACCATCGGCCTGCTCGCCTATCAGCGCCACGTCATCGCCCGCACCGGCTCTGTCGCGATCGGCGCGGATCATGTCCATTATCAGTCGGACGTGCTGTTGAACGCTGCCGTCATTGCCGCCTTGGTGCTCGATCAATATCTGGGCGTTACGGGCGCCGATCCGATCTTCGGCATCGCAATTGCGGCCTGGCTGCTCTGGGGCGCCTGGCGCGCCTCCAGCGCCGCGATCGATCAGTTGATGGACAAGGAATGGCCACCCGAAAAGCGCCGCCGCTTTGTCGAGGTTGCCGGCCGCCATCCCGAGCTGAAGGGCCTCCACGATTTGCGCACCCGCACCAGCGGCGCGACCGATTTCGTCCAGTTTCACATCTGGATGGACCCAGCCATGACGATTGCCGAGGCGCATGACGTAACTGACCGGATCGAACACAGCCTGGCGAAGGAATTTCCGGGCACCGAAGTGCTGATCCATATCGACCCGGACGGCCAGGTCGATCACCCTGGCAACGATCTGGTCGAAGCCGATGAAATGGCCAAGCTGAAGGACGTCCAACCGTGACTGCGCCCGCCCGAATCCGCCTGCCGATCACCCAGATCGACGCCTTTGCCGATGCGCCGTTCACTGGCAATCCAGCGGCTGTCATGCCGCTCGATGCCTGGCTGAGCGATGATGTGTTACTGGCGATCGCGGGGGAAAACAACCTGAGCGAAACGGCATTTCTCGTGCCCGATGCGAGCGGTGCTGCTGATTACGAGCTGCGCTGGTTCACGCCCGCCGCCGAAGTGGCGCTGTGCGGCCATGCCACGATTGCCAGCGGCCATTATCTGCTGGCGCGCGATTCCGCGCTGGTGCGGGTCACGTTTCGGACGCGTCAGGCGGGTATCCTCTGGGTCGAGCGCGATGGCGACGGCTATCGCATGGCCCTGCCCGCCTGGGGCCCCACACCGACGCCCCTGCCCGATATTGTTGCGGCGATCGGTGCCGGCCCGGCAATCGAAACTTTGTGGTTTGAAACGGGCTATGCGCTGATCGTGCTGGACAGCGCCGACAAGATTCGCGCGCTAAAGCCCGATCAGCGCGCACTGGCGGCGCTTGGCAAGCTGGTCGCCGTCGTCACCGCGCCGGGCGATTCCACCGATGTGATCAGCCGGGTGTTCACGCCTTATTATGACATTCCCGAAGACCCGGTAACGGGGTCAGCCCACGCCGTGATGACGCCTTATTGGGCCAAACGGCTTGGGCGCGACAGCTTTACCGCCTATCAGGCAAGCGCGCGCGGCGGCTTTGTCGCGTGCCGGCTTGATGGCGACCACGTCATCCTCGGCGGCCGCTGCGTAACGGTGATGGAAGGCGTGTTTCTGCTCTAACGGCTGCGCGCGCCGGCCAGCGATTGCAGCGCCGGGCGGAGCACCAGAAACCGCCGGTACAGCCATTCCAGACCAGCCAGCACATAGTGGTTTCGCGCTGCCAAGCCGATTGGGCGGAGCAGCGGGATCGCGCGCCACATCGCGGCAAAGGCTGCCGCGCCCGACAGCATCACGCCATTTTCGCGCGCATGAAAACGGGCCAGCAGGGCATCGCGATCAACCGGGCACGCTGAATCGCCATCGCTAACATCGACAAATGCAATCGCCCCGCGCCGGTCGAGCCGCCGCATCAGGCCGATTTCGCGCCTGCACAGCGGGCAACCGCCGTCGAACCAAACCGTGAGCTTTTCCATCGCGCTGCTATGCACTCAGGCGGCAGCGCCGTCATGCTGACCTAAATCCCGTGTTCGGCAATCAGGATTTGGTCAGACTCGCGGCAATGTCGCCCAACCCGTTGATCACTGGACGGCGATTGCCGTCCTGCGTCTTGCCAAGCCGGACCAGCACATAGCGGTGTGGCGTGCCGTCAGCCCCCTTGCCATCAAACGCCATGACATATTGCCCGAGATGACCGTTCATCGACACCAAGGAAGGCACGCCTTTTTCCGGGAATAGCGACGGGCTGCCATCGGGCGCGCCGGGGCGGTTGAGCCATAATTGCCCGCCATATTCGGGGTCGGTCGGCGATGATTGCTTCATGAAGGCAAGCCATTCGGGGGCGATCACTTGCGTGCCGTCCAGCGCCTTGCCTTCGTGCAGCAGCCCGCCCAGCCGACCGAAATCCTCCAGCGACATATGGATCAGCGAGCCGCCAATCTGCGTGCCCGCCCCGTCAAATTCGGGAAAGGCTGTGGTGACGCCAGCGGGGGTAAACAGCCGCGCATAGAGAAAATCGCGATAGGTTTGCGCTCGGACGCGCGGGTCGCGGCTGTCGGTCAGCGCGCGGGTGATGATTTCCGACAGGATGATCGTGGTGAGCGAACTATATTCGAACTTCTCGCCGGGCTTCGCCTCGAGCGGCTGGGCGATCGACCGCGCGGCCATGTTTTCCGTGCCGTTGACGAACAGCACTTGGTTGGTATCCGATTTCTCGACCGGCTGACCTTCTTCGGTATGCTCAAGCCCCGACGCCATATGGAGCAATTGCCGCAGGGTGATCTTGCCACGCGGATCGCCGGGCTTTTGCCACTCGGCAATCGGTGCCGGGGCATCGAGCTGCAATTTGCCGTCCGCGACCAGTTCGCCGACCAGCATCGCGGTAATCGTTTTCGCCATCGACCAGCTGATGAAGCGATTCGCGTCCGAATAGCCGGGCGCATAATGTTTCGCGATCACTCGCCCGTCCTCAATCAGGATCGCAGCGCGCGCCTCGGCCTGATCAGCAGCGAAGAGAGGTTTAAGCGGGCCGACATCAGCGGACAGGGCCAGGCTGGCACCTGCACCCAACACACCAGCGACCCCGGCGAGAACAAGGCTTTTTATTTTCATGGGCACAGCCTAGGCTGGCCGACGATGAACGCAAGACGCCTTATGCTGCCGATCGGCCTTGTGCTGATCATCGCCGCCCTGCTCGCCGCCTGGCTGTATATCAGGGCGTTGCAGCCACAGCTTGAACTCGGGGTCGGCTATGGCGCCCGCGTTGCCTGTGCCTGCCGCTATATCGGCAATCGCCCGCTCGGCAGTTGTTACAAGGATTTCGAGCCCGGCATGGAGCGCATCCAGCTGAGCGACGATCCCGCGACCAAGACGGTGACGGCGTCGGTACCCTGGATCGCCAGCCGATCGGTGACCTTTGATCCCTTGCTTGGCTGTCAGCCAGCGCCGCTGAAAAAGCCCTAAGCGGTCGCCAGCGCCCGCTCGGTCTCGGCGATCCAGCCGCCGCCCAGCACCCGCTCACCGGCATAGAGCACCGCCGCCTGGCCCGGCGCGACCCCATATTCGGGCAAGTCGAACACGACGCGATCATCAATCAACATCGCCGGGACCGGCTTGGCGAGCGAACGGACCTTGGCAGTGACTGGCCCTGCATGATCGCCGCCAATCCAGTTGATGTCGGTCAGCCGCGCAGCGCCCACCGCCAATGCCCGTTTTGGCCCGACAACCACCCGCTTCGTCGCCGGTTCAAGCCGAATCACATAGAGCGGTTCGGGCGTGCCGCCGATTTCGAGCCCGCGTCGCTGGCCGACGGTGAAGTGGATCATGCCCTTATGCCGGCCGAGAAGCTGACCGGCTTCGTCGACGATCTCGCCGCTGCTATCGGAATCAGGGCGGAGTTTTTTGACCAGACTGGCGTAATCGCCATCGGGGACGAAGCAGATATCCTGGCTGTCGGGCTTGGTGGCGACGCCCAGGCCGATCTCCGCTGCAATTTCGCGCACGCGCGCCTTGGGCATGCCGCCCAGCGGAAAACGCAGATAATCGAGCTGAGCCGCGGTTGTCGCGAATAGAAAATAGCTCTGGTCGCGCGCCGGATCGACCGCCCGGTGAAGTTCAGCACCGAGCGGCCCTGCCACCCGGCGCACATAATGGCCCGTCGCCAGACAATCCGCGCCCAGATCGCGTGCCAGCTTGAACAGATCGGTAAATTTCGGACCCATATTGCATTTGATGCAGGGAATGGGGGTGCGCCCTGCGAGATATTCGTCAGCGAAATCATCGATCACCTGATCACGAAAGCTGCTTTCATGATCGAACACATAATGGGCGATGCCCAGCCGATCACACACGGCGCGCGCATCGCGAATGTCGCGGCCCGCGCAACAACTGCCCGCCCGGCCAACCGCTTCGCCGTGATCGTAAAGCTGGAGCGTCACGCCGATCACCTCGGCACCGGTCCGCACAGCCAGCGCCGCCACGACTGAACTATCGACGCCGCCTGACATGGCGACGACGATTCGCTGCCCTGCGGCCCCGGGGTTCAATTGAAAATCACCGTCGATCATCGCCGCGCAGATAGGCGCTTGACCGTGCCGATGCAAAGCGACGCTGCGGGGATAAAAAATTTTCACTTCAGTCCCGAGCTTTACCGGACCTTCAGACCCGCACGCTAACCCTACGCAAATCAATTGAGTCGTTTTGTGAAAGTGTTTTTGTGGATTTGAGTTTTTCGCGGTTCGAGCCTGACGGCACAGCCATTGCCATGCCTGGGGATTTAGCGGTGCTGCTGGTGGGCATTGCCGCACGTCAGGCCAACAGCCCGACGGCATTGATCGGCGCCTATTCCGGCATCCAGGCAAAGCCCGAAGATTTGCTCCGGCCAGTGCACGGTGCGTTCAACCGAGCAATGGCAGCGCTGATCTGCCGCTGGAGACAGGAATGAACGCCCCGTTTACCGCGCCATTTCAGTCTGTGTTCAAGTCCGGCTGCTAATGGTCGTTAGTGAGTTTCAGGGGGCCCCCGCCCCGATCGAGGTAAGCATGATCGAGAACCAGAAAATTCGGCCAGCAAAAGTAATAGGGCCACTCGGCGAGCCGCTGACGCTCGATTCGTTGCCGCCGCCCGAAACCACCCGCTGGGTGGTGCGCCGCAAGGCGGAAGTTGTCGCTGCCGTCAATGGCGGGCTGCTGACGGTGGACGAAGTGTGCCAGCGTTATAATCTGACAATGGAAGAATTTGCCGGCTGGCAGCGCGCGATCGATCGATCGGGAATGCCGGGGCTGCGCGTCACCCGGATTCAGCATTATAAATCGCTGTACGAACGCCAGCAGAAATATTGATCGTCACACGCACATCCATGCGCCGGAACAAAGCGCGACACTGACGAGTCTTTCCTTTGCATGCCCGATGATCGGGCGCAGAGGAGGATTACATGATTGGTCTTATCATTTGGCTCGTGGTTGGTGGGGTCGTTGGCTGGCTTGCCAGCTTGATGATGCGAACCGATGGCCAGCAAGGCATTTTGCTCAACATTGTCGTCGGCGTCATCGGCTCGGTCATCGCCTCATTCCTGTTCGGTGGCGGCATCAATCAGGCCATCACCGTGACCACCTTCGTCTATTCGCTGATCGGCGCGGTTATCCTGCTTGCGCTCGTCAACCTCGCCCGCCGGGGAACGGTGCGCTAGGCTTCGCTAGACATCACTCAGGCAATCGAGCCGCCCGAATCACATCGGGCGGCTCTTTTCATGCGTGTTGCGCCGCGCCTGCCCCGCTATTTCAGCAGAAAGCGGACCGATAACCTTGCCGTTACCGCCGATTCGCCCGGCATAATCGTCGTATCCGCCGCTTCCTTGGCGCGAGCATAGAGCACTGGCCCCGGGCTGACGGCTTGGTCGCCGCTTTCGCTGATCGACAGGATTCGGACGACTGACAGCCCGGCGGCGCGCGCATATAACGTCGCGCGAGCGCGGGCACGCTTCACCGCATCGGTCCGGGCGTCGTCGAGCGCGGCATCGGGATCAGCGAGCGACAGGATCGGCCCCTCAATCTGATTGGCACCTTGTGCCACCAGCGCATCCAGGATCGGGCCGCTGGCGCTGATGGTGCGGAACCGAACCGAGACCGTGTTGGTCGCCTGATAGCCAGTGATCACCGGCGGTTGATTATCCGCATAGCGATATTGCGGACTGAGCGTTGCCGCCGTGGTGGTCACATCGCGGGCAGCAACCCCGGCACGGCTCAATGCCGCAAGCACCCGCGCCATGCGGGCCGCATTATCGGCAAGCGCCGCCGATGCCGTCGCCGACTGCGTGACCACCCCGGTGCGGATCGTGGCCAGATCGGGAACTCGGCTTGTCGTGCCTTCCGCAACCACATCCAATATCGTCCCGTCCATCATCGCGGCGGGTTGGGGGGATTGCGCAACGGCCGGCGGCAGCGGCAGGGCAATAGCCAGCCCGGCCAGAATCAAACCTCGCATCGCATTTCTCCTATCAGCACCCGAATCGGTTGCTCAGGACAATGCTATGCCGATCCAATCGGAATGCTGGCTGAACAGCCGCGCGTCAGCGTGTGCGGCGCGTGACGACGACCCGGTAAAGGATCAGCAGCACGATCGATCCACCGGTCGCCGCTGCATAGCTTTGCCAGCCATTGGCGATCTGCCAACCCATTGACTGAGCAACGAAACCGGCTAACAAAGCGCCTGCAATGCCGATCAGGATGGTAACGATGAAGCCGCCAGGATCCTTGCCGGGAAGGATGATTTTCCCCAGAACGCCTGCGACTAGGCCGATCAGAATCCATCCAAGAAAGCTATTCTGCAACAGCATCATCCTTCTCCCCGGCAGCAACTGTTCGCGCCAGCCGGTTAACTCGCCCGCCCACGCGATCGATGCAACCGATTCTTGGCGGATACTGGCCTTGGGCGGTCTTGCGGCAGCGCGGAAAAATGGGCAATGGCCCGGCATGAAGACGGCCTCTTGAGGTCGGTGCATTATTTATATAATACAGCGCTTGGGAACGGCGCGGCATCTGCCTCGCCCGTGAAAGATTGAGTCACATGAATTACGAATCGGGCGCGGTGAAAAATAACGGTCGGCTGTCCTTTTCGGGCGAAGCTGCTCCACGCACTCGGCGTTGGTGGATATTGGTGCTGGTGGCAGTCCTCGCTGTTGTGGCGGCAGTGTATTTCTTTTCGTCCGGCTCGTCCGAACCGAAGACCCCGCCTGCTGGCGCCGGCGCTGGGTCGCAGGCACCGACGGTTACTGTTTCCGTGCCAGGCCTCCAACAGGTCGGTCGGACCATTTCGGCAACCGGCACGCTCGCCGCCAAGATCGATATGCCGGTGGGCATTGTCGGCGAAGGTGGGCTCGTGACTCAGGTGTTGGTGCAACCCGGTCAATGGGTCCGCGCTGGACAGGTATTGGCAACGATTGACCGCTCGGTTCAAGTGCAGACGGCGGCATCGCTCGCCGCCCAGATCACTGTTGCGCGCTCGGATGCCCGGCTAGCGCAGGCCGAACTCGATCGGGCAGCGGCCCTGGTTGAACGCGGCTTCATCTCCAAGGCCGATCTCGATCGCCGTGCCGCAACACGCGATGCCGCCAATGCGCGCGTCAATGTTGCCCAGGCGCAGTTGGGAGAGGCCAATGCCCGCACCGGTCGGCTCAATATTCGTGCCCCCGCTGCTGGCCTGGTGCTGACCCGCAATATCGAACCTGGCCAGGTGGTTGGCGGGGGGTCGGGCACCTTGTTCCGGCTCGCCAAGGGCGGTGAGCTCGAATTGCGCGCCACGCTCAGCGATGCTGATATGACCGCAATCAAGGTTGGCTTTTCGGCCAATGTCACACCGGTCGGCAGCGATCGCAGCTTTTCCGGGCGTATCTGGCAGGTTTCGCCCGTGATCGATCCGCAGACCCGCCAAGGCATCGTCCGGATTGCGCTTGGCTATGATGCCGCGCTTCGGCCAGGTGGCTTTGCCGCCACCGTCATTGCCGCAGGCACCAGCGACGTGCCGTTGCTGCCGCAATCGGCCGTGCAGAGCGATCCCAAGGGCAATTATGTCTATATTATCAATGCCAAAAACGAAGTGGTGCGCCAATCGATCAAGGTCGGTCAGGTCTCCGACGCTGGCGTCGCCATCGCCGAAGGGTTGACGGGCACCGAACGCGTCGTCGTTTCCGCAGGCGCGTTTCTTAATCCGGGGCAAAAGGTGGCGCCGGTCACCCAGAAGAAGCAGGGCTAATCAATATGGGTTTCCGCAACATCTCTGCCTGGGCGATCCGTAACCCCGTCCCGCCGATCGTGATGTTCATCGCGCTGCTGCTGCTTGGCATTGGCAGCTTTATGACGATGGACGTCAATAACGAACCGGACATCGATTTCCCAGCCGCGCAGATCCAGGTGTCGCAGCCGGGCGCCGCGCCGACCGAGATCGAAACCCAGATCACGCAGCGCGTGGAATCGGCGATCCGCAGCATCAACGGGGTCGATGAAATCAATTCCAACGTCAGCGAAGGGTCAAGTTCCACCTTCGTCACCTTCGCAATCGGCACGCCCATCGACCGCGCCGTTAATGATGTTCGCAATGCGCTTGACCAGATCCGCAGCGATCTTCCCGATGGCATTTTGGAGCCGCAGGTGTCGCGCGTCGATATTAGCGGCGATGCCATTGCCTATCTGTCCGCATCGACCACTGCCATGACGCTTGAAGAGCTGAGCTGGTACGTCGACGATACCGTATCGAAAAAGCTGCTCGGGGTGCCCGGGCTGGCGGCTGTGAGCCGCAATGGCGGCGTCAATCGCGAAATTCGCGTCATTCTGGATCCCGTCAAACTTCAGTCGCGCGGCTTGACGGCGGTGCAAGTCAACCAGCAACTGCGGCAGACTAACCTGAACGCGGCAGGCGGTCGCGCCCAGATCGCGGGTTCCGAACAATCCGTGCGCGTGCTCGGCAATGCGCGGTCCGCGCTGACCTTGGGCGACACCCAAATTGCCCTTGGCGGGGGCCAGACCGTTAAGCTCTCAGATATTGCGACCATCAAGGACCTCTACGCCGAACAGCGATCACTGGCGATCCAGGATGGCCGCCAAGTGCTCGCCTTCAGCATCGAAAAGGCCAAAGGCTCCTCCGACGTCACCGTTTATGATGCGGCGACCAAGGTGATCAAACAGCTCGAAAAGGACAATCCCAAGGTCAAGTTCACTGAGCTGTTCAACAGCGTGGATTACACCAAGACGCAATATCATTCGGCGATTGAGGCGATGGTTGAGGGCGCAGTTCTCGCGGTCATTGTCGTCTTCATCTTCCTGCGCGATTGGCGAGCAACGGTGATTTCAGCCATTGCCATCCCGCTTTCCGCAATTCCCGCCTTCTGGTTCATGGATTTGATGGGCTTCACGCTGAACGGGTTGAGCTTGTTGGCGCTGAGCCTGGTGGCCGGCGTGCTGGTCGACGATGCGATCGTGGAGATCGAGAATATCGTCCGCCATATGCGGATGGGTAAATCCGCATATCAGGCATCGATCGACGCGGCTGACGAGATCGGCCTTGCCGTGCTGGCAACGACGATGGCGATCGTCGCGGTGTTCCTGCCGGTTGGTCTGATGCCCGGAATCTCAGGGCAGTATTTCAAGAATTTCGGCCTGACGATTGTCGTCGCGGTACTGATCAGCCTGGCGGTCGCGCGGCTGATAACGCCGATGGTCGCTGCCTATTTCCTCAAGGCCAAGGGGAGCGCCAGCCACGGCGAAGGCTGGTGGATGGATCGTTATATGGAGGCGCTGCACTGGTCGGTGACGCATCGCTGGAAAACGCTGGGCGTTGGCGCTCTGGCGCTGGTGGCGACCTTTATTGGCTTTGCCGGATTCCCGGGCGTTCTGAATCCCATCCCCCTTACCTTCCAGCCGGCCCAGAATACCGATTACAGTCGGATCCGCATTCAGCTTGCACCGGGATCGACGCTCAAGCAGGCGCAGGACGTTGCATTGCGGGTCGGCGCAATCATCAAGGACGCGCCCGAAGTGCAGAACGCCTTCACCAATGTCGATGTGGGCAGAGCCAGCATCTTCATTACCCTGAAGGCGAAGCGTGACCGGACGAGCATTGAATTTGAGCGCGCCTATGCCCCGCAGCTTTCGCAAATTGCCGACGCGCGCGTCAATTTCCAGTCGCAGGGCGGCGGCGGCGGCGGATCAGGCCGTGATATCACCATCACCCTGGGCGGGTCCGATCCCGTGCAACTTGCAAAGGTCGCCGACGAGCTCGTTGACCAGATGAGTGGTTTGCCCGAATTGCGGGCGCCGCGCGTCAACGGCGACCTTCAGCGTCCGGAAATCACAATCCGGCCCCGCATGGATCTGGCCGCGAACCTGGGCGTCACTACGGCGGCGCTGAGCCAGTCGATCCGCATCGCCACCTTGGGCGATATCGACCAGAATGTCGCGAAGTTCTCCCTTTCGGATCGCCAGATCCCGATCCGCGTTGCGCTGTCCGAAGATTCACGCCGTAATTTGTCGACGATCGAAAACCTGCCGGTGCCGACGTCCTTGGGCGGATCGGTGCCGTTAAAGGTCGTCGCCGATATCGGTTTTGGCGCAGGGCCAACGCAGATCCAGCGCGCGAACCAGACCCGGCGGATTACCGTCGGAGCAGACTTGGCACCCGGCAAGGTCACCGGTGACGCCAATCCGAAGATTCAGGAACTGCCCGCGATCAAGAATCTGCCAGTCGGTGTAACCCAGCTCAAGCTGGGCGATGCAAAATGGATTCCCGAGCTGCTCTTCAACTTCGTCGTCGCGGTGATCTCCGGCATCTTGCTCGTGTTCGCGGTACTTGTGCTGCTGTACAAACGGGTGATGCCGCCGCTGGTGAATATGGGCTCGTTGATCCTCGCCCCGCTGGGCAGCGCCATCGCGCTTCGCCTTACCGGTGATGCATTGTCCCTACCGGTGTTCATCGGGCTGTTGATGCTGCTTGGCATCGTCGCCAAAAATTCGATCCTGCTCGTGGATTTCGCGCTGGAAGAAATGGCCAAGGGCGTCGATAAGACGACCGCGATCATGGATGCCGGGCATAAGCGCGCACAGCCGATTGTGATGACGACGATCGCGATGGTCGCGGGGATGGTGCCAATCGCGCTGTCGCTAACCGGCGATGCCAGCTTCCGCGCGCCGATGGGCGTAACGGTGATCGGCGGCCTCATCCTTTCGACCTTGCTCACGCTGGTGATTGTGCCCGCCGGGTTCAGCATCGCTGTCGGGATTGAGGAATGGATTGGCCCACGGATCGGTCGTCGCTTGCTGACCTATAAGGCGGGCGATGACGGTGTGCCGGTGATTGACCTCAAGCCAAATGGCCCCCGGCCGATTGGCTATGCCCCCGGGGATGGCGAACCGCAGCCAGCGGAGTGAGCGATCGGACGAATATGCTTGTGAACAATCCCGTGGTTGAGGGATTGTTTCGACGATGAACCTGTTCGCTCGCCCAGACAGCCGTGATCAAGCCCCCCCGGCGGCGTTGATCCGCATGCGCGCCATCGCCACCGGGCTGCTGGTTGCGATGGCCGCGCTCTATCTGATCGCGCGCAGCCTGGTGGACGTGCACCCGCTATTCGGTTTCGTCCGCGCCTTTGCGGAGGCCGCCATGGTCGGCGGCCTGGCCGACTGGTTCGCGGTCACTGCCTTGTTCCGCCACCCCGGCGGCCTGCCGATTCCCCACACCGCGATTATACCGCGCAACAAAGACCGGATTGGCGACAACCTCGCCGCTTTTCTGCGCGATAATTTCCTGGTGCCGGGTGTGGTGGCGCGGCGGATGCGGCGGCTTGATCTGGCCTCGTCGGCAGGCCGCTGGCTGGCCAGCCCGTCGGGCGGTGACGGTCGGCTGCGGCGTGGCGCGTCGCGCCTCGCGGCCGATTTGCTTGAAGCGTTCGATCAAAAGCGGCTGGGCGGGATGGTCAAGGCGACGATCGGCCAGCGGCTGCGTGCGCTTGATGTCGCCCCGCTGCTTGGTCAGGCGCTGGAGGCAGCGATCGCCAAGGATCGTCATTTGCCGCTGCTCAACGGCATTATCCGCTGGGCCGGGCGAACGCTGTCGGCCAACGAGCACCTTATCCGCGCCATGGTGCATGAACGCGCCGGATCGATCATGCGCTGGACCGGCCTTGATGAAACGCTCGCCAACAAAATTATCGACGGGCTTGATCAGATGCTCGTCGACATGGCCGAGGACCCCGGTCACCCGTTACGCGCCAAAGCCGAGGAGGGTCTGGCCAAGCTCGCCTTTGATCTGCAATTTGATGCCCCGATGCGCTTGCGTGCTGAGGCAATGAAGCTGGAGATCATTGAAAATCCGGCGATGCAAAATTGGCTGGACGGGCTGTGGGAATCGGCCCGGCACGCGATGCTGCGAATTGCGCGTGACCCTGATGCCGGGCGCGAAGGCAAGCTTGGCGAAGCACTGCATCAACTGGGCACGACGTTGCAGGAAGATGCTCGGCTGCGCGCCACCATCAATCGTTTCGCGCGCCGCGCGGCTGTCGGCACGGCAGCCGATTATGGCGATTCAATCGTTCGACTCGTCTCTGAGACGATTCGCGGCTGGGACGCCAATACGATCACCCGGCGCATCGAAAACGCGGTTGGTCGTGATCTGCAGTTCATTCGCATCAATGGCACAATCGTCGGCGGGCTGGTCGGGCTGGTGATCCACAGCATCGATTTGGTGCTGTGACGACGCTTCAGTCGGTCCAGTCGAGCACGGGCCAACCCTCCGCAGCGGCAAGCTGCCTGAGCGCGGGATGTGGATTGACCGCATAAGGTCGATCAGCCCAAGCCAGCGTGGGGCCATCGGAAACATGATCGGAATAAAAGGCGATCGTCGCGTCCGCCCGCGCTACGCCCTGGTCGGCCATCCAGGCGCTGATCCGATCAAGCTTGGCCATGCCATAACAATTATCGCCATCGATCAATGCCGTTACGCCGCCATCCAAAGCATGGGTCGATTCGGTCGCGATCACCGCATCAAAGCCAAGATCTGCAGCGATTGGGTCGACATAGCAGCGAAAGGAGGCCGTCGCGAGCACGAGGCGACGTCCAGCGGCCCGATCGCTGGCGATCTGCGCCCGCGCCGCCGACCAAACCCCGCGGGCAGCGATCTTGTCAGCGAACCCTGCAGCGAGCATCGCCATCGCCGGGGCCGGCACGACCCGACCGAGCATCAGCCGAAACGCAATTTGTTTAAGCTGTCCACGATTAACCAGCCCGATTGCATAGCCCAGCCCCGCCCCGCCCAGCAGCGGCAACAGCGCGAGCCGCCATGGCGCCCGACGGCGAGCGGCATAGAGGAGGAACGGCGTCCAGGTTGCCGCCCGGGTGATTGTCTTGTCCATATCGTAAATGGCGATGTCCTGCATGTCTCAACCATAGACAGCTATGTTCTTGCCGATCCAGCGCGATTGCAGCAAAGAATGATCCGATGGGCGCGATGGCTGAATTTTCACATGAAAATGTCGGCGGTGCCGACACGCTACGCTTTAGCGGCAGCTTGTCATTGCCCAAGCTGGGCGATTTCCCCAATCGACTGCGCAATTTTGATGGCCCTGTCGATCGCCTTGATCTCAGCCGGGTCGAGCGGATCGATACGGTTGGGGCTTGGCTGATCTACCGCTTTGCCGAAGAACATGGCGCGCGGATTGAGGGGTTGAGCCGCGACGCAGCGCATCTGCTCGATCAAGTATCCGCCGCCGATCAACAAGTTGCCATGCGCCCCGAATCGGCCGGCCCATTAGTCCGCGTGATCGGGGAGATCGGCGAAGCAACGATCATGACCTTCAAGACGATGTACGGGCTGCTCGATTTTTTCGGCGCGACCTGCATCGCCTTTTTCAACGTCATCACCCACCCCAAGCGTTTCCGCTTCAACGCAACGGTGCACCGCTTCGAAGTCGTCGGCGTGTCTGCACTCGGCATTATCGGGCTGATGAGCTTCCTGATCGGGCTGGTGATCGCCCAGCAGGGGGCCGTGCAGCTCCGCCAGTTCGGGGCCGAGGTGTTCACGATCAACCTGGTCGGCCGCATTACCTTGCGCGAGCTTGGCGTGCTGATGACCGCGATCATGGTTGCCGGTCGATCGGGTTCCGCCTTTGCCGCGCAGATCGGCACGATGAAGCTGACCGAAGAAATCGATGCAATGCGCACGATTGGCGTTTCGCCGATGGAAGCGCTGGTGCTGCCCCGCGTCCTTGCTGCGGTGCTGATGATGCCGTTGCTCGGCTTTTATGCCTCGGTCTTCGCCATTCTCGGCGGCGGGCTATTCTGCTGGATATCGCTTGGCATCCCGCTGGTCACTTTCATTCAGCGCCTGCGCGAAGTGGTGCCGATCACTGATCTGTTTATCGGCTTGGTCAAGGCCCCCGTTTTTGGCGCGATCATCGCCATTGCCGGGTGTTTTCAGGGCATGCTGGTTGAGTCCGATGCCGAACAAGTCGGCAAGCGGACGACATCCGCTGTGGTGCAGGCGATTTTCCTGGTGATCGTCCTCGACGCCTTTTTCGCGGTGTTTTTCACCTGGCTCGGCTGGGTCTGATGGCGGGCGACGTGGTCATCTCGGTCAAGGGGCTCACAACCAGTTTTGGCGAACAAGTCGTCCATGAAGGGCTTGATCTGCAGGTTCGGCGCGGCGAGATTTTCGGCGTTGTCGGTGGATCGGGCACGGGCAAATCGGTGCTGATGCGGACCATCATTGGGCTGCAATTGCCCGATGATGGTGAGGTCAAGGTGTTCGGCGAATCGACCGTCAACCGTGGTGAGAGTGAGACCATCGACATCCGGCGGCGCTGGGGCGTTTTGTTTCAGGGCGGCGCGCTGTTTTCGACGCTGACGGTCGCTGAAAATGTCCAGGTGCCGTTGCGCGAGTTTTACGGTCGGCTGGATCAAGGGCTGCTCGACGAAATCGCCGCGTATAAAGTCGTGATGACCGGCCTGCCCGCAGAGGCTGGCCCGAAATATCCGGCCGAACTATCCGGCGGTATGCGCAAGCGTGCCGGTCTCGCCCGGGCACTAGCGCTCGATCCCGAACTGCTGTTCCTTGATGAACCGACTGCAGGGCTCGATCCGATCGGCGCCGCAGCGTTCGACGATCTGACCGCTTCGCTGCAGAAAACATTGGGGCTGACGGTGTTCCTGATCACGCATGATCTCGATACGCTCTACGCGATTTGCGACCGGGTCGCGGTGCTGGCGGACAAAAAAGTGATTGCGGTTGGGACCATCGACGAGCTGCTCGCGCTGGACCATCCATGGATCCAGGAATATTTTAACGGGCCACGCGGCCGTGCTGCAACCGCGACCAAGGAAAGCGCCGATCGGCGTGCCATGATCGACGCAAAGCCAGGGAATATCGACTGATGGAAACCCGCTCCAACCATGTCCTTGTCGGTTCAGTGGTGCTGATTTTGCTGATCATGCTCGCGCTGTTTCTGGTCTGGCTGGCGCGCCTGAACGGCGGCAGCGAGCGCGAATTCGACATCTTTTTCAAACAGTCGGTCGATGGGCTGGCGAAGGGATCGTCTGTTGCGTTTTCCGGGGTGCCGTCAGGCCAGGTCAAAGACATTTCGGTGTGGAAACGCGACCCGAAATTCGTGCGCGTGCGGATCAGCGTGACCGATGAAACGCCGGTCGTCACCGGCACCACCGCCTCCATTTCCAGCAGCTTCACCGGGACCAGCACCGTTCAGCTCGATGGCGCGATCAAGGATGCGCCGCCAATCATCTGCCCGGTTGAAAATCCGCAAAGCGCTTGCCCCTTCGGCGTTCCCGTCATTCCCACCCGCGCGGGCGGTCTGGGCGCGCTGCTCAGTTCTGCGCCGCAATTGCTCGAAAAGCTCTCCCACCTGGCCGATCGGTTGACCGAAGTGCTGTCCGACAAGAATGTCGCTTCGATCACGGGAATCCTGGAAAATACCAATCGCGTCACCAAAGCACTGGCCGATCATTCGGGCGATCTTGGCGAGACGATCGCCGAAACCCGCAAGACGATCAAGCAAGGCGGGGAGGCTGCGGCCGCCATCACGAGGTTGGCCAATTCAGCGGACGGGCTGCTGAAAAGCGATATCAAGCCCGTCGCCGCCAATCTCAACAAGGCAATTGCCTCAGCCCAGCATAGCCTGGAGCAACTCGATGGCCTGGTCAGCGATGCCCGGCCCGGCGTGCAGACCTTTTCCAAACAGACCGTTCCCGAGGTTGGCCAGTTGGTGCGTGATTTGCGCGTGATGGCCGCAGCCCTGACATCGGTTGCTGAAAAAATTGATCAGGGCGGCGCAGGGTCGATCCTCGGCGCACCCAAATTGCCCGTCTACACCCCCGGCAAAACGCCCAAAGCACCGAAAAAATGAGGCCCGCCATGATTGTCCGATCGATCAAGCTCCTGCCCGCTGGACTGGCGATGGCGACCCTTGCTGGCTGTATCAGCTTTGGGGCACCGGCGCCGCCGACCTTGCTCACGCTGACGGCGGCCACCCCGTTGACGCCGGGCCAAACGAGCAATTCTGCCAATACCAGCACCATCACCATCCAGCTGCCCAGCGTTCCCGCCGCCATCGCCACGGCGCACGTACCGGTACAGACCTCGCCAACCTCGATTGCCTATGTGAAGGACGCACAATGGGCTGAGCCCCCCGCCCGGCTCTTTGCCCGCCTGCTCGCCGATACAATCGGCGCCAAGACTGGTCGGGTGGTGCTGACCCCGGCCCAGTCGCTTTATGATCCTGGTGCCCGCTTGGGGGGCGAACTGCGCAATTTCGGCATCGACGCCGAAACCAGCGAAGCGGTCGTTACCTATGATGCAACGCTCAGCCGCACCGATGCCAAGACGATTGAAAAACGCCGCTTCGAAGCACGCACGCCAATTGGCAGTGTTACGCCGGAAAACTGCAGCGAAGCGATCAACGCCGCCGCCAACCAAGTTGCCGCCGAGGTTGCTGACTGGGTCGGCAAATAAGGGGTTTACCGCTTAGCGGCCTAACGCTTCACGGCACGCACCGGCACCGGCAGATTGCACAAATCCACGGCATGCGCTGGCACGGTAAAAAAGGGCGGCTGACGATTGGCCCGGCCTTCCAGATAGCGCGCAAAGTCGGGCGAGGTCGGCTTCATAAACTCAAAATGCGGGCGATTTTCGGCCGGCAAATCGCTCGCGATCGTGACCCGGACGATCGGCACGCGCTGCGCAGGATTTTCGTACAGCCCCAGCCCGCCGCCCGTGCCGCGCGGCAGCGCTGATAGCGCCGCCATCCCCTCAATCACCCGACCCACCACCGCAATATTCCTATCAAGATGGCGTGGGGCATGGCCGATCACCGCATAAAGATCCCCACCAGTGCCGGTATCGGGAGCGAGATTGCGCGCTACGCCGACCATGCCATAACAATGCGGCAGCCATTGCTGTTTGCCATCACCAGCCAGCGGCCAGCCATCGGCTGAAAAGCCCGTGACGCTGGCATAAGCGTCCCGATAAGGGTTGGCCGTCAGCATGGTGCCGGTGGCCGACCATTCATATTCGGCGGGCGGGGCCAAAACGATCCCGGCAGCCGCCGGCTTCGATTCGGTCGCGTCGCCCCATTGCGTGACATAATTATCCTGCACGCGGTAAACGCTGGCATCATTCCACCAGCCCGCCCGCGCGATCTTCCGCATATTGGCGACATGCACCGGTGCAAAGCCACTCGCCATCCAGATCGTCACGCGCTTGCCATCGGCGAAATCGACCAGCATCAGATCGTCATCGGGAATTCCAGCCCAGCCAGACGGCACCGCCGGTTCTGCAGATTGAACGATTGGGGCGGGCGCGATCGGTGCTGCGGAGAGCACAGCGCTTGGCGCGGAAGCTGCCGACATCGGGATGGCGAACAGCGCGGTGGTGAGGAGCTTGATCATGGCAATCATCATGGCACGCCAACAAAGCTTGCGGAAGGCGTCCCGCCCAGCTACGGCTCGCCCCCTTCCAGTGCATGCGGAGCGGTGGCCGAGTGGTCGAAGGCGCTCGCCTGGAAAGTGAGTATACGTCAAAAGCGTATCGAGGGTTCGAATCCCTCCCGCGGCGCAAATTCGCGCACTTTCTGTTCCTTTCGGTAGTGCAGAGAGTCAGTTGCAAACCGGAAATGCCATTTTCTCAGTGAAATTCTCTGCGCCTCATGCGTCCAGTACCTTTTGCCTGTCAGGGATGGAGGCCGCTGATCGACCGCCGAAATAACGGGAAATAAGGGGAATCCGTCCAGATTCCTCGCACCGCAAGGGCTGTTTTTCGGCAGAGTTTGGCCCGATGGGGCGCATTTCCCGGGAAAGAAAACGGGAATTTTCGCCGCGGTTACGGGAACCGCCGGCCCTTTGAACCATGCAAAAAGCGCTTGACCGAAAGGCAATGTGAGCGTTGAGATTGACCTGCTCCCCTGAAGAGTCCTCGGATTGAGGTTATCCTGTTCCTCAAGAGGGAGACAGGCAGTGAAGCGATCGAGGTTCAGCGATGAGCAGAT
>NZ_NCGH01000070.1:0-1460 GCF_002281505.1 Sphingomonas sp. 28-62-20
GGTCGGTCCGATCTATCGCGCGATGATACAGCGGGCGTTCGACCGCGGTGCCCTGACGGATCTGACAGCAGACGATCTGGCGCGGTTGCTCAAGGGGATTAGCGCGCATTCGACGCGGGTCGGCCTCAACCAGGACCTATTCGTCATCGGCGAGGATCTCGCTGGCATCATGGATGCGCTGCGGTGGAAGTCGCCACGCATGCCGCTTGCCTACAACCGCAATTTGGCTGCAGAGCAGGGTGCTGCTGGACGTTTGATGGCCAAAATCGGCTGATGGCTTCCCATTGAGATTGGCACGATAAGCCAACCAGACGCTCGCAGCGCTTTATAATCATCTTACATGGTTCTAGTCGAATCAACTAGAATCATGTAAGGAGCCTAGAATGGATCCACGCCGTAACCCCTTCGCCCCAGGTGCAGGCAGCCGCCCGCCCGAGCTTGCAGGTCGGGATGACGTCCTCGAAACGGTCGCCATCGCACTCGACCGTATTCGAAATGGTCGTCATGCCCAAAGCATGATCCTGCTGGGATTGCGCGGGGTGGGCAAGACGGTGCTGCTCAACGCCATGCGCCGGGCCGCAGAAGGCGAAGGCATCCTGAGCGTGCCGATCGAAGCGCCCGAAGGCCAGTCGTTGCCAGCCATGCTGGTTCCTGCCCTGCGCACCGCCATGCTCAAACTTGATCGGGGACAAGCGGCAATGACGCTCGCGAAACGCGGCTTGGGTGCACTGGCGCGGTTCGTTAAGGCGTTCAAGCTGAGCTACGGTGAGCTGGAGGCATCGCTCGATCTGGGTGAGATCGGGGTTGCGGACAATGGCGATCTCGACGCCGATCTGATCGATCTGATCGATTTGGCCGGCGCCGCCGCCGCTGAGCGAGACACAGCCCTCGTGCTGTTCATCGACGAGCTGCAATATGTGCCCGAGCGCGAACTGGCGGCGCTCATCACCGCGCTTCATCGAGCCCGCCAGAACGACCGTCCAATCACCCTGGTTGCAGCTGGCTTGCCGCAACTGGCCGGGCAGATGGGCAAAGCGAAGTCCTATGCCGAACGATTATTTCTGTTCACCAGCATTGGTCCGCTCGGCATCGAAGCAGCCAGTGCGGCCATCATCCATCCGATCGAAGCGGAGGAATGCGCGATCGAGCCTGCTGCGGTCGCGCAAATCATCGCCGTCACCGAGGGCTATCCCTATTTTCTACAGGAATGGGGCAAGCAGTGTTGGGATGCCGCCGACGCCTGCCCGATTACAGTAGCGGATGTCGATCTCGCTCACCCCACGGCCATCGCCGCACTCGATGACAGCTTCTTTCGTGTGCGGTTTGACCGCCTGACACCGTCCGAAAAGCGCTATCTGCGCGGCATGGCGGATCTGGGGGAGGGGCCCTTTGGATCGACCGCCATCGCCGAGCATATAGGTCGGAAGTCGTCGAGCTTTGGCCCCGTGCGTGCGTCACTG
>NZ_NCGH01000071.1:0-1452 GCF_002281505.1 Sphingomonas sp. 28-62-20
GCGCGTTGGATACAACCGGTATTGCGGCGGTTGGCCATCTTCGAAAATAGTGACTTCAATCGCGAAATCGCCGTCGCGCAACATCCGACCGTTGTGCGGCCCTTTTTCATATTCGGACGCGGACTTGCCTTCACCTTCAGCCGGTTTTTCAGCCTCGCCGCCGCAGGCAGCGAGCGGGACGGTGAACAACAAGGCTGCCGCCATGCGAATGTACAGATACTGTTTCATGGATTGATCCCCTTGTCCGCTGCGGCGTCAAAGCGCCCGGTCAGCCGGTCTATTTCAGTTTGAAGGTCACGGTAGCGCGTCACGGCATTGAGCCATTCGGCCTGCGCTTGGATGATGGCATCGGCGGCACCTTGCATGTCGCGGAAGGTGAAGCCGCCGCGCGCATAGCCTTCGCGCACCTGCCGGAGTGCCTTGGTGGTCTGCGGATAGACCTCAACGACGATGGCATCGGCGCGCGCGCGGGCGGCGTCCGCTTCTGCCCCAAGGCTGGCAAGGCGGCGAAGCCGGTCGAGTCTTTGTGCCTCTGCGGTCAGCTCGATCCGCAATTTTTCGGCCTGTGCCCTCGCGATATTTCCTTGATTGCGGTCAAAGCGTCCCAATGGGATTGTGACGCCAGCAACCAGCGCAACGTCGTTGGTGCCGCGCAAAAAGCGTGCGCCGCCACTCAGGGTATAATCCTGGCGAACGCGCGTCTGTTCGAGCGTTACCGCCGCCGAAGCGCGTTCAGCCTCGGCCTGCGCAAGCGCAACATCGGCTTCTGCCAGTTGCCGCGCTGCCGGGATGCCCGACATCACTTCGCCCTCGGTTTCGATGTCCATGCCGCTTCCGCCCCAATAAGCGGCAAGCCCGTCACGCGCCGCAACTTGCCGCGCGCGCGCTTCGGCAAGATTAAGCTGCGCCTGCGTAACCCGCGCCGACGCGCTGGTTTCAACAAATAGCGGATCTTTATATCCGCGCACACGGCGCAGCGCCTCGCGCTGCATCTCGATTTCGACACCCAATCGTGTTTCCGCGATCTCGACGACATAGCCAGCGATTACGACATCGAGAAACGCACGCTGCACAGCGCTAACAAGCTCGAGCCGACCTACGCGCGACGATGCCTCGGCAACACCGATGTCACGGTCAGCAAAAGCCAATCGTGCATCGCGCTTGCCACCGCGTTCGATGGTTTGGCTATAGGTTCCCGTTATCTCGGCTTGGCCGAAGACATTATAGGGTCCACTGCCGACGAAGTTCTCGCCTTCGACGGTTACCGTAGGATTGGGCCGAACGCCCGCTTGGACACGACCGGCACGCGCAGCGGCGATCGCCGCCTCGTTGGCGCGGATCGAAGGCGCGGCCTCAACCGCCTTGGCAATGGCCTCATCCAGCGTGATCGGCTCCGCGAACGTAGCCGTAGCCGGACAGGCCAGCGCCGCCGCCAGCAAGGCGGTGCGCAAT
>NZ_NCGH01000040.1:0-10581 GCF_002281505.1 Sphingomonas sp. 28-62-20
GGCGCATCGGCAAACTGCTCGACCGCTTCCCTCCCGACGAATGTGCCAACTACATCAGGGGTGCCGGATATGCCTCAATCTAAATCAGAACGACTCTAAACCGAGCGTTTCGCGGCAGGTTTCTTCACCCGGATCGACAAATGGCGGCGTGGAGCGCAGTAGCTCGGCTGGTAATCGCTGCCCTGGCCTTTGTTGACCGGCTGATGGCCGGATAAAGACCGGAGCTTCAGATAACATCCACCTGCGTGAAACCCATGCGCACGCCCAAATCGCACAAAATCTGCGCTTCGACCGGGCACAGCCCGCCTTCGCATTGCTCCATCGGCTGAAAGCTTGCTTTCACGGCGCTGCGCAGAAAACGACGCCAGCCTTCCATATCCTTAATGATCCCACCGAGCAGCTGTTCTGCAGCATCAAGGTCGCCGATCAGCAACCGCGTCGAGGAAAAGGGCTGGGTGGCGACGCGCACGATCGTTTGGCCAGTGCCGACATTGCGGACGATCATCCGGTTGGTGAAGAGTTGGATCTCAAACTGTGCAGCCATGGCGCGTTATCATGCCCCGGCACGCCCTAGCCCGTCAAACTCCGCGATGCCTGTTCGAACATGTCGCGCGAAACGCCGGGCACCGCCAGGATCCGTTCAAGCTCTGCGCGCATCAGCGCCGCGCGTTCGGGATTGAACCGCTTCCACCGGCCAAGCGGGGGGACCAGCTTGGCTGCCGTTTGCGGGTTCAGCTTGTCGAGCGCAATCAGCTGATCCGCAACGAAGCGATAGCCGCGCCCATCAGCGGCATGGAACGCCCGCTGATTGACGCTGAACGCCCCGACCAGCGCGCGCGCGCGATTGGGATTGGCCAGCGTGAAATCGCGATGATGCGCCAGATCGAACACGATTGTCGGTGTATCCTCGCGGCTCGCCAGCGCCTGGGTCGAAAACCATTTGTCGAGCACCAACGGATTATCCGAATAGCGATTATAAAAGATATCGAGCGCGGCGACCCGGGTGTTTGACTGGCCATTGACCAGCGTGGTCAACGCGCCCTGGCGATCGGTCATGTTATCGGCCGCCTCAAACTGCGCAAAGGCGATGGAGTCGGCATCACCTGCGCCGCTGGCAGCGATATAGCCAAGCGACACCGATTTCAGGCGCCGATGCCCCTTGGCAACCGGCGAATATTCAAACGGACCCAGCGCCGCCGCTTGCGCATAAGCGGCGCGCCATTTGGTCTCCAGCGTCCGCCCGATTTCCCTGCGCAGCGCATCACGGGCCCGGAAAATTGCCTCTGGATCGACCACTGCCAGTTGATCACCAATGAAGCTGTCAGCCGGCAACAGCACCGCTTCAGCGACAAAAGCAGGGTCGAGGGCCGGATCATCAAGCGTTTCCGCAATCGCGGCGATAACGGCGGCATGATCGCCGCGGCCATGGGTAACGCTGGCGACAATCGTGTCGAGCATCAGCTGCTGCATCGCCTCATAGCGCGCAAAGGGATCGTCATCACAGGCTGATAGCCGTGCCAGATCGGCGGGCGAGCGATTGGTTTCGACAATGACAGGCGCCGAAAATTGCCGGTTGATCGACAATAGCGGCGGTTCGGTAACCTTGTCGAACATGATATCCGCGCTCGGGCTATCCAGCAGGACCAGCTGTTCGTCGCCCATTGGCCGGCCGGTATCGCTGCCGAACAGCTTGAGCCTGAGCGGCAGCACCATTGCGGGTTTGCTCGATTGATCGGGTGTGGGCGGCACCATCTGGCTAAGTTTCAACAGCGCTGTGCCCGCCGCTGCATCATGCCTGAGTGTGGCTGTCACGCGCGGCGTGCCGGCCTGGCTGTACCAGTGGCGGAATTGCGCAAAATCAACCGCGCCGCCTTCCTCCATGCACGCGACGAAATCTTCGCAAGTCGCAGCGGTCCCATCAAAGCGATCGAAATACAGGTCAGTGCCCGCGCGGAAACGTTCTGCCCCCAGCATCGTCGCCATCATCCGGATGACTTCGGCGCCCTTGTTATAGATGGTCGCGGTGTAGAAATTTGAGATTTCGATATAGCTTTCGGGCCGAACAGGATGCGCGAGGGGCCCGGCATCCTCCGGAAACTGCGCTGCCCGAAGCGCGCGGACATCTTCAATCCGCTTGACCGCAGCCGACCCCTGATCCGCCGAAAAGCTCTGGTCGCGAAAGACCGTGAACCCTTCCTTCAGCGACAGCTGGAACCAATCGCGGCAGGTAACGCGGTTGCCCGACCAATTGTGGAAATATTCATGCGCCACCACCGCTGACACGCCATCGAAATCATAGTCCGTCGCGGTATCAGGATCGGCCAGAATATAGCGTGAATTAAAGATGTTGAGACCCTTATTCTCCATCGCGCCAAAGTTGAAATCGTCAACTGCAACGATGTTGAAGACGTCAAGATCATATTCACGACCATAGACATCCTCGTCCCATTTCATCGCCGTCTGCAGCGCGGCAAGTGCATGGCCAGTCTTGGCAAGATCGCTGGCGCGCACCCAGATGCCAAGCGCGACCTGCCGGCCGCTGCGCGTGGTGAAGCTGGCACGATTGGCGACAAGATCGCCTGCGACCATCGCAAACAAATAGCTCGGCTTGGGGAAGGGATCACGCCATTCTGCCCAATGCCGTCCGTCGGGCAGATCGCCGCTGTCGATCGGATCGCCATTGGCGAGCAACACGGGATAGCGTTCCTTGTCCGCCGTCATCCGCACAAAATAGCGGCTGAGCACATCGGGCCGATCAGGGAAGAAGGTGATCCGGCGAAATCCTTCGGCCTCGCACTGGGTACAGAGAAGGCCGCCGCTGGCATAAAGCCCCATCAACTGCGTGTTGCGTTCGGGCGCAATCGTGACGTCGGTTTCGATCAGATGCGCATCGCCAGCAAGCGGGATGATCAGTGCGCCATCGTCAATCGACCAGTCGCTGCGCGCCACACCATCAACGGTTACCGACACCGGCGACTGGCCGCCACCATCGAGCCGGATCGCGCTGGCATCAGCCTCATTGCGCACCACCTGGAGCCGGGCGCGAACTCGGGTTGCGGCAGGATCGAGATCAAAATCCAGATCGATCTGCGGCACCAGCCAATCGGGCGCGCGATAGGCATCACGGCGCGTGACATGGGGCTGAGCGAGCGCGGCATTTACATCAAGCATAACCGCCAGATAGGCTTGGTCGGGCGGGTGTGCCACTGAAATCGCACACTCTGGCCTTGCCCACACGACCATGATCGCATGATCATGATAGCGTGGGAACGCCGACCATCAGCAAAAGGGAATGATCATGAGCCGAATGTTGATCTTCGGCCTGGGCTATAGCGCCGGACGGATCGCCGAACGCCTGCGCGCGCGTAGCTGGACGGTGACGGGCACCAGCCGAGACGGGCGAGCGGGAACGATCGCGTTTGACGACACTGCCGCGATTCGCGCGGCGATCGACAGCGCCAGCCATGTGCTGGTGTCGATTCCCCCTGCCGACGACCAGGATCCGGTGCTCGCTTGTTATGGCGCGGTGCTGGATGGCGCGCGGGACACGCAATGGGTCGGCTATCTGTCCTCCACCGGTGTGTATGGCGATGCGGGCGGGGCCTGGATCGACGAGTCGAGCCCGACCGGCACGGGCCGCCGTAGCGCGCGGGCCCAAGCCGATTCGGCCTGGCTTGCCCGCGGGGCCCGTGTCTTTCGCCTGCCCGGCATCTATGGCCCGGGTCGTTCGGCCATTGACCGGGTGGTCGCGGGCCGTGCCCACCGGATCGACCTGCCCGGTCAGGTGTTCAGCCGCGTCCATGTCGACGATATTGTCGGCGGCGTGGAGGCGGGATTGGCCGGGCCGCCAGGGGCGTATAACCTGGCGGATGACCACCCGTGCAGCCAGAATGACGTGATCGATTTTGCCTGCCGTCTGGCCGGGCTGCCGCGCTTGCCGCTGCTGTCGATCGACGCCGCCGGTCTGTCGCCCATGGCGCGTGGATTTTATGCCGAGAACCGTCGGGTCGCCAATGGCAAGGCCAAGCGCGTGCTTGGCTGGAAACCGGCCTTTCCCGATTATCGCGCCGGTCTGCTCGCCCTGAGCGCGATCACCAGCCCGCCCATCGCCAGCGCCGCTCCGGCCGCCGCCAGCGGCGACCAGCGATAGCCTTCGAACAGCGTCGACAATAGCATCGCGATCACGGGGACGATGACGCTGCTATAGGCGGCCTTGGCCGTACCGATGATCCGCAAAACGCCGAAATAGAGCGTGAAGGCGATGGCCGACGCCACCACACCCAGATAAACTAGCCCCAGCAAATACCCCGCCCGTAGTTCGATCACTGGTGGGCCAGTAAGCGTCCAGGCAACCGCCGCGTCAATGACCGCACCGATCAACATCGCGACCGCGAGCGTCGAGATCATCGGATATCGTTTAGCGGTTTGGGTACCTTGCAGGATGTTGGCGACCGAAGCCGCCAGCACCCCGGCCATGGTGATTGCCACGCCGATCAGCGCTTCGCCTGGGCCATTGGGGTCAACCTGCGCCTCATGCGCAAACAACAACGCCACGCCCGCCATGGCCACGCCTGATCCGATCAGCAATTGCCGCCCGAGCTGTTGGCCAAGGAATATCCGCCCCAGGACTGCATTGGGCACCAGCAGCAGCGCGAACACCACCGCAACCAGGCCAGAGGTGATGTGTTCCTCCGCCCGGTAGACAAGATTGAAGTTGAGGCAGAATTGCAGCACCGCGACGGCAGTCGCAAAAGCCCATCCGCGCGCATCGAGCATGACCCGCTCGCGCCGAAAAGCCGCATAGGCGAACATCGCCGCGCCACCGATCAAGAACCGATAGCTGACTGACCAGCTTGGCGGGACGATGCCGATCTGGTCGCGAATCACGATCCAGGTCGATCCCCAGATCAGGGTGACGATCGCAAACGGCACCAAGATGGCAAGCCGGGTCGATTGGGGGGCGGCAGCCTCGGTCAAAGGCGGGCAATGGCATCAGCAAGCGGGCGAATATCGGCCGGCTGATGGTTCCACGATGTCACAAGCCGCGCTTCGCCCGGACCCCAATCATAAAAATCAAAACCCAGCGCGCGCAGCCCGGCTGCCTCTGCCGGAGTCACGCGCAAGAAAACTTCATTGGCTTCAACAGGGTGGAGCAGCCGATCGCCCGCCGCCGCCGCCAGCAAGGCCGCCGCCGCATTGGCTGCGCGGGCATTGGCCAGCCACAGATCATCCTCCAGCATCGCCAATATCTGCGCTGCCAAATACCGGCCCTTGGACAGCAGCATTCCCGCCCGCTTGCGACGCTCCGCCGTGCCATCGGCGAGATCGGAATCGAAAAACACCAGCAATTCCGCTGTCATGCCGCCATTTTTGATAAAGCCAAAGCTGAGCGCGTCGACACCCGCGCGCCAAGTGAGATCCGCGGGCGTACAGCCAAGCGTTGCCACCGCATTGGCAAAGCGGGCGCCATCCATATGCAACCGCAGACCGCGCGTGCGCGCCAGATTGCCGATCGCGGCAACGTCCTGGGGCGTGTAGACAAGCCCATATTCAGTCGCGTTGGTGATCGAAATGGCGCGCGGTTGGACACGGTGAACATCGGGCGAAATCGACTCGATCAAGGCGCCGATGCTGGCGGGTGTGAGCTTGGCGCCCTCTCCATCGGCGAGCAGTAATTTGGCGCCATGGGTGAAGAATTCGGGGGCGCCACATTCGTCATTCTGGATATGCGCGTCACGGTGGCAGATGATACCGCCATAGGGGGGGCACATTGCCGCCAACGCCAGGCAATTGGCCGCCGTGCCCGATGGCAACCAGAAGGCGCGCACCGGCGTTTCGAACAGCGCAGAAACGCGCGCATCGATCGCCTTGCTCCAGCCATCGCCATCATAAGCGGTGTCGAGAACATTGGCATCGCTGAGCGCGGCGAGCACAGCCGGGCAGGCCGGGGCAGCATTGTCTGAGAAGAAACGCATAGCGTCGCCATGACGGCAGCCGGACGCATACGTCAACCGTTACCGCGGACTAAAGTTCTTCATCGCGAACCGGCGGTCGATCGCGCGTGGCCGGCGCTGGCGGATCAGGGCGATCGCGTGGCGGTTTTCGATCGATGGCGATGCTGCCATCCCGGCCGAATTTCAGGTTGAGGCCAAAACCGCTGACGCTGCCCTCGATCCCCAGGCTATTCCCCGCTGGCAGCCCATCAATAATCACATCGCCAATATTGCCGAAGTCGCCGTCATCCGTTTCATCGACATCAATCTGAACCGGCGGGCGCGCCACGGGCGACAGCCGCAACGCGCCCTGCATGAAATCGCGCCAGATCCGCGCCGGGATGCCGCCACCCGAAAGTCCGGGATTGGGCGAGTTATCGTCATTGCCGACCCAGACGCCCACCACCAGATCTTCGGCAAACCCCAGAAACAGCGCATCGCGATTATCCTGGCTGGTGCCCGTCTTGCCATAGCTGTCGATCGACAATGCTGCCTGCCGCCCGGTACCGGTGCTGATTGAGGCGCGGAGCAGATCGAGCATTTCCCCGTGCACCCGATCGCCAAAACGATTGGACCGATCACCCAGCGCCTCGATCCAGCTTTTCTCGGTTGGCGCGTTCAGCCCGTGCGGGCGTACCGGATAACCATTGGCGGCGAACGCACCGTAAGCGGCGGTCAGTTCTAGCAACGAGCTGCTCGCCGATCCCAGCGCGATCGTCGCCTCATTGGGCAGCTCTGTTGAAATGCCCAGATCGCGCGCCGCCTTGATCACCGCGCGGACGCCAACCTTTTGCGTGAGCCGGGCGGCCGCAACATTACTCGACCGGGCAAAGGCCTGCCGCAGGGTGATCATGCCCTTATACCGACCATCGCTATTTTTGGGGCTCCACTCACCGATCGTCACGGGCGAATCATCGACGAGTGAATCGGGCGTCATCCCGCTGCGCAGCGCCGCCAGATAGACAAACAGCTTGAACGCTGATCCCGGCTGGCGGCGCGCTTGCGTCGCGCGGTTGAAGGGGCTGTCGGCATAGGATTTGCCGCCAACCATCGCCACCACCCGCCCATCGGGCCGGAGTGCCACAATCGCGACCTGCGCCTTGTTCAGCCCGGCGCGGCGCACGACACGCTCGGCAGCCTTTTGTAATCGCGTGTCCAGCGTGGTGGTGACGCGCGCCTCGGTGCTGATCGCGCCAGCCTGATCGCGCGCGGCGGGCAGCACCCAATCCGCGAAATAGGTGCCATCGGGCAGGCTTTTCACCTTTTCCGGACGGAGCCGAACCGGGCCGATATCCGCCGCATCGGCCTTTTCCAGAAAACCGCCGCGCACCATCGCCGCGATCACCACCGCCTGGCGCGCGCGCGCACCAGCCAGATTGCCGGTTGGTGCCAGCCGCGATGGCGCCTTAACCAGCCCGGCGAGCATTGCCGCCTGGCCAATCGTCAGCTTTTCAGGCGTGGTGCTGAAATAATGCTTCGCTGCCGCCGACAACCCATAGGCATTGTCGCCAAAATAGACGTTGGACAGATAGCGCGACAGAATCTCGTCCTTGGTCAGCCACGCCTCCAGCCAGAGCGCGATCATCGCCTCACGAATCTTGCGGCCCGCCGTGCGGTCCGAATCAAGAAAGGCATTTTTGGCGAGCTGTTGCGTGATCGTGCTGCCGCCTTCGCGCAGTCCCCCGGCGGCCATGTTATGGAACATCGCGCGGGTAATGCCCCAGGGATCAACCCCCCAATGCGACCGAAACCGGCGATCCTCGATCGCGAGAAACGCATTGATCACATGCGGCGGCAGGCTGACGGCATCGACGGGCTTGCCAATCGTCGCCCCGCGCCGCGCAATCGGCGTGCCATCAGCGGCGAGCAGGGTGACGCTGGGCGGCGCGGGTGGCTCCAGCGACTTGGAGAGTGGCGCCGTCAGCGCGAGCCAGCCGACCGCAACGACAAACACCACCACAGCTGCGGCCACCGCGCGGATCGTCCAGCGCCAGCGACCGGGACGGTACGCCACCGGCAGGTTGGTCGAATATCCTTGGCGCGCTGCGTTGGTGGGGCGATCGTCATCGGCCTCGTCCCAATCCTGCCAATCCTGATCCTCCCAATCCCCATCGCCGAGGTCATCATCGATCGGTTTGCGATCTGCGGTGTGACGATCTCGATAGCCGCTCGGCGGTGGCATCCCATCAGTCAGCTCGAACGGCTCTGCCCGATCAGACGGCCAGCGGCCAGGCGGGGGACGATCAACGGGTCCTGAAGACATGATCTCGATCCAGATAGCCAAGCGCGGGACGGTCAACTGTATTATCGCAATGATACAGTCCCGACAAGCGCCGATCCCCAGCACCGCCCCGGGCAAGGATTGCCCCCCCATGGGGAGCCAGAGGGGAAGCTGGACTGGACGGGCGCGCGTCGCTCATGCACATCGCCTAGCAGGTCAACTCGGCTCACGAAACTATAGGCGAATTGGGAGGGGAGAAGCGTGCGCGTCACCATCAAGGATGTCTCCCGAGAGGCGGGCGTCTCGATCAAGACCGTTTCGCGCGTGCTCAATAACGAGAAATATGTCGGCGAAGAGACGCGCGCGAAAGTCGCGGAGGTGGTCGCGCGGCTGAACTTTCGGCCCAATGTCGCGGCGCGATCCCTGGCCGGGCGGCGCTCCTTCCAGATCGCGCTGATTTGTGACAACCCGTCACCTTATTATGTCTATGAAATGCAATCGGGCATCCGCGATCGCTGCGAGCAGGACGGTGTCCGGATGATCGCGCAACCTTATGCGCGCGGGTCCGAACGGCTGATCGATGAGATTGAAAGCCTGGTCGAGGCGACACAGATCGACGGGCTGATCCTGACTCCACCGGTCAGCGACCATCCCAAAGTGCTTGAGCTCTTGGCGCGTCGCGGCGTGCGCTTCGTGCGGGTTTCGCCGGGCACCCAGGTCGAGCTATCGCCATCGACCTTTATCGACAATCGCGCGGCAGCGGCGACGATGACGGCGCATCTGCTGGGGCTCGGCCACAAGCGGATTGGCTTCATCGCGGGGGACCCCGGCTTTGCCACCAGCGCACAGCGGACCGAGGGCTATCTCGACAGCCTCCGCAGTGCCGGGATCGCGATCGATCCAGCGCTGATCCGCAGCGGCAGCTATAATTTCGCGTCGGGCGCGCGCGAGGCCGAGGCACTGCTAACCGGGCCCGAGCCGCCGACCGCGATCTTCGCTGCGAGCGATGACATGGCCGCAGGGGTGCTGACCGTCGCCCACCGGATGGGGCTGCGCGTGCCGGGCGATCTGTCGGTCGCGGGTTTCGATGATACGGCCCTGGCCAGCTTTGTCTGGCCGCCGCTGACGACAATCCGCCAGCCGACCCGCGAAATGGCGCACGCGGCGGCGGATTTGTTGCTGAGCGAAACTGATGGCGAGCCAGAGCGGCGTGAGATTGCGCATACGCTGGTGGTCAGGGAGTCGACGGGGGCGGTTGGGCGGTAAGGGGGCGAGCGATTTCCATTTTCAGGAGAAGATCTGCAACAGTCACCGTCGGTGAAACCAAAAGTTTTCGAGGTAATAAAACTACATGACAGATCCGCTACAATGTCACAGATTGCGCTCAGCTTTGCAGCCGTTATATTCCGTCAACGCTTAGCCGGGAACCAGCCATGAAATCTCTAAATGAACTGACCTTTGGTTTCACCGATGCTGAAAACTACAGACGGCGCGAAAACAAGAATCTTTTTTCGCAGATATTTCTTCGCACCGAAGCTCTAGATGGCTTAACAGACCCCAGCACCTTCTTCTTGGTCGGAGAGAAAGGAACTGGTAAGACTGCGTATGCAGTTTATCTTTCGAATACACCAAGCTGGGATAAATTTTACGCCCATCGCTTTATACGCGAGACTGATTACACAAAATTTATTTCACTCAAAAATACACAGTCACTCGGCCTATCGGAATATGTCGATATTTGGAAAGTTATTATTTATTTGATGATGGCAGGCTCTATCATCGAACACGAAAATATCGACAATCTAATTGTAACCAAAAACTCATTTAATGGGTTAAAAAAGTAATTGATGAATATTATGAAGGGGCATTTTCGCCCGAAATTATATCTGGTCTGCAGTTAGTAGAAAATTCCGATCAAATCATCAAACTGTTAATCAAACATTCAGGGTTGTCTGTAGGAGTTGAGGATAACAAAAAATCTACGTCATCAAAATCTCTTCATAGATTCCAGACTGATCTTTTGAAAATACAAAAAAGTTTTGAAATTGCTTTTTCGTCAATTAACTTAGTAGCAAATCACACACTGTTTATAGATGGCATCGACATACGTCCCGAAAATATCCCGTTCCCGGAATATTTGGATTGCGTTAAAGGCCTCGCAAATGCGCTCTGGAGTTTAAATAATGATTTCTTCCCATCCATAAGAGACTCAAAGGGACGGATGAAAGTAGTTGCCTTGCTTCGGCCCGATATATTCAACTCTCTTGGGCTCCAGAATCGAAATACTAAGTTAAAAGACAACTCGGTTGTTTTAGATTGGCGAACTAGATATTCAAATCATAGAAAATCTGATCTTTTTAAGTTGGC
>NZ_NCGH01000017.1:0-151960 GCF_002281505.1 Sphingomonas sp. 28-62-20
GCGGGCTAGCGCCGAAGATTTGGTGACTGCAGAAGCGAACCGTGTGGTTCGTCGCTGCGGTGGAGTGGCTTATATGGGGGGCTCCAACAGCCGTCAACGGGTTTTTGCAATTTTCTTACAAACAGGGCTGTAGCCCGCAGAAATGCTGGAGTTTACCGGTCCGAAAGGTCCTTGGGTGCATAGCCTGCAACCATGGAATCGCTGCATTTGACCGAGAATCGCGAGTCGGACTCGCTCGCCGATCAGGTGCGAAACGCCATTATCTGGCGTTCGGGCAGCCAGATCATCGCGCAGCTGGTGCAATGGGGCGCGACTTTCCTGGTGATTCGCATCCTCGCCCCCGCTGATTACGGCTTGTTCGCCATGACGCAGGTGGTGATTCTGTTTCTCAACATGCTCAACGGCTATGGGCTGGCGAGCGGATTGATCCAGCAGAGCGACGTGACCGAACGCCAGATTCGCCAGCTGTTCGGCATGATGCTGATCGTCAACGCCGTGCTCGCCACGGTGCAGCTGCTGCTCGCCCCCGTAGCGGCGGACTATTATCGTCAGCCAATTGTCGGGCAGATGTTGCAGGTCCAGGCGCTGCTCTATCTGACCACGCCGTTCATGGCGCTCGCTTATGCGCTGCTCTCGCGCTCCATGGATTTCCGGGCGCAGGCCAAGGTCAACATCTATGCGTCGATCGCCAGTGCGAGTGCGGCGCTGGGCGGCGCGCTCGCGGGCATGGGGGTGTGGACCTTGGTGGTCGCCCCGCTGGTGATGTTCATGGTGCGCGCCATCGGGATGACGGTGGTGGCACGATCGTTTATCTGGCCAGTGTTCGATTTTCGCGGCGCAGGGCATCTTGCGCGCTATGGCGGGCTGATGGCGATCGGCCAGCTCTTCTGGTTCGTCGAAAGCCAGGCCGACGTGTTCATCGCTGGCCGCAGCCTCGACCCGCATTGGCTGGGCATCTACACCACCAGCCTGTTCCTCACCCAGATCTTCGTGTCGAAAGTGGTGCCCCCGCTGAATGAGGTCGCCTTTTCAGCCTATGCCCGGCTCCAGCATGACAGCGAAGCCGTCGCTAATGCGTTTGCGCGCAGTATCCGCGTTATCATGACGGCGGCGCTGCCCTTTTATGTCGGGCTCGCCGTGACGGCCGAACCGCTGGTGCTGACAATGCTTGGTGCCAAATGGGCAGAAGCAGTACCGATCGTTCGCCTGCTTGCCTGCGCGATGCCGCTGCTGACATTGCAAGTGCTGCTCCCCCCCGCCTGCGATGCCAAAGGAAGACCGGGGATCAGCGTGCAAAATGGCGCAACCGGCGCGGTGTTGCTCACCATCGCCTATCTGGTCGGCATCAACTGGGGCGTGATTGGCCTCGCCACGTCATGGCTGGTCGCCTATCCCGTCTATCTCAGCATCAGCCTATGGCGGTCGCTGCCAGTGATCGGCGTGTCGGCCCGCGCGCTGCTGGGTTCGATCATGCCGCCGATGATGGCCGCGCTCGGCATGGGGCTGGTTGTCGCGATGATCGCCGCTGCCCTGCCACCGCTACCGGTTGCCTTGCGGCTGATCATTTTGGTGGCAACCGGGTCGATCGTCTATGTCGGCTGGCTCGGCGTGTTTGCCAAAGGGCTGATCGGAGAGATCGTGACGATCGTCCGCCGACAGCCCCTCCCCGCCGCCGTCTAAACGCCAATTACTCAGGCAGTCTGAATGTAATCGCGCATGGCGGCCGCATCAGCCTCGATTCTGTCGATTCGGTATTTGACGAGATCACCGATCGAAACGACGCCGATGATTCGCCCGGCCTCGATCACCGGCAAATGCCGGATGCGCCGCCGCGTCATCAGCGACAGCGCGCCCATCACCGAATCGCCGGAGCTAACGGTGATGGCAGGTGCGGTCATCACATCGCCGACCTTGCGCGTCAGCGCGTCCGCGCCGTGGCTTTCGAGCGCGTGGATCACGTCGCGCTCCGAAAAGATGCCGACAACGCTGGGCCCGTCCATCACCGGCACGGCACCGACTCGGCGTTGCGCCAGCAGACTTGCTGCCTCCATCACGCTTTGATGCGCGGTGACCGAAATGACTTCACGGCCCTTGTTTCCCAGAATCGCTGCAATCGTCATGTCTGTGTCCTCTCTACCGAGCGCTCGCTTGGGCGAGTCTGTCTGGGGTTGAGACTCCCACGTTTTCAGGCCAATTGAAAGCGATGCAACATTTACCCCCCGGACTCGACGATCCCGATTATGCCGCCTTTGCTTGGGCGCGCTACCGAATGATCATGCGCTGGATGGCGCTCGCCACCGTCGTCATCGTGGGCGGCGCGGTTTTGCTGCTCGATTTCGTCTATGGGCCCTTGTCCTGGGTGGCGATTGCCGCCGCGATTGGGGGCTTTGGCGGCACGGTGATGCTGGCGGCCGCCCTGATGGGGCTGGTGTTCCTCAGCTCGGGCAGCGGGCATGACGAACGCGTCAAGGATATCGACTAAGTCTTTATCGGTTTGATCTGAGGCCAGCTTTCCGAACCGCGCTCTAGCGGTTCTGGCGGATGGTGTAATCGAGTGTCGCAGTGCCATTGGCCGGCACGCTGACCGCCCAGAGCGCCTTGCCATCCCGCCTGCCGAGTGTGGCCGATGCGGTCATCCGCCCGTCGGTGGGGGCGAACTTCGCCTCATAGGCGATCGGCCAGGGATTGGCGTTGGTGACGGTCAGCCGGTAACCCACTCTGCGTCCCTTGCGGATTACCTCGTCGGTATCGGCGGTTACACTCGGGCTTTGTCCCAGCTTGAACTCGATATCCTCGCCAATCGCCTTGTCATCGGTGGCGCTTTCGCCAACCAGGATGGGGCGCCCGCCCACCGCCTCGAACACCGCCGCGCGGCCGGCGGGAAGTGGCAGGCCGAGCCCAGCCTCGCGCCGATTCTTCGCGCGAATCGTCATGATGGGGTCATCGACATCATAGGCATCGACATCGCTTGCATAGACGATCGCGACTTGCACGGACTCCTTCGAGAGCAGGCCGACCTGCTTTTGCGCCCTCGATGCGACGGTGACGGGGTCAGCGATACGATAGAGCTTGAAGTCGCCCAGCTCCTCCTGCGCGACCTTGCGCGTGCCCGACACAATGATGTCTTCGCTAGCGCGCTCTGCCATCGCCATCATGGCGGGAGCGGGCGGCGGCGGTGGCGGCGGTGGGGCGAACGCATAACGCACCCGGCGCGCGCCCGCGGTCGGCCAGCATTTCAAGCTGAGCGACCCCGACCCGAAATCACCAAAGCTAGGCGTCGATTCGCGGTTCGGTTTGCCCGCGATCACTTGGGTGCCCGCCTGTGCAAAGCTCGTCACGTCGCTTGATGCCAGCGTCACCCAGGCGAAGATATCGGCGCGCGCGCCGCCCGGCGCCAGGCGGATGACATAATCGGCCTGCCAGTCAAATCCGCCAGCGAGATACGACAACGTGATCGTCGATGTGCTCGCCACAACGCTGTCGACTTCGATCGATAGCGTCGGCTTGGCCGACAGCCCTTCGGGCACGCCCTCGTAAAGGATCGTTTCTGGCAGCCCACTGCAGCGCAGCGCCTCCACCCCGCCACCCGTCTGTACAACCGCCGCGCCGCCCACACCCGAGCGAATCGTCGCCTGTTCTTCGCTAACCTTGCCGCTCACCTTGTTGGTGCGGCGGATGATGACGCGGCGACCAAGCGCACGATCGTACAGACTGCGCGCCGACAGCAGATCGGCATCGAGATTTTTCTCGCGCACACCCTGTGCCAGCCCGGCGATGATCGCGCTCTCGGGAAAGATATTGCCCGCGACGCCCTCGAACCGGATCGTCGTCCGCCCGGCCGGCAGCGTCACCGTGCGCGTTTCAGTGATCAGCGCATAGCCATCGGGACTGCTGCGATCGATCGCCTCATCCGCATCGCGATAAGGCGCGCGATACACGGTCACCGACACTTTCTCGGGCCCGGCCGACGTCACGAGCTGTTGCGCGGCGGCGGGCACCGTCCCCGCCGACACGATCAAGGCAGCGAGGGCCAACAGCCCGCGCATGCCAGTCAATACCGGGTGTCGATGGAAACGGTCAGCACCGTCTCGCCATTGGCGGGCACCGGCACATGCCACACCCGCTCATCAAGCGAGCGCTGTTCGCCGGGCAGGCTCTCCACAGGCACGCGCGTATCGTGCCAATAGCTATCGAGCCCCGCCTGCGTCACATCCACCGTCACCGCCTCAGGCCGGGCATTGGTGACGCGGTAGCTCATCGTCGTGCGGTAATAAGTCACGCTGCGCTCGATCTCGATCACGCGCGGCGTGCCGCCATCGCGGGTGATGCGGTATTTGCCGGTGCGCTCCCATTCGTCGCTCAGGATCTTCTCGCGCTTTTCGACCGTCGGCTTGACCTTGACGTCAAACGCCTCGCCGGTCTTGATCGCCAGCGTCGATCCCATCGGCGTGTGGCCGATGCTGTTCTCGCCGATGAACTGCGGCTGGCCCTTGGCATCGCGGACATAGACCCGCACCGTGCCCGCCGGCAGCGCATCGCCCAACCCGCCCGATTTTGCACTTGAGAAGCTCAGCACGGTATCGACGCTCTGCGGGTCGTTCTGCCCCTGCTGCCAATCATTGCGGTAAGCATAGATTTTGCGCGCCGGCACCGCGTTGACGCTCAGAAAGCTGACCTGCTTTTGCTGGTTCGCCGCAAGCGTGGTCCGCGCGCCAAGTGGATAGAGATAGAAATCCCCCAGCCGCGCGCGGTCCGCCGTTTCGGTGCCGGCGCGGGTGCCCGGCGCATAGCTGCTCCGCCCGCGATTATCGCTGCCGGGGTTGCCCGCCACCAGCACGGTATCGGCATTGGTAAAGCGCGTGCCGCCATTATTCTGCAGCGTCACCCAGCCCTGCACATCGATGACGCTCTTCGCCTCATCAAACAGCGCAACATAATCCGCGCTCCAGTTAAAGCCGCCGGTCAAATAGCTGATCGTTACCGGGCGCGTCCCCGCCGCCTGCGTATCGAGCGTCACCGACAGCGTTGGCCGCGCGCGCAGATTGGGCGGCAGCGAATCGAACACCACCCGCACCGGCAGGCCATCATCGCGCAATATCTCGATCCGGTTGCCGATCTGCAGCACGACGCCACCATTGGACGCAAGCACCCTGGCCTGCTCGCGCGTCTCCGCCCCCGTCGCCGGATTGGTGCGGACGATCGTTATCACCTGCCCGACCGCCTTTTCCATCAAGGCCGACGGGCTCAGCAGATCATAATCGTAATTTTGTTCGACGATCGTCGTGCCCGCCGCACTCAGCCGCACGGTCGCGGGGCGGATTTGCGTCGACACATCGGCAAAGTCCTGGCGCGATACGCCCGCGGGCAAGTTCAGCTGGCGCGTATCCTGCACCAGCGCCACGTCATTGCTGTAAATGGTGACCGCGACATCGCCCTGCGCCGATTTCTCGGGCGCGGTCTGGGCGCTACTCGCAACCGGAAGCAGCGTTAGCGTCGTCAAGACCAACCACCGCATCATCCGTCTCCCGTCCTTTTCAGACAAAAGACATGCTAGGCGCGTGAGTCCTGCGGTCAACCACCTATATCGCCCCGGCGGCGCGGTTTTGCGCCGCCGGAGATGTCGGTGATTATTCGGCGGCGCTGGTCTCGCTGGTTGCAACGCGGCGACGACGACGCGGCTTTTCCTCGGCGGCAGGCGCATCATCATCGGCGATCACCGCCGATACACTCAGCGACGGCGGCAGACGATCAGCATCGAAGCCGCCTTCATCGCTACCACGTGGGGCGGCATCAGCGGCAACCGGCGTGCGGCGCGGCCGACCCCGACGCGGACGATCGGCTTCAGCTTCAACCGGTGCGGCCGCCGCCTGATCAATCTGCGGTACAGGCTCGGCGACGATATCGGCCTGATAGCGGCGCGGCTGACGCTCGGCACCATTATCGCGGGGCGTGCTATCGCGGGGATTAGGATCGCGGGGGCTATTGTCGCGCCGGGCATAGCCCTCCCGCGGACCAGCATCCCGGTTCTGATCGCGATTCTGATCCCGGCCATTGGCGCGGTTGCCCGCATCACGGTTGCCGTTCTCGCGATTACCGCCCTCACGATTACCGCCCTCACGACCAACGGCGTCGCGATTGCCCGCTTCCCGATTGCCGTTACGATCGCCATCACGGTTGCCGTTGCGATCGCCGCGATCCCCACGATCATTACCGCGATCGGCCTGATAGGGATCGACCCGATCATCGGCCATGCTGTCGCTATTGCCGTCGAAATCCTCATCATCGCCATCATCGAACTGGTCGTTCGCGTTGCGGCGTGGCTGGCTTTCTTCAAAGCGGGAGCGGGTTTCGGCGAGTACGCGGAAATAATGATCAGCAAATTGCAGATAATATTCGGTGTTGACGCGGTCGCCCTGCATTTGGGCATCGCGCGCCAGCGTCTTGTATTTTTCAAGCAACTGCGCCGCATTACCGCGCGCGCGATTGTCGATGCGATTGCCACTTTCGGGCCCGCGCCCCGGATTGCCACCACCTTGTGAGCGTTGCCCACCGCGACCGCGACGGCGGCCGGCTTGACGATTGTTGATCAAGTCCTGTTGTCCTCGTGCCTTAAATTCAAAACCGGCGTCGCTCCGTAGATGCGGATGCATGGGAACCGGGCAACTGCCCGTTTTCAACAAGTTAGGTTGAAAACGCGTGCCCCTGCTCTGTCAATAGCGGGAGAAGTTGCTTTCTCCAAGCAGAATTATGTGACGTTTCCTTTGCTGATCAGGAAAGAATGATGGCGCGCGGCCGCCCGCCAAGGTCATACGCCACCCGCGCGGCCAGCCCTACCGCCCCGGCCAGCGCCGTCACGGCATCGGCTTGGGTGTGGCCAATCTCGATGACGGCGATTCCGCCTGGCTCTAGCAACCGCGGCAAGGCGGGGATGATCACCCGGTAAGCGTCCAGTCCATCGGCCCCAGCGAATAGCGCCCCGGCCGGTTCATGCGCCTGCACCTCGGGCGGCAGCAGCTCACCCGTGCCGATATAGGGCGGGTTGGCCAGCACCAGATCGAACCGCTGGTTGATCGCCGCCACCCAGTCACCAGACTGGAACCAGTCGCCCGGCTGCAAAACCGCGCGGTCCGCCAGGCCTAGGCGGCGCGCATTGTCGGCTGCCATTGTCAGCGCCTCCGCCGAACAATCCACACCCAGCCCTGTCGCGCCCGGCCATTGATCAAGCGCCGCCAGCAACAGCGTGCCCGGCCCCGTGCCAAGATCAAGGATCGTCGCCGGGCCAGTGGCCCCAAAATGCTCAAGTGCCGCCTCGATCAGCGTTTCGCTGTCCGCACGCGGCACCAGCGCGCCAGGCCCCACGACCAGATCGATCGTCCAGAAAGCGCGGGTGCCGGTGATATAGGCAACCGGCTCATGGGTAAGGCGCCGGGCGAGCAGGGCTTGGAATGCCGGCGGTGCGGGATCGTCGAGGCGGCGGAGCAGCAGGTCTTCGCGGGTGGTGCCCAGGGCGTGCGCCATCAAGAGTTCGGCGTCGAGCCGCGGCGTTTCACTGACGGTGGCGAAGTCGGCGGTAGCCGACGCAAGGGCTTGGCGCGTGGATTTCATCATTGATTCACGCAAAAGCGCATCGGCGCAGAGAAAGGGAAGTAGGTTGGTTTGCGCGGAGGCGCGGAGATGCAGCGAATGCGGTGACGTTCAGGAGACATAGCCAATGTATGATGAAGCGCTACCGCGCTTGTTCTTATCTTCTCCGCGTCTCCGCGTCTCCGCGCGAACAAATCTTTTTTCTTCGTCGCCTCGCACCTTCGCGTAAGCATCGCCTTTCCCTTGACCGCCCTACGCATCCAGCGTCGCTAGCCGCTCCGCTTCATCCTCGGCGATCAGCGCGCCGATCAAATCGTCCATGTCGCCCTGCAGGATTTCCGGCAGGCGGTGCAGCGTCAGGTTGATCCGGTGATCGGTCACCCGCCCTTGCGGGTAATTATAAGTGCGGATGCGTTCCGATCGATCGCCCGAACCAACCATGGATTTGCGCGCGCCCGCCCGCTCAGCATGCAGCCGCTCGCGCTCAGCCTCATACAGCCGGGTGCGCAGCACCTTCATCGCCTTGGCCTTGTTCTTGTGCTGCGATTTTTCGTCCTGCTGGATCACAGTCAGCCCGGTCGGGATATGGACGATCCGCACCGCGCTATCGGTGGTGTTGACGGATTGCCCGCCCGGCCCCGACGAGCGGTAGATGTCGATCCGCAGATCCTTGTCGTCGATCTTGACGTCGACCTCCTCCGCCTCGGGCAAAACCGCAACCGTCGCGGCAGAGGTGTGGATGCGCCCGCCCGCCTCAGTCGCTGGCACACGCTGGACCCGGTGGACGCCGCTTTCGAACTTCATCCGCGCAAACACGCCCTGTCCGTTCACGCTGGCGATCACTTCCTTATAGCCGCCAAGCTCAGCCGGGCTGGCTGAGATCAGCTCCACGCGCCAGCCATGCGTGTCGGCATAACGCTGATACATGCGAAACAGATCGCCCGCGAACAACGCTGCCTCATCGCCGCCCGTGCCCGCACGAATTTCCAGCATCGCCGCGCGCTCATCGGCCGCATCGCGCGGCAACAGCGCCAGCGCCAGATGCCGTTCGGCTTCGGGCAGGCGTGCTTTGATGTCGGCGATTTCGTCGCGTGCCATTTCGCGAATATCGCCGTCACTATCGGGCGCTTCGGCAAGCCCGGCCAGCACCTCCAGCTCAGCCCGCAACCGCCGCACCTCGCACGCCGCTTTCACGACAGGCTCAAGTTCGGCATATTCCTTCGACACCGCAACGAAGCGGTCGGACGGCAAATCACCCGTCGCCATCAACGCCTGGAGCTCATCCCGGCGCGCGGCAATCTGCGCAATGCGTTCGGGGGAGATGATGGTCATCGCGTCGTGCCGCGATAAAAGCCATCAACGCCAAGAGCCTGACTGACGGCGTAAGCTGTAGACCAAAGACCAGCGTCGTCCTGTCCGAAATAGGTCAGGTGGATATCGGCTCCGGTTAGGACTTTCGGCGATCGAACGTACAAAATACCAGAAGCGCCGCTCTTCCTAGCTAACTCGGAGCCTCGCTTAGCGTTGCCACGATAAGCCATTGTTGTGGCGATCCCGTGCCTCCGTAGGCGAGCCGCAATTGACCAAGCTTCGGCTACAAACTCAGGCTTGTCGGCCACGATTGCCAGCGGTGCTTCCACAGTCGGCTCATCCACCAACATCGCAAGCCGCTCAATCCCCGCCGCCCAGCCAACGCCTGCCGTCGGGTTTCCGCCCAAACTCTCGATCAGCCCGTCATAGCGGCCACCGCCAAGCACGGTCCCTTGAGCGCCCAACCGGTCAGTGACGAATTCGAACGCGGTGTGGCGGTAATAGTCCAGCCCGCGCACTAGCGTGTCGTTGCGCGTCCAAGCGACACCAGCCGCGTCGAGCCCCTTGGTCACGCTCTCAAAAAACGCGCCCGCCTCGCTCGTCAGATACGCATCGATCCCCGGCGCGCTGTCGGCGATCGGGCGGTCGCGCGGGTCCTTCGAATCCAAAATCCGCATCGGGTTTTTGTCGAGCCGCGCCAGGCTGTCCTCTGAAAGGTCGCCGCGATGTGCCTCGAAATGGGCGATCAGCGCCGCGCGCCACGCCTCGCGCGTTTCGGTATCGCCCAGCGTGTTGAGCTGCAGCGTCACCCCGTCCGATATCCCCAGCTCACGGATCAGCTGATCGGCGAACACCAGCAATTCGACATCGGCGGCAGGCTCATCCGCGCCGATGATCTCCGCATCAATCTGGTGGAATTGCCGATACCGCCCCTTTTGCGGGCGCTCGTACCGGAACAATGGCCCGTGGGTAACGATCTTCAGCGGCGTATATTGCTGCCAGCCCTCGGTCAGGAAAGCGCGCGCGATGCCGGCGGTGAATTCGGGGCGCAGCGTGATCGAATCACCACCGCGATCCTCAAAGGTGTACATCTCTTTTGAGACGACATCGGTCGTTTCGCCCAGCGAGCGCGCAAACACGCCGGTGGCCTCAAACACCGGCAGTTCGACCCGCTGAAAACAATAGAGTTTTCGAACGCGCTCAAAGGCTTCGACCACATGCGCAAAGCGCCGTTGGTCGTCGCCGAAGATGTCCTGAGTGCCGCGAATGCGGTTGGGCGTTGCTGTCTTGGCCATTAATCGGCGGTGTCTAAGCGAGCGGAACGCCAAATGCCAGCGGCTGCGCGACGAAATTGGTAATTCAACCAAACTGTGCGCGGCACCCAGCGCAACATATGATCAGCCCTGGGCCAAATACTGTAGGTAAGCACCAGACTGTCATCAATCCGGGCATCGATTTGGGCATCAATCTGGGGGGATGTATCCTGTGTCGCGCTTGGGCTAGCACCAAGCGATGAATGATCAGCCCGAAACCATCCACCGTCAGCGCATTGTGCCGCCCCGGTTTCTGCTGTTCTGCGCGGCGCTGGCGATCGGGTTGGCGGCCCTAATCCCAATACTGGGGCCGGCGCTGGGCATGATGACGGCGTTTGATATCGCCGCTGGATTGTTCCTGGTCGTGGTCGTGCCGCTGCTCGACAGCAAAGCGAGCGAGATGCGCATCCACGCCCGGAACAATGATGCCAATCGCGCCGTATTGTTGGCGATCAGCCTGGTCGTGATGCTTGTCATTCTGGCATCGGTTGCCAGCGAAATGCCGTCGATGAAGAGCACGATCACGGTCGCTTTGGTGGTGGCTACGCTGGTGCTGTCCTGGCTGTTCTCGAACACGATCTGGGCGCTGCATTATGCCAATCTTTTCTACACCCACGACGACAAGGGCAACGACAAGGGCGGGCTGCGCTTTCCCGGCTGTGCGGAGCCCAATTACTGGGACTTCGCCTATTTCAGCTTCACGCTCGGCATGACCTTCCAAACATCGGACGTGGAAATCACACGAACGTCGATGCGCGGCCATGTCACAGCGCATTGCCTGGCTGCCTTTATCTTCAACATCGGCGTGCTCGCCTTTTCGATCAACGTATTGGGCGGCGGTTGAGGGGGTGGACGCTGGCGACAGGCGCTGCTTTAACGTCGGCCCGCCTGTGATTTCCATCCGCACCAAGGTTTCACTGATGATCCGCTTGCTTTCCCTTACCGCGATGTTGCTTGCCTCCACCGCAGCGCTTGCCGAAAATTCCAAGCCGCAGCCGGTGCCGATCGTCGACACGATCCCGGCGGCGCGCGACATTCCCTATCCGGGGACGATTACGCTGGCGATCGACGCGACCGATACCAAGCAAGGGGTTTTTCGCGTCAAGCAGCACATTCCGGTCGACAAGGCCGGGCCGATGGTGCTGCTGTTTCCCCAGTGGCTGCCGGGCAATCACCGGCCATCTGGCCAGCTAGAAAAGCTCGCCGGGCTGAAGATCAATGCAGGCGGCCAGCCGGTCGCCTGGACGCGCGACCCGGTCGATATGTTTGCCTTTCATGTCGATGTGCCGGCCGGAGCGGACGCGCTCGACATTGATCTGCAATTTCTGTCGGCGACCGCTGGCAATCAGGGCCGTGTGGTGATGACGCCCAATCTGATCAGCCTGCAATGGAATTCGATGTCGCTTTATCCGGCGGGCTATTTCACCCGCCAGATCCCGGTTGAGGCAAATGTCACCTATCCAGCGGGCTGGACGGCTGCTTCAGCGCTGAAAGCGACCGTCGCGGGGTCGGTCTATCGCTATGAAAAGACCAATTATGAAGTGCTGGTCGATTCACCCGTTGTGGCCGGGCGCTATTACAAGAAATTCGATCTGTCACCGCGCGTCGTGATCGATGCCTTTGCCGATGCGCCAGCGCAACTCGTCGCCAGTGAAGCGCAGGTTCAGGCGCACCGGAACATGGTCGATCAGGCGGTGAAGGTCTTTGGGGCGCAACATTATGATAGCTATCATTTCCTGTTCACGATCTCCGACGAACTCGGCGGAATCGGGCTCGAACATCACCGTTCCTCCGAAGATGGCGTGAAGTTGGGCTATTTTACCGACTGGGAAAACAGCACGCCCTCCCGCGATCTGCTCCCCCATGAATTTGCCCATAGCTGGAACGGCAAATTCCGTCGCGGCGCGGATTTGTGGACGCCTGATTTTCGCATGCCGATGCGCGGCAGCCTGTTGTGGGTGTATGAAGGCCAGACGCAATTCTGGGGCCATGTGCTGCAAGCGCGGGCCGGTCTGGTCAGCAAGCAGGATACGCTTGATAGCTATGCGCTGATTCTGGCTGGGCTCGATACCGCGCCTGCGCGGCAATGGCGGCCCCTGGTCGATACCACCAACGATCCGACCATCGCGGCGCGACGCCCCAAGGGCTGGACCAGCTGGCAACGCGCCGAGGATTATTACAATGAAGGGCTGCTGATCTGGATGGAAGTCGATTCCATGCTCCGTCAGCAGACGCGGGGCAAAAAATCGATCGACGATTTCGCGCGCGCTTTTTTTGGCATTAATGACGGCGATTGGGGCGAAGTGACCTACACGCTCGACGATGTCGTCGCCACGCTGAACGCCATTTCCCCCTATGACTGGAAGGGGTTCCTCACCCGCCGGACCACCGAGACCGGCGCACCGGCACCGACCGCCGGATTTGCGGCCAATGGCTATAAGCTGATCTATACCGAATCCCCGACCGGCTATTTCAAGGCCAATGAAAAGGATCGCAAGAACACCGATCTCAGCTATTCGCTTGGTCTGGTGATTGGCAAGGATGGGCAGATCACCAGCGTTATCTGGGACAGTATGGCCTTCAAGGCGGGGCTAAGCGTCAGCGATTCGATCACCGCTGTAAACGGCCTGACCTATTCGCCTGAAAAACTGAAGGAAGCGATCACCGCCGCCAAAACGAGTGACGCGCCGATTATCCTGCTGACCAAAAATGGCGATCGCATCAGTGAAACGCCAATCGACTATCATGGTGGTTTGCGATACCCGCGGCTCGAGAAAATCGGCACCGGAGAGGGTGGCCTCGATCGGCTTTTGGCAGCCAAGTAGGAAGAGTTAGACGTTATGCGAATCGACATGATCCCGGTCGGCGATGATCCGCCCAACAGCCTCAACGTCATTATTGAGGTGCCGGTCGGCGGCGAACCGGTGAAATATGAATTCGACAAGAAATCAGGCGCACTCTTTGTCGATCGCATCCTGCACACGCCAATGCGCTATCCGGCCAATTATGGATTCATTCCGCACACGCTGTCCCCCGATGGCGATCCGCTCGACGCGCTGGTCGTGGCGCGCTCGCCCTTCATTCCGGGCTGCGTGGTCCGCGTGCGGCCAATCGCGGTGCTGTTCCTAGAAGACGAAGCCGGCGGCGACGAAAAGCTGCTGACGGTGCCCGTGGACGCGACCTTTCCTTATTATGCCAATGTCGATGAACATCATGATCTGCCCGAGATTGTGATGCAGCAAATCGAACATTTTTTCACCCATTACAAAGATTTGGAGCCCAAGAAATGGGTTCGGGTCGGCAAATGGGGCGGCGCCGACGAGGCGCGACAGATCGTAATTGAAGCGATTGAGCGCGCCGCGGCCGAAAAAGCGTCAGGCTAACCTTTGCGGCGGGGTTTGCGGGCCGGTGCCCGCTGCCCCGCAGCAATGCCGAGCGCGGCCCATTCCCGCATCGAATCGGGATCGTCATAGACATCGTCGGGCGCACGGCGATAATTCATCGACCCTTCGCGCCCCTCCCCCATGCTAAAGGTGAAGCGCGGGCAACCCGCCGCATCCCAAACCGCATCGCTTTCCGCATCTGCCTTGAACCAGAGCTGATCGTCGGCAACGATCGCAAAAATGATGCCATCCAGATAGAGCGTCGCGCCGCCCATCATCGCGCGCTTGCTGAGCTGGCCAATGGGGGCAAGCGCCTCGTCGATCCACTCAATCAGGCCAGCATCAACCGCCATCAGCCGCGCTCGGCCAATGCCCGCAGTTGATCACCTTCCATCCGCCACAAATCAAAGTCGGCATTGTGGGTGCCGCCATGTCGCGCATAAAAGCGCTTGGTGGCGTCGTTGTCGGTTTGCACGATCCAGTCCATCCACGCACAGCCGCGATCAAGCGCTTCTGCGGCAAGCGCGCGCAGCAATGCTTCGCCAGCGCCGCTGCCGCGCGCTGGTTCGTCGACGTAAAGATCCTCCAGGAACAGCACTGGCTCGGTCAGCCAGAAATTGAAGGTCAAAAACCAAAGCGCCATCCCGACAACCTCGCCGTCCAGCTCAGCGATATGAGCGAAGCCTCGATGATCCGGCCCGAACAACGCCGTGTCGAGCGCCGCCTGCGATCCAGAAACCCACTCCTCACGCTGCCAATGCCGCCCAAAGGCCAAGAGGAGGCGACGAATTTCGGGTACATCATCTCGCGTCGCGCGGCGGATCACGAGCATCTCGATCAATCCTTCGCGGCTAACCGAGTCAGCGCCTCGCCCGATACACGGCAGGTGCGCCATTCCTCCATCAATTCAGCACCCATTGCCTGGTAGAAATCAATCGCCGGGGTGTTCCAGGTCAGCACCTGCCATTCAAACCGCGTGCAGCCTCGCTCTACAGCGAGTGCAGCCAGGTGCTTGAGCAACGCTTTGCCGACCCCGTGGCCACGTGCGGCGGGTGTGACGTACAAATCTTCCAGATAAAGGCCGCGCCACCCCGTCCAGGTCGAAAAATTGTGGAAAAACAGTGCCAATCCCACAGGACTGCCGTCATTTTCGGCAATCAGCGCTTCCGCGGCTGGGGTCGCGGAAAACATCGCTTCGTGAAGCAAAGTCTCCGTCGCCACGACCTTTTCGATCGCGTTCTCATAGTCGGCCAGTTCCCGAACGAAGTGGAGGACGGTTGGCACATCCTTGGGCTCGGCTGGGCGGATCATTAGCGTCATGCGGCAGCTTCCGTTTGGGGGGCGGCTGCAGCTGGTCCACGAATAGCGACCAGGCAACCGGCAATGATCAACACTGTCCCGGCAACAGTAAACAGCGAGACCTGTTCGCCAAAACACACAAAACCAAGGATCGCCGCCCAGATAAAGGCGGTATATTCGACAGGCGCAAGCACCTGCGCCTCCGCTCGGCCATAGGCCCAGGCGAGCGCCATTGCCGAAACAGAGCCCAAAACCGCCGCCATACCAATTGCCGGCAGTTGCTCAATCGCAGGCATCGTGGCGAACCAAGGGGCACCGATCAGCAATAAGCCGCTCAGCACAACGCTGGTGAACAGCGCGACCTCAAGCGGATCGGCGACTTGCGCCTGCTGACGCAAGAGAATTAGGCTATAGGCATAAAAGATCGAGGCGGCGAAGATCGCGACAGAGCCCAGAACATGCTCAGTCGATGCCTGGGCCTGCACTTCTCCGGCGGCAATTGCGAGCACGCCAAAGCTGGCGACGATTGATCCCAAAATCGCAGTGCGCCGGATCGTCTCTCCGAGCAGTGCCGCTGCAAAATACAGCGCGATCAACGGCGCGAGGAATGTCAGCGCGACGCCTTGCGCCATCGGCACGCGCACCAACCCCCAAAAAAACAGCAAAACCGAAATACCGGCCGTGCCGCCGCGCATCGCGTGGAGTTTGAAGGCTGCTAGGCTAGGCCAGGGCCGCCGCCGCGCGACGAAGATCACCCCCAGTAACATCACCCCCACCAGTGATCGCCACAAGACCGCGCTATAGGCCCCGCTCGTGATGCTAAGTCCCTTCATCAACGCATCCATCACCGAATAGGTGAAGATTCCGCCCGAAGCGACAGCAAAGGCAAGGGCATCTTTGTTGATCATCGCCTGACGCGATAGCCCGGTCCGGGGCGCGCGTCACCCGTCCTTAGGTCGCGTGGCACGGCATCATTGTGCCAAGCCACCGAATGGCTGGAGCTGCCATCGACAATGTGAATTGCCCAGGGCGAACGGCGTTGGTCTTAAAAAATCATGCGCCAATGCCAAAGCCCCTCCCCCTTAGGGAGAGGGGCATGGCCAGGATTGCAGTTCGTTAAGCGGCCTTCGCCCGGCTCGCGCGCTTGCGCTCATTGGGGTCGAGATAGCGCTTGCGCAGGCGGATCGATTTTGGCGTGACTTCAACGAGTTCGTCGTCATCGATATAGGCGATCGCCTGTTCGAGCGTCAGCCGCCAGGGCGGCGTCAGGCGGATCGCGTCGTCCTTGCCGCCCGAAGCGCGGAAGTTGGTCAGCGCCTTGGCCTTCATCGGATTGACCTCAAGGTCGTCCGTCTTGGCATTCTCGCCGATGATCATGCCTTCATATAGCGCCTCGCCGGGCGCGACCATCATGACGCCGCGCTCTTCCAAGGGGCCGAGCGCATAGGCATTGGCCTCGCCCGAACCGTTGGAGATCAGCACGCCGTTCTTGCGGCCTTCAATCTTGCCCTTGTGAGGGCCGTATTTCTCAAACAGCCGGTTCATGATTCCGGTGCCGCGCGTATCGGACAGGAATTCGCCATGATAGCCGATCATCCCGCGCGACGGTGCACTGAAGGTGATGCGCGTCTTGCCACCGCCCGAGGGGCGCATGTCGGTCAGCTCGGCTTTGCGGATGTTCATCTTCTCGACGACCGTGCCCGAATATTCTTCGTCCACGTCGATGATGACCGTCTCGTACGGCTCAGTCTTCTGGCCGTTCTCGTCTTCCTGGAACAGCACGCGCGGGCGGCTGATGCCGAGTTCGAAACCCTCACGGCGCATCGTTTCGATGAGCACGCCGAGCTGCAATTCGCCGCGGCCTGCCACTTCGTAGCTATCGCGGTCATCGCTCTCGGTGACCTTGATCGCGACGTTCGATTCGGCTTCGCGGAACAGGCGGTCACGGATCATGCGGCTGGTGACCTTGGTGCCTTCGCGGCCCGCCATCGGCGAATCGTTAACGGCAAAGCGCATCGACAGCGTCGGCGGATCGATCGCTTGCGCGTGCAGTGGCTCGGAGACCGATGGGTCGCAGATGGTGTTGGCGACGGTCGCGATGGTCAGGCCGGCGAGGCTGATGATGTCGCCCGCATTGGCCTCATCAACTGGCAACCGCTCAAGCCCGCGAAACGCCATGATCTTCGACGCGCGGCCGGTCTCGACGATCTTGCCGTCGGGGTCGAGCGCGTGGATCGGCATGTTGGTCTTGACCGAGCCCGAAAACACCAGGCCGGTCAGGATGCGGCCAAGGAAGTTATCGCGGTCGAGCAGGGTGACGAGGAACTTGAACGGGCCATCCGGGTCAGCCGACGGGGCGGGGACATGCTCGACGATCTTGTTGAACAGCGGATCGAGCGTGCCTTCGCGCACATCAGGATTGTCGCCCGCATAACCGTTGCGGCCGCTCGCAAACAGCACAGGGAAATCGAGCTGATCGTCGTTCGCCTCAAGGCTGACGAACAGGTCAAACACTTCGTCCAGCACTTCCTGCGCGCGCGCATCGCTGCGATCGATCTTGTTGACGACGACGATCGGGCGGAGCCCCAAAGCCAGTGCCTTGCCCGTCACGAACTTGGTCTGCGGCATCGCGCCTTCAGCCGCGTCGACCAGCAGGATCACGCCATCGACCATCGACAGGATGCGCTCGACTTCGCCGCCGAAATCGGCGTGGCCTGGGGTATCGACGATGTTAATACGGGTCTTGTGACCGTGGTGATCGTCCCACTCGATCGAGGTGCACTTGGCGAGAATCGTGATCCCGCGCTCCTTTTCCAGGTCGTTGGAATCCATCGCACGCTCTTCGACGCGCTGGTTGTCACGGAAGGTGCCCGACTGGCGGAAAAGTTGATCGACCAGCGTTGTCTTGCCGTGATCGACGTGGGCGATGATCGCCACGTTGCGGAGGCTCATAAGGTGTCCTGATATATCTATGGGGTAAAGGATCGCCGGGCGCATAGCGTAAATGTTGCGGCGCGGGAAGAGCGCACCCGCAAACGCGCTACCGCGTGTTGACGAGGAGCAATTCGGCGGATTCGGCGTTGACCGGCTTTGAATAGAAATAGCCCTGGCCAAATTCGCACCCCATGCCGCGCAGATGGCGGCGCTGGCGGTTGGTTTCCAGCCCTTCGGCGATCACCGACAGGTTCATGGTTGACGCCAGATCGAGCACCGCCTGAACGATCCCGGTGCCGATGCGATCGCTGCCGTCGCCCAGCCCCAAGACGAAACTGCGATCAAGCTTCAATGTGTTGAAAGGATAACGATGAAGGTGGCCGAGCGAGGAATAGCCCGTACCGAAATCATCAAGGCTCATTTTCACGCCCAGCTCGCGCAATTCAGTCATGATACGAACGGCGCGGTCGGGGTTGGCGATGGCGATCCCCTCGGTGATCTCAAGCGAAATCGTGGCAGGATTAATCCCCGTCTCCCGAATCGTCGCTGCAACAAATGCCGTGAAGCCGGGCTGGAGGAACTGGCGCGGGGACACGTTGATGCTCATCGTTACTGGTTTACGGTGCGCGAAGCGGCGGTGCCAACGGGCAGTCGCCTCACAGGCTTCGCGCAGCACCCAGCTGCCGATGGTGACGATAAGCCCGGTTTCCTCGGCAATATCGATGAAATGGCCGGGGGCGACAAGCTCATCGGGTCGGCGCTGCCAGCGCAGCAAGGCCTCGAAGCCCGATATCGCCCCGGTCTTCAGCTCGACGATGGGCTGGTAGTAAAGCTGAAATTCATCGCGCCGCAGCGCGCCGCGCAGATCATTCTCGGTTTGCAACCTGACCAGCGCGCGCTGTCGCAACACCTTGTCGAACACCGCAACCTGGCCGCGCCCCCGCGCCTTGGCCTCGTACATCGCCGTATCGGCTTTGCGCAGGAGATCCTGCGCGGTCGCGTTCAGCCGGTGCGCAAAGGCCAGCCCGATGCTGCCTCCGCTGTGAATTTCATTGCCGCCCACCAGATGAGGCTCCGCCAGCGCGCCGAGCATCGCATTGGCAATCGCATGCGGGATCGCCTCATCGGCGAAATCCTCGACCACGACCGTGAATTCATCACCGCCAAGCCGCGCGAGCGTGACCATTGGCCAATCGGTGTGTTCCCTGATTTTTGCCGCCGCCTGCGCCTCTAACACATCAGACAGACGCCGCCCGGTGGCCACCAGCACCTCGTCGCCAATCTGGTGACCAAGGCTGTCGTTGATGAACTTGAAGCCATCAAGATCGAGGAACAGCACGGCGACGCCGTAATCGGGACGTCGTTGGCGCCGCTCAAGCGCGATCGAGACACGTTCAGCAAACAACGCGCGATTGGGAAGACCGGTCAAGGAATCATGCAGCGCATCGAAATAGAGCTTGGCGGTCAATCGCTCGCGTTCGATCACGCGGCCCAGCTGGACACCGATCTGCGCCATCAGCTCGAGAAACTCGGCATCTTCTGCCAAATTCTCGCGCGCGAAAAATTCCATCACGGCGACGACTTCGTCCTGCACGCAGACCGGAAAGGCAAAGGCGGAATGCAGGCCGCAGTGCCGGGCAACGTCACGGCGCAAAAAATTGTCGGCATTACCAAGATCGACCAACCATTCCGGCATCCGCGTATCAAGCACGCGCCCTGGCAGCCCGACACCGCGCGCGAAGCTGCGTTCGAGCGTCTCGGTGATGAAGGGCATAAGCGGTTCGGGACGTTCGGCAAACCAGATTTGCGGGGCGACAAGCATGTCACGATTTGCGGTATCGGCTAAATACACATGGCCAAAGGCCCAGCCGGTATGCGTGCAAATCTCTGCAATCGCATAGGATAAGGCTTCCCGCGTATCGGCAGCCGCATTGGCCTTTGCCGCAATGCGGTGGAGCAGCTCGATACGTTGTTGCGACAGATACAGCGCACGCAGACCGCGTTCGGCAATGCCCTCTGCCGTCGTCCGCGCGGTGCGTTCACGGGCGAGGCGACGGCGGAGCCGAACGATCTCTTCGTCGACACCCGTTGAATTGACAAAGTCGCTGGGGTTCAGGACGCCCATTCGACCACCAGGGAGCATTCGGCGCTGCCATCATGCATGCAGCCACGATGCGCAACCGTCACCTTTTCCCCGAAATGATCAGCTGCCCCGTCAATAAAGCCTTCGGCCAGGGCGCACATCTTTCGTGGTGAGGAATAGCCTAAGATCAATTCACCCGTCCCCATTTCCTGGAACTGGAAATGCGGGCACCCCGCCCCCGAATAGAGCTTGCGCACTTCGGGATGGATGATCGTATTCACGCTCAACAAGAAATTACGGACATTGCCGGGCGATGTAAAAAAGTCAGGATAATGAATTGCCAGCGACGGTATAGCGCTTTTGCCGAACCAGCGCAGGATCGCTGCCGGTGACAGCGCCAGCTTTTCCGAAGCGGCAGCCACCAGCGCCATGATTTCGCTATCGGGGTAGCTGCCCAGCGAGGTGTAGGCCCCTTCGAGCTCGGCGGCATCGAGCAGATCATCCCAGGTGGCATCGCCGAACTGATCGACGACAGCCTCTTCGAGAAGATTGAAAATCACACCCTTCATTGTCGCCTCCGCCATCCCGTCACGACATGGCAGAGAAATAATGAAAGCAACGTAAATGGTTATCGGCGACACGACATCACCCCCCCATTTCGGGTATAGTTGACCATAGGACAAGTTTTTTTGCCGGCCGAACCGTCATCGACTAGGGCCAAGGCATGACCCTGCTTCGCCGCCTAATTCCTGATCGCTTCATCATGATCCTGATGGCGACATTGATCTTTGCCACGCTGCTGCCTGCGAGCGGCACCGCGCTGACGGTGGTTGGCTGGGTATCCAATGCCGCCATCTTTTTGCTGTTCTTTCTGCACGGTGCACGGCTTAGCCCCCAGGCGGTGATAGACGGGGCGAAACGCTGGCGGCTGCAGGCAGCGATCCTGGCCTTTGGCTATCTCGCCCTGCCCGCCGCCACGCTGGCGATCAGCCACGCGCTGGCCGGCTGGATGTCGCCTGAATTGCTGATGGGGCTCATCTTTCTGGGCGTATTGCCGACAACGGTGCAATCATCGATCGCCTATGCATCCATCGCGCGGGGCAATATTGCCGCCGCCGTGATCGCAGCAGCGGCATCAAATCTGATCGGGGTAGTGCTGACACCGTTGCTGTTCGCAGCAATCGCCAGCACGGCCTTTGGCGCGGTATCGCTATCGGGTGTCGGCAGAATCGCGCTGCTGCTGTTGCTCCCCTTCGCGCTTGGCCAGTTGCTGCGCACCCGCGTGCTGCCCACCGTGCAGCGCCACGTCAAAATCGCTGGGATGATGGATAAGCTGACAATCGTGCTCGCCGTGTATGTCGCCTTTTCCGATGCCGCCACCCAGGGGCTGTGGCAGCGGGTAAGCGCGGCGGAACTCGGCGCGCTCGCGCTGGTTGTCCTGGCGTTGCTGCTGCTTGCCTTTGCGGCGGCCTGGTGGCTGGGCGCAGCGATGCGGCTGGACCCTGCCGACCGCGCGACGATGCTGTTTTCGGGCGCACATAAAAGCTTGGCGACCGGCGCGCCGATGGCGCGGATTCTTTTCCCGCCCGCCGTCGCGGGGGCAGTCATCCTGCCCTTAATGCTCTATCATCAATTGCAGCTCATGCTGAGCGCGGTGATCGCCGCTCGACTTGCGGATGATAATGAGCGTATTACATGAATGCTACACTTGAACGCGGCGGCGATCAGCGGCATTTATGCTGAGCCCCGCGCGCTGGAGGAATGAATGGCGACCACGACCGAAACCGCGACCAATACCCTGGTGCTGACTCCGCCTGATCCGGTGCCCGTGGTGGCACCCGAACGCGCCGTCGGGCTCGTGCCTGTGGATGATGAAAAGCGCACCCAGCTTCAGGCCAAGGTCGACAGTTTTGTCGACGATCTGGTCGCGCAGGATGTCAATTCGCCCGAATTCGGCAAGCGCGTCGATGCGATCAGCGCAATGGGGCAGAAGGAAATCCGCGATGCCGCGGGGCAATCAAACCGCTTCCTCGACCGGCCCGTCAAGGCAATGGACCAGGAATCGGGTGTCGGCGCCGATCTGGCCGAACTGCGCCGCACGATCGAGGATCTCGATCCCGGCAAAAAGGGCAGCCTTTTGGCGCCCAAGAAGATTTTCGGCATCATTCCGTTCGGCAACAAGATGCGCGATTATTTCGACGGCTATAAATCATCGCAGGGCCATATCTCCTCGATCCTGAAGTCGCTCGGCTCGGGCAAAGACGAGCTGCTGATGGACAATGCCGCGATCGATGTGGAGCGCGCCAATCTGTGGACGTCGATGGGTCGGCTCGAACAGATGATCGTGCTTGCCCAGACGATGGACACCCGGCTTGAAGACAAGGCCAACGAACTCGACCACACCGATCCCGCCAAGGCCAAGGCGATCCGCGAGACCGCGTTGTTCTATGTCCGTCAACGCACCCAGGACCTACTGACGCAAATGGCGGTGACGGTGCAGGGCTATCTTGCGCTTGATCTGGTCAAGAAAAACAATGTCGAGCTGGTCAAGGGCGTCGATCGCGCCAGCACCACCACGGTGGCCGCGCTGCGCACCGCAGTAACGGTGGCGCAGGCGCTGACCAACCAGCGGCTGGTGCTCGAACAGATCACTTCGCTCAACAGCACCACCGCCAACATCATCGATTCAACCGGCAAGCTGCTCAAAAGCCAAACCGCGACGATCCATGAACAAGCGGCGGCCTCGACGATCCCGCTGGAAACGCTGCAGCGCGCCTTCCAGAATATTTATGACACAATGGACGCGATCGACAGCTTCAAGCTGAAGGCGCTCGACAGCATGAAAACGACGGTGACGTCGCTCGGCGTCGAGGTCGAAAAATCAAAGGGCTATATCGCCCGCGCCGAGGGCCAGGCCCAGGCTTCGCTGAGCGGCCCGGCGACCGACGCGTTCAAGCTGGAGTCGGTGTGAAATGACCGATATCGACCGTCAGATCGCGCGATCGGCGGAATTGATCAACCGCGTCGATGCGCGTTCCCGGCGAAGCGAACGGCGGCGCCATGGTCCCAACGATATCGGCACGCGCGTCGCTCGTATTGCGATCGCTGACGGGGCAATCCTGCTGGCGACGATCATCTTTGCGCTGGCGATCGGCCCGATCGGGCTGCTTGGCGCGGTGGCGGTGATGGGGCTGATGATGGCCACGACGGTTGCGCTTGCGGTTTTCCCTGCCACCCCGCTGCCAACGCCTGAAAAACTGCGCGAGGTGTCGCTTAAAGCACTGCCCCAACAAACCGAACGGTGGCTGGATACCCAGCGGCCTGCATTGCCGGCCCCCGCCATCACGCTGATCGATCAGATCGGGCTTCGGCTGGACACGCTGGGCCCACAACTCGCCATGCTTGGCGAGGACGAACCCGCCGCCGCCGAGGTCCGCAAACTGGTCGGCGAGCAGCTGCCGGAGTTCATCAAGGGCTATACGCGAGTCCCACCCGAGCTGCGTCGCGTCGAACGCAATGGCAAGACGCCCGATGCCCAGCTGCTCGACGGGCTTCGGCTGATCGAAAATGAAATCGGCGAAATGACAACGCAATTGGCGGAAGGTGACCTTGATCACCTCGCCACGCGCGGGCGGTTCCTGGAGATCAAATATCGCGGTGATGGCGCCGATCCCGTTGGCTGAAGGATCGGATTGACGATTTAGGCATATAATGGCACTTTAACTGCCAATAGAGGCAGCCAAGGAGCCATCCATGCAGGTCATCAACGCCGTCATCCCCTCACCCGAGCAGGCCGCTGCGTTCTTCGGTGCGGCGGAAAATGGCCCGTTCACGATGATCAACCTGCTGAAGTTCAAGCCAAAGGCCGATTATGCTGACGGCCGTGACGCGCATCTCAGCGGTTTTGAGGCCTATATGCGCTATGGCATGGCCGTGCGGGCCCATATCGAAGCGGTTGGTGGTGTGCCGGGTTATGCGGGGCGGGTGACTGGGCTGATGCTGGGCGACGTTGAGGAGCTATGGGATATGGTCGCGCTCGCCGAATATCCCTCGCTCGCCGCTTTTCAGCAAATGGTGGCTAATCCGGAATATCAGGCGATCTCTGTACACCGCGAGGCCGGCCTTGCGGGTCAGTTGAACATCAAGACGCAGGGCCCGCGCGCGTAGCGGGCAAACAGCCGCAACGGCGGGGATTAGCCTATCGATGCCGCCGCAACCTGAATCTCGATCTGCGCGGCGACGCGCGGCATGATCAGATGCCGCAACATATCCAAATCATTCTGCAGCGCGATCGGATCGCACCCTGCGGTCGATCGCAGGACCGTCTTCAGCCAGCCGCTCATATGCGGGTGATCCAGAATCCAGGCGATGCGCGCTTCGGCCGCTGCCAGCGCGATCTCGGGTTCCTGGCGCGCGACCACTTCCCGCGCTGTCACGGGTTGCACCAATCGCAACAGGCCAGGTCGGCAGCGACGGCTGAATCGGCTCCCATCGGTCAGGCGGCGAGGTCGACGGCCATATCTGACCCGCTGACGGTACTGACCGATTCCCAGCCACGATCCCCGCTATAGCGCCAGGCCATCCGCCCTTCGTCATCAAGCGCAAAAAGGTGCAGCCAGCGATTGTCAAACAGCGCACGCACGCCAGGGTGACGGTCGAGGATATCGGCCATCGCCTCGCGCGGCGCTTCAATGCACACGCTTAGCCGCAGGGGTTCATGCATCAGCCTTTCGCCGTTATGCACCGATTGCCAGGGCAGGCCAGCCCGCAACGCCCCGCCATTGCCTTCGACAACGCCAATGCCGCCAATGACATTATGCAACAGTTTGTTACCGCCGCCGAACAGATCAGGCGCAACCGCCGATCCATAATATTGCAGGCTGATCCAGCTCGCGACAACGACCGGTGCGGCCATGATCAGTTCGAGCACGCCAAAGCCCTTGTCCTGCCGCCAGTCATAATCATGCAGGAAGGCGCGGCCCCCGAGGCTTTTGCCCAAAGTGCGTTGGCGCGGCGCGGCGATGAACGTCTTGCACCCGGCCAGCGCCCATTCAGGGCGGGTTTCGGCCCAATCGCGGCTGCGCTGCGCGATACTCGCTTCACCGCTTGCCCGTGGCAGCCGCAGCGCCCGTTCGGTGCGGGCAATCACCCCGGCAGCTGACAGCCAGACTTCCGCGCGCGTCAGATCGACGTTATGCTTCAGTGATGGATGATCCTGACTATACAGGAACACAGTATCGGTGGTCGTGTCGTGCAGCGCACCGACGAACATGGTCTCCGTCGGGATGGCGATCCCCGCTTGCGCCAAGCCGTCACGAACTTCTGGCGCGTTGAGCAAGGCTGCAAGCAACCGGGCGTTGACCTCGCCCGAATACCCCCCACAGGCGCCACAATGCAGCCCGCTGGCGTGCGGATTATTGACGACATTGGCCCCGTGACCGACCAGCAGCACCAGCGGCGCAAAATTGTCGGTCAGCGACATCGCTCGCAGGATCGAATTGGCCATGCCGATCCGCGTTGGCAGATCGATGGCGGGATCTGGAAAGGGGGCCGGATCATTGGGCACGTCATTGCTATGCCAGCCCAGCGCATCGCGCACGAGCTTGGCGATATAGACAGGCCCGGTCGCTTCAACAAACGCGAAGGACGATACCGCCGCCAGCTTGAACCGGCCCCAGGCCCGCGTCGCGCGCTGGCGGTAGCGCAGCGTGAGATCAGCCGACTCATCAGCATGATCGCCTGAACGCGAGCTCAGCCCAGGATTGAGCAGTACCGGAAGCCGGTGTTCTGCAACATCCGAACCAAAGCGCCGGTGCGACGCCGTCAAGCCAAAGAAACCGGCAAAGCCAAGCGTTTGAATACGCGGATCGATCGATTCCAGCGCGCGGCGATAGACTTCTGACCGGACATCAATGCAAAAAGCGGCCTGCAGCACCGGCGCTCGGGTGCCAGCACTGGCCTGCACCCTGGCGAGCGTCTGCGCGAGATCGCGCTGCGCCGCTCGCTCGCAGGCTTCCTGCAGGATCGCATCGATAATCTGCGCCTCGCTTGGGTCGATGGGCCGCGCATGCGCCGCGATCGTCTCTGCCCAAGCTGCGCCGATCTGCGCCGCATACTGCCCGAACAGCGCCTCCTCCCAAAGCAGGCGGATCGCCAGCAGATCCGTGATCGTGTCGTCGCCGCGCCCGGCAAGTTCAGCCTGCCAGAGCTGGAACCGCGCATAGTGCGCCCAGCCCCCCAGGCTGATCAGCAAGCGGTGGAAATAGGTTTGCAGTGCTGCCGGTGTCAGGCCCAGCCGCGTCACTGACCGCGCGATTGCCACCGCAGCGCTTTCCGGCGCATCAGCGACGAACGCTGCAAAGCCGCGCAGACCGACAATCTCTGGCGTCAGATCATGCGTTGCTACCGCCTGCCACGCGGCAAAGGCACTTTTGCCATGGGGTGCCGCCCATAACGCCTGACCTTCGTCAAAAAAGCCGCCGCACCATGCCCCGAAGCGCTCGGCAATCACCCCCGCCCAATCGATTCCTGAAGCCTCGGCAGCCAAATCGGCGACGGTCGGCAATGCGACGGGCTCGTCCGCCGACTGAAGCGCAGCGGACTTCAGAATCGCGGCTGAAGCTGGCCGGCGCGACGGGCTTGCCGCCTTCCAGGCAGCATCCAGATCCGCATCCGTCACGGTGCCATTGGCGATGCGCTCCCGATACCAATCGCGCGGCATCGTCACGGCTGCCCCCGATACCCGCGCCAGCAGCGCGGCGGTATCGGCAAGGCCAAGCTCGGCCTGGCCGAGATAGGGGTTCACCGCAACGCTGGAGGCCAAGGGCCAGACCGGCGGGATCGCCAGCGCTGCAGATTTGGCAGCCGCGATCAGCGATTGCGCCGCAAGCACGGCGTCGTCAGGCTTTACAGACATGATAATGCTCTCCGAAAAGGACGTTGCCGGTTTGATCAGCGCTGTCGCCGCAGTGCCCAGCCGCCAAGCAAGCGATCAAACAGGGCGTTGGCATAAAGGCCATTGGCGAGGTGGACGCGGAGCCCCGCTGCTGCCGGGTGATAAGCCCAGAGCGGAAACATCGCCTGGGCAATGGCGACGCCCCCGAAGCTCAGCACCGCCAGGATGATCAGCGCCCATTCCAGCGGGCCCGGCGCAGGCGTGGCCGGCAGCGTGCCTGCAGTCAGCCAGGTCGCCAGGGCGTGAAGCGTGAAATAGCCAAACGAAGCCGCTAGCGCATAGACCGCCATGCGCTGAGTCAGGGCGCGTGGGGCAGCGTCCGCCAGCCCCTGCGCCAGCAAATAGGCAACACCGAAAATCAGGATGGCGCCGAGCGCGGTCGATTGCGGCGAGCGGGCCCCGTCATCAAACGCCAACCCGATCACGGCATAGGTCGCCAGCGCGGCGAGAAAGGCGCGGCCGACCGCCTTGGCACTGGGGATTGCCACCGGCCCCGGCCTGCGAAACGCGGCGATCCGATCAACCGCACCGCCCGACGCCAGAAACGAATGCGCCTTGTACAGCGAGTGCGCGACGATGTGGAGCAAGGCCAGCGGGAACAGCGCAAGCCCGCATTGCATGATCATGAAGCCCATTTGTGCGACGGTCGACCATGCCAGCGACGTCTTCACCGCCGGTTGGGTCAGCATCACCAGCCCAGCGAACAACGCAGTAAACCCGCCGATCATCACCAGCACGGCGAGCACGCCCGGTGCCAGCAGCATCACATCGGCAAAGCGGATCAACACGAAACCACCGGCGTTGATGACGCCGGCATGCAGCAACGCAGAGACGGGGGTTGGGGCCTCCATCACTTCGGTGAGCCAGCCGTGCAGCGGGAATTGCGCTGATTTGAGCAAGGCCGCGACAGCGAGCAGCCCCGCCGCCACAACCGGCCCGGTGCCGCCATCGCCAGCGCGCGCGGCATTCAGGATGGCGGCAATATCGGTGGTGCCATAGCTGATCGCGAGCAGCGTCGCTGCCCCCACCAGCGCGACATCGCCCAGCCGCGCCGTCACGAATTTCTTGCGCGCGGCGCGCTGTGCCGCCACGCGTTCGGGATAGAAAAGCAGCAAGCGGTGCAGGCACAGGCTGGTGGCAACCCAGGCAAGAAGGAGCTGCGCAAGGCTGCCAGCCGTCACCAGCAGCATCACCATTGCCAGCGTGGCGCTGAGCCAGGCCATGAAGGCCCCATGCCGCGCCTCGCCGTCCAGATAGACGGCGGCATAGCGCACCACGATCCAGCCAATGAAGGACACGAGAAGCAGCATCACCATGCTGACAATGTCGATCCGCGCCGACAGGCCGATATCCGGCGTGCCGACGAGCAACGCCGTCGCCGGACCGCTCATCACCAGCAAACCTGCCGAGAGCAGCGCGATGACAACCGCCAGGATCGACAGCGCTTCGATGAGCATCAACTGGCCGGAAGCAGGCCGCTTGGGCCCCACAAAGCCGACAAGAGCAGCCACCAGCACCGCACATGGCGCTGCAAAAACGATCAAGTTGAGTGACACAGTCTTTCCCCGTTGGTTCGCCCTAAGGCGTCACAACGTCGCTAGCGAAAGCGGATGCCTGCGAAAAATTCATTGTTTGTGCCATATCGTTCGCTTTAAAGGAACGATATGGCCGACTTCAATTACAACCATTTGCGCTATTTTTGGGCGGTTGCGCAGGACGGCAACCTCACGCGCACCGCTGAACGGTTAAACGTCTCGCAATCCGCGCTATCGGTACAAATTCGCAAATTGGAGGATCGGCTCGGCCATCCATTGTTCGAACGGCGAGGCCGTCAGCTGCATTTGACCGAGGCAGGGCGAATCGCGCTTGATCATGCCGACGCGATCTTTGCGACAGGGGACGAGCTGATCGGCACGCTGCGCGAAACCGGTGCCGCGCGCCAGGCCGTGCGGATCGGCGCGCTGGCCACGCTGTCGCGCAACTTCCAGATCGGCTTTCTCAAACCCTTGCTGGGCCGCCATGATATCGAAGTCATCCTGCGGTCCGGCAGCCCCGCCGAATTGCTCCTCGGTCTGCAATCGCTCGCGCTGGATGTCGTGCTGACCAATCAGCCACCCCCCACCGACGCTTTAACGCAGTACATTGCTCACAGCCTTTCCGAACAACCGGTCAGCCTGATCGGCACGCCGCAATTGGTAGGAAAGACGCGATCGGTAGCTGCCTTGCTTGACCGGCACCCGGTTATCCTGCCGACATTGGGCAGCACCCTGCGGACCAGCTTCAACGCCTTGGTTGATCGTCTTGATATCCGGCCACAGATTGCGGCTGAGGTCGATGATATAGCGATGATGCGCTTGCTGGTCCGCGAAGGCTTTGCCCTGGCCGTCCTGCCACCCATTGCGGTGCGCGATGAATTGGCCTCGGGCATGCTCGTGGAGGCCGATGCGCTGCCCGGCATAACCGAGACATTCTTCGCGATCACCACCGACCGGCGCTTCCCCAATCCCATCATCCGCATGCTCATCAGCAATATGGGCAGTGATTCTACCTGAGCACCGCGATTGCGCTACCGCCTGCTAGATTCTCCGGTGACCTGCGGCCTATTCCTGCTTAGACCACCGGGAGAAGATACGGTGGAGAGACGAATGACATATCGGTTCGGGGCGGTTTCTGGCGCAATTATCGCCACGCTATTGGTGCCCATGCTGGCCCAGGCGCAGGCGCAAACCCCCGCAGCGGCAACCCCAGCGGCTGGTGACAAGAAAGCCGATGCCAAGCCCGCCAAATGGGATGTCAACGCCCCCACCGGATTGAAAACCCGCCAAGTGCCCATCGCGGTCGACAATGGCAGCTGGATGAATGTCGACGTGTCACGCGACGGCAAGATGATCGCCTTCGACCTGCTCGGTGACATCTACACCATGCCGATCAGCGGCGGGACGCCGACGCGGATTGCCGAGGGGCTGACATTCGAACACCAGCCGCGTTTCTCCCCCGATGGCAAGCGGATCGCTTTCACCTCGGATCGGGGCGGCGGCGACAATATCTGGATCATGAATGTCGATGGCAGCGACAAGCGCCAGTTGACCAAGGAAGATTTCCGCCTGCTCAACCAGCCGAGCTGGAGCCCAGACGGTCGCTTCATCATCGCGAAAAAGCACTTCACCACCCAGCGTTCGCTCGGCACCGGCGAAGTCTGGATCTACCACGTCTCGGGCGGCGGCGGTGTCCAGCTCGTCAAGCGCGCCAGCGAGCAGCTGCAAAAGGAACTGGGCGAACCAATCTACGCCCCCGACGGCAAGAGCCTTTACTACACCCGCAACGTCACGCCCGGCCCGATCTTCATTTATGCGCAGGATTCGAACACTGACCTGTTCGACATCGAACGCTATGATTTTGATACCGGCGAAGTGACGACGGTTGTCTCGGGCGTCGGCGGATCGGTGCGGCCAACGCCATCGCCCGACGGCAAGAAGATCGCCTTTGTCCGCCGCGAGCGGACCAAGTCGAAGCTCTATGTCAAGGACCTGGCCTCAGGCGAGGAGCGCAAAATCTATGACGCGCTCGACCAGGATGTGCAGGAAACCTGGGCGGTCACCGGCGTCTATCCCAACATGGCATGGACCCCCGACAGCGCCAGCCTGGTGTTCTGGGCGGGCGGCAAGATCAAGCGCGTTGATGCAGCGGGCGGCGCGGCGGCAGACATCCCCTTCAAAATCGACGACACCCGCGTCGTGATCGACGCGGTCCATCCGCAGATTGAAGTCGCCCCTGCCACCGTCACGACGACGATGCCCCGCTGGGCGAGCGTTTCGCCCGATGGCAATCAGGTCGTGTTTGAAACACTCGGCAAACTGTGGATCAAGCCAGCATCGGGCGGCACCGCGCGTCGGCTGGTCAAGAGCGATGAAGCCGGGATGGAGCTGTGGCCAAGCTGGTCGCGCGATGGCCGATCGATCGTCTTTGTCGGCTGGACTGATGCCGGGCTCGGCCATGTCCGCACCGCCGCGGCCACGGGTGGGGCGACAAAAACGGTCACGGCTGATCCGGGCCATTACCTCAACCCGCGCTTTTCGCCTGACGGCAAGATGATCGTCTTTGAACGCGGCCAGGGCGGCGAGCTGACTTCGTCACGCTGGTCCGAAAATCCGGGCGTGTACCGCATTGCCAGCAGCGGTGGAAAGCAGACCCGCATCTCGACCGACGGGTCCGAACCGCAATTCGGCAGCGACAATGACCGTGTCTTCATGATTGGGTCGGACAAGGGCAAGCGCCAGCTGATCAGCACCGACCTGAACGGCCAGGCAAAGCGAGTCCATGGCACCGGCGATCTGGTCAATGACTATCAGGTCTCGCCCGATGGCCGCTTTGTTGCCTTCCGACAGAATTTCGAAGCCTTTGTGATGCCGCTGCTGCCGGGGACGCAGGATGTGTCGATCGATCAGAAAGGCGGTCCGCTGCCGGTGACTCGCGTCAGCGGCGGCGGCGCTGATTTCATCAACTGGTCAAAGGACGGTGCAGCGCTGCATTGGAGCCTGGGGCCGACGCTGTTTACGGCACAGACAGACGCGCTGTTCGCCACCGCGCCCGCTGACAAGGATGCGCCCAAATTTGCCGCGCCCAAGACCGGGCTGTCGCTGTCCATGACGGTGCCTGCCGACAAGCCGACCGGCACGGTGGCGCTCACCGGCGCGCGGATCGTGACGATGGCCGATGCCAAAGGGGGGATCATTGATGACGGCGTGATTCTCATCACTGGCGACCGGATCGTCGCGATCGGCCCGCGCGCGTCGGTGTCGATACCGGCAGGCGCCAAGACGGTCGATCTGGCTGGCAAGACGATCATCCCCGGGCTGGTCGATGCCCATGCGCATGGACCGCAAAGCGAAGACAGCCTGATCCCACAGCAAAACTGGTCGGCGATGGCCAACCTGGCCTTTGGCACCACGACGATTCATGATCCCTCGGCACGGCCACAGCAGATCTTTGTCGCAGCGGAAATGCAGCGGACCGGGCTGATTATCGCCCCGCGCACCTTTTCCACCGGCGAGATCATCTACGGCGCCAAGCAGGCCGATGTTTATGCTGAAATCAACAGTTATGAAGACGCGCTCGCCCATGTCCGGCGGCTGAAGGCGCAGGGCGCGCATTCGGTTAAAAACTATAATCAACCGCGTCGCGAGCAGCGCCAGATGGTCGTTGCGGCGGGGCAAGCCGAGCAAATGGAGGTGGTGCCAGAGGGCGGATCGCTGTTCACAATGGACATGTCGTTGATCCAGGACGGCAACGCGACCGTCGAACATAATGTCCCGCTCGATCGCTTCTATGACGATGTCGTCAGCCTGTGGTCGCAGACCAAGACCAACTACACGCCCACCTTGGTCGTCACTTATGGCGGGCCGGCCGGCGATCCCTATTGGCGCGCGCATACCGATGTGTGGAAGCACCCCTTGCTGACCAAATACGCCCCGCCCGCGCTGCTCGCCGCGCAAAATGTCCGCCGCTCGATCGCGCCCGACGAGGATTATGTCGATGGGGCGTCGGCACGCGAAGCCAAGAAGCTCGCTGACAAGGGCGTGCAGGTATCGATCGGCGCACATGGCCAGCAATCGGGGCTTGGATCGCATTGGGAGCTATGGTCATTTGTGCGCGGCGGCTGGAGCCCGGTGGAGGCATTGCGCGCTGGCACGATCATGCCGGCAACCTCGCTTGGCATGCAAAAGGACATTGGATCGCTGGAGGTGGGCAAGCTCGCCGATCTGGTGGTGCTGGATGCCGACCCCACTATCGATATCCGCAACAGCGAAAAGATATCCAAGGTGATGCTCGGCGGGCGGCTTTATGATTCGGCGACGCTCAACGAGCAGGTCACGGGCAACCGCACCCGCGCGCCATTCTGGTGGGAGGCCAAGGGCGGCGGCACCGCGGGGGTATCGTTGCCGTCAGTCGACAGCATTACCGGCGGGGACTAAGCGCGCGCCGGGCCCGGGAGGCGGTGGGGGGACGAGGTGGGAAATGGTGCCCGGGGACGGGATCGAACCGCCGACACTGCGATTTTCAGTCGCATGCTCTACCAACTGAGCTACCCGGGCCGGGAACCCGATCAACACCGGGAAGGCGGCCTCTTAGTCATTCCGGCGGGGAGCCGATACCCCTCCCCCAGCCATTGCAGCAGATCGCGATCGACACAGCCACGGCTGCAAAAGGGCTTGTGCGCAAGCATCGTTGGCTTGCCGCAAATCGGGCAGGTGCCGGCCTTGGCCATTTAGAGTCTGATGACTTTGGATTGGACCAACACAAACCCCGTTCGCCCTGAGCGAAGTCGAAGGGCATGTGTAGCGCGTGGGCTTCGACTTCCCCCGGACCTGATCCGGGGCCGAACGGGTATAATTTTGAAGCGACCTAACGTCATCAGGCTCTAATCCTCCAACATAACGGTGCCACCGACGCGGCGGCTAAGCTCGGCGCCCCAATCGGGCCGCGACTCGATCCGCGCGCGCACAGCAGGCGGCAATCGGTGCGCGCGGGTCCCGCCCGGTGGACTGCGTTCGATCTGGCGCAGCGCGGCGCGAGCGGCAGCGCCAACCGGATCGGCACGAAGCAACTCCGGTAACGACGCGCGCGGCCGCGGGCGGACGAGCTGCAGAAAACCAAAGCCGTTGAGCGCGGTACGTTCAAACGGGCCGGCCAGTGCAGGCGGCAGCGCGGCATCAATCGCGGCGGCCACCGCCTGGCGTGCGGCCTTGCCCTGGACGCTGGGGAAATCGACGCCAATCGAGCCGCCAATGCCGAGGCGAATCACCGCCTGTCCCACGGCGGTGGCAGCGGCGACGGCAAGGCTGTCCAGCGGCCCGCTGCCATCGACATCGAACAAGGTCATCGCGGGTGTCGGGCTCATCCGCAGCACGCCGCCGGGAAAGGCGATTTCGCCCTGCACGGCTTCCTCCAGCACTTCGGACCAGCCCGCTTCCTCCAGCGCATCGCCCTCATGCGCGCGGCAGTGGCGCACCGCGATGCCGGTTTCGCCGAGCCGTTCGAGCAGATCAGGACCAATCGCCGCCACCGCGCCCTCAACCGCCACCACCGCGCGCGCCAATTTGGCGCGGCCGGGTTCGGGAATGACTTCGCGCACCAGCGTCACCAGCAAGGTCCGCCCGACGCTTACCCCCGGCGGCACCGCGCCCAGCAAGGCTTCACCGCTGCCGTCGATCAGCGCCACGCGCCCCTGCCGCCCGGGCAATTGCTCCACCAGCCGCGCCTCGGCCACCGTGCCGACCCGCAACGTACCGTCGAGCGCAATCCGTGCCTTGATGATCCGCCCGCCATCGACCAACGCGGCGCGCGCCTCGCCAATCCCGGCTTCGTAGAGCCATTCAGCCATTGCCGCGCCTTGCCATACAAGCCGTCACCCACCCCGTTCGGGCTGAGCCCTTCGACTGCCTGCAAGGCAGGCGCTCAGGATAAACTTCGGCCAATATGGCCGAAGTCGAAGCCTGGCCTGAGCGCAGTCGAAGGGCCCAAGCGTTGCGCGTGCCCTTCGACTGCGCTCAGGGTGAACGGAACGGGGGGGCGTGATCACGGGACAGGGAAGGCCAACACCCCGGCACCTTCCAACAGCGCGCGGGTTTCGAACAAGGGCAAGCCAACCACGCCCGAATAGCTGCCCGACAGGAAGCGCACAAACCCCTCCGCGCCGCCCTGAATCGCATAGCCACCGGCCTTGCCCATCCCCTCGCCACTGGCGACATACCAATCGATTTCGGCGGCGCTCAGCCGTTTGAAGGTGACGATCGTGTCGGACACGCGGGTGCGCGGTTTGCCGTCATCGCTGACGACGCACACCGCGGAAAAACAATGATGCCGTCGCCCGGAGAGCAGCCCAAGCATCCGCCGCAAATCAGCCTCGTCAACGGGCTTGGCGAGGATCCGCCGGCCGACCGCGACGGTGGTGTCCCCCGCCAGCACAACCTCCCCCGCTGCGCGCGGCACCGCCAGCGCCTTTTCGGTGGCGATACGCAGCACATAGGGGCGCGGCAGCTCAGCGGGGCGCTCGCCCTCATCGATATCGGGCACGGCGATGCGGTGCGGCACAATGCCGATCTGCGCGAGCAGCGACAGGCGGCGCGGGCTCGACGAGGCCAGAACGAGGGCTGGCCGGGAAGCTGGCCCGGAAGCAGAAATACCCGTCACGTCACTTAAAGCGGTAAGTGATCCGCCCCTTGGTCAGGTCATAAGGGGTCAGCTCGACCAGCACCTCATCCCCCACCAGCACGCGGATGCGGTTCTTGCGCATCTTGCCGGCGGTGTGGCCAAGGATTTCGTGATCATTTTCAAGCTTCACGCGGAACATGGCGTTGGGCAAAAGCTCCACCACCTGGCCGCGCATTTCGAGCAGTTCTTCTTTTGCCAAACAAACCTCTGGGAAAACGGATACGGATTTCGTGAAGCGCGGCGCATAGCCGAAGGTGGGTGAAAAGGGAAGCGGGGCGGATCAAGGCATTGGTGACCCCGCAATTGGGGCCATGCTATGGCTTTACAGCGGGGCGGCTGATTTGGCTGGCGTCGAATTGGGGTCGCGCGGAGGCGCAGAGACGCGGAGGGGGTGCGCCTGGGGGGCGGTCATGCGTCAGCACAAGGGTTGATCGATTTTGCCAGCCAAAGACTCGGGTCGGCTTCGCCGGGTGACCGGGCAACGCGCGCAACCCCTCTGCGTCTCTGCGCCTCTGCGCGAACCCAGTCTTCGCCTTTGAAAATATCGAGGGTTGAGGGGCATCGGGTCAAGCGGTCCGCTTGGGGCTGGCGTCGATTTGGGGTCGCGCGGAGGCGCGGAGACGCGGAGAGGGTGCGCCTGGGGGGACGGTCATGCGTCAGCACAAGGGTTGATCGATTTTGCCGGCCAAAGACTCGGGTTGGCTTCACCAGGTGACCGGGCAACGCACGCGCCTTCTCCGCGTCTCCGCGTGAACCCATTTTCGAAAGATTACGGATCAGGCGGCCTTGAGCCCTTCCGCGAGAGGGGCGTTCGAATTGGGTTATCCGTTGCGCGCGGCCAAGGCGGTGCGCGCCGCGTCGGCGAGAAAGCCCGATCGATTCTTCGCCACCTTGTCGATCCGGGCGAGCAGCCCTTCATCGATCGACACCTGCACCCGCACCGACCGACCGGGCCGCTCCCCGCGCACCAGCAGCCGGGCAGCTTCATCGACATCGGGATCGACCACAATCGCGTCGATCTCGGAGGGTTCGGGGAAAGGTTCGCCATCGTCGACCAGCCCGGTCAAGTGCATGTCCAGCGCTTCCTCGGCCTGTTGGGCCGCGTCCTGAATCGTCGTGCCTCCGGAGGTGCAACCGGGCAGATCGGGAAAAAAGACACCGAAGCCATCAGTCCCACGCTCGATGATTGCCGGATAATAGATGGTTGCCATATCAGTTCCTTAGCGAAGTTTCAGGCCACTTTGCCGTTCGATGTTCTTGAGCGTCCCGATCGGAACGTCAGCCTTGGGAAGAAATGAGCTATCGCCCCGTCCGACCAGTGTTGATTGCGAACGCCGGTCGTTTTCGTCAGCGGCGTGACGGCATTGGTGAGCGGGACTGCCTCTACCCGGTTCTTGCGCGAACGCGGCAGCCATTCGGCCATCAACCTGTCGTTCGGATAGTTGAAGAAGCTCTTTTCGCCGACCTGATCCCCTGCCTTGTTGAGGGCGATCGTGTGGATGACCTCGGTGGGCCGATGCTGCGCCAAATCCCAAATCAGAAACCCCACTGGAAAGTTGCCTTTCAGGTCGTCAAATGCCTTGCTGTGAACGATGAAGCCATCGAGATACCGAGCGTCCCAACGCCTCCGAAATTCCTCGAAGTTTGGCGCATTGACGTATTTCAGGGTGCTAAACATCGCTAGCTTTGCGTTGGGTAGCTCGATGAGAATACGGTGCAGGAACTGCACGAATTTTTCCCGCGCCGCGTAGCCGAGGTCGCTCATGCCATGGCTAATGCGGGTCGTGGCGATGCCGGTCTTGCCAGCGTTGCCGATTGAATTGCCTGCCTCGCCGTAAGGCGGATTGATCAGCACCAGGATCGGCTTCGCGCCCTCCACTCCCGCCTTGCCATCGGCAATCGCCTGTCGGAGCGCCATTGGCACCTTGTTCGACAGGCTGTAATCGATCTCGCCGAAATCGGTGACGTCGTCGTTGAGGTAATCGTACGGAAAAATCTCCGCGCCGGGAAACAGCCCGCGCGCGCGAATGTTGTCGATGTCGGGCTGGTCGAGCGTCGACATGTACAGGTTGCGCGGGTTGCTGTGCGACAGTTCTAGATTGCCGACACCGCAGCACATATCCCAGATGATGTAGTTTTCCTGCCACCCTTCGCCGAGCGTCGCGGTCAACAGGTCATATGCCTTATCGACGATATGCGGTGGGGTGTAATATGCGCCCTTGAACTTCTGTTCGTCGATCGGCAGCAGCATGTCGCGCCGTTCGAGTAGATAGTCCCGGTCCTTCTTTGCCGGAGGACGATCGTAAATACGCCAGAAATTGCGGTAGCCTTGCAGGCTTGCCGGTTGAAAGCGTTCATAGGCCTTGCCACGCTTTAGGTAGAAAACGGGTGTTCCCCCCTCGCGCCCCAGCCGCGCGGACAAACCGTTTATGGCGGTCTCGTCGCTCACCTCGTCGTGCATGATGTCGGCGAAGAACAGCTCGGCATAGTCGCCTTCCTGTCCTGCGGGCACGCCGAGTTCGCGCCCGACCAGTTCCTCCCATTTGTTGAATGCCTGACGCAGATTATCGCGCGTGATTGGCGTGCGGACGATGCGGCCCTCGCTGATCGCGGCTTTGACGGCGGCGACGAACTCCTTTTCGTCCGTCGCGATATCATAGGGCGTAAAGTGCCCGTCGATATGGGCGGCGACCTGCGCGATGCACGCTCTGCCGACGGCAGAGGCGGATGCGGGCCACATAATGGCGGGGTCGTTGAGTACGGGCCGCGCAAGCTCGGTTTCGAGGATCGCGGCCTTTTCCCGGTCTACCACCGCGAGGAAGGCGGGGATCGGCTGGCCCACCGAATGGGCCTGCCGCACGTAAAAGAGCAGTTGTGCGAACATGGCCGCGGCCGATTTGGGAACGTATTTGGCTTCGAACCATATGCTATCGGTCTGGATGTCGACTTGGCCTTTCGACACATTCTTCAGGCCGAGCGCCCTTACGTAGGCGTCCTTGACGTCCTCTTCGGTCTTCGTCCGCGCGAGTGCGACAGCCAAACTCATGCAAGCGCTCCCGCTTGGCATGATCGCTCGATCATGCAGACGGCGGTCGCCCGCAACCGATCAAGCTCGGCGCGATATTCGTTGATGAGTGCCTTGCTGATGTTTCTGCTCCCCGTCGCCGCCACGTTGCGCAAGGCTTTGGCGGCAAGCAAGAAAAATCCCTATCCCCCCGCCCCAACCTTGCTCACCAGCCGCACGCCGACATGGTTTGCGCCCAGCCCGCCTTCCTGGAATTGCCGGGCAGCGGGGCGATAGCGCGCGCAGTAATTGCCAGCGCACAGATAGGAACCGCCCTTGATGACATGGCTTCCCCCGCTGCGATCGGCCCCTGCACCGGCGGGCTCGCTGGTCCATTCCCAGACATTGCCGATCATGTCGTACAGCCCGAACTTATTGGGTTTGAAGCACCCCACCGGCGCGCGGGCAGTGAAGCCGTCTATCCCCAGGTCGCGGCGCGGGAACACGCCCTGATAATAATTGGCCTGAGGGGTGCCGCCGCTGTCGATCGGTTCGGCCAGGGCAGATTGCGCTGGCTGGCCGGCGCGGGCGGCATATTCCCATTGCGCTTCGCTCGGCAGTGCCTTGCCCGCCCAGCGCGCATAGGCCTGCGCGTCTTCATAGGCGATCTGCACGACGGGATCGCGGTCCCGCCCCGTGATCGAGTCCGCTGGGCCAGCGGGGTGCCGCCACTGCGCGCCGGGCACCCAGCGCCACCAGCGCGGATCATCCGCATCGGGCACGGTGAACACCGCTGATCCGGGCTGGGCCATCTCCGCCGGGGCACCGGCCAGCGGCGGCGGCGTGCGCTCTGCGATGGTGCGATAGCCGGTTGCCGCCACGAAGCGGGCAAAGTCAGCATTGGTCAGTTCATGCGTATCGATGCGAAAAGCATCGACATGCACGCGGCGCGGCGGGCCTTCTTCAGGATATTGGGGATCAGCGCCCATGATGAAATCACCGCCGGGCAGCGTGACCATCGCCGGGCCGCTCAGCGCTGGGCAGGCGCGGGCGGGCGGCTGATCAGGGCTGGCGGAGCAGGCAGCGAGCAACAGGGTGGTGAGCAGCACGCCGGAGGCGTGGCGGCATGGGGATGGCGGCATGATCGGCTTATTCGCTGGCATCTGGATCACTCACCCGGCAGGACGTCTTTCGTCTAGATCGGGCTTGGCCGTAACGCATCACGCCCCTGGCGCGAATAGGGGTCACGACTATGAGCGCATGGGGCACAGCAAAGCGCCCACAAGCTGCCGACTCTGGGGTATCTGAAGATCGTGAGTCAGCGCGTTATACCCCAAAAACGCTCCAAATGCCCAAGCACCGGTAAATCCAAAGTGCATCGATCCCCGTTCCTGCCCCCAGTTTCCGGCCCCCAGTTTCCAGCCGCCAGTCTCTGGCCCACACCATTGCAAAGGATGAACCCGCATGAAGACGATCAAACTGGCGCTTACCGGCTTTGCCGCGATGATGCTGGCGGCGGCACCCGCTGCTGATGCGGCGCCCAAGCCGCAACTGATCGCGCGCTGGCAAAAAAGCGGCGCGGGGCAAGCGGTGGATTATCGCGGCTGGGGTGCTTTTTTGAAAACCTATGGCGGGCGGCTGGCCAGCGGGCGGACGGTGGTTGCCTATGGCCGCGTCTCCGCAGCGGACAAGGCGTCGCTGTCGGCAACGGTCAACGCGTTTGAAGCGGTCGATGTCGATCGGCTGTCGCGCGTGCAGCAACATGCCTATTGGATCAACCTGTACAATGCCGCGACGGTTGAGGTGGTGCTGGGTTCCTATCCGACCAAATCGATCCTGAACATCAAGGATGGCCTGTTCCCGACTGGCCCCTGGGACCGCAAGGTCGTCACGGTAAAGGGCATGAAGCTGAGCCTGAACGAGATTGAACACGGCATTTTGCGGCCGATCTTCAAGGACCCGCGCACCCATTTCGCGATCAACTGTGCCTCGGTCGGCTGCCCCAATCTGGTGCTCCACCCCTATGAAGCCGCCAGTCTTGACGCCGAACTGGATGCAGCGGCGCGCAGCTATATCAATGATCCGCGCGGCTTTCGGCTGACGGGAACGCGGCTGATCGCGTCGCAGATCTTTGATTGGTATGGCGTCGATTTTGGTGGGCCAAAGGGCGTGCTTGCCTTTGCGCGCCGCTTCGCCGATCCGCAGACTGGTAAGTTGTTGGCCGGCCGCACGACGATCGACGGCTATGACTATGACTGGGCGATCAACGAAGCTCGATAAGGGCGGCACTGCACAAAGGAAGCATTGATATGCTAAAGCGATTTGGGCCGTTGATCATCCTGGTGGTGATTGCCGTCGCCTTTTTTGCAGCCGGCGGGCAGCATTATGTCACGCTCGACGCGCTGCGCGATAACCGGCAATTCCTGGTCGATTTCGTGGCGCGCAATCCGATTGGGTCGGCGCTGGCGCTGGTCGGCATCTATGCCGCTTTGGTCGCGATCTCGTTCCCCGGTGCAAGCTTGCTGACGATTGCGGCGGGGCTGTTTTTCGGCACCGTGGTCGGCGGCAGCCTGGTGGTGATCGGCGCGACATTGGGGGCGACGATTGTGTTCCTGATCGCACGCAATGCCTCGGGCGACGCGCTGCGCAAGCGGATCGGCAATTGGGGCGAGAAGCTCGCCGACGGGTTTGAGAAAAATGCGTTCAGCTATCTGATGTTGCTGCGGCTGTTGCCCGTTGCGCCGTTCTGGCTGGTCAATATCGTGCCCGCCCTGTTCGGGGTGAAGCTGCGTGATTATGTGCTGGCGACCGCGATTGGCATCATTCCCGGTACCTTTGTCTATGCCTCAATCGGCGCGGGCGCGGGCGCGGTGCTGGCGGCAGGGCAGGAACTGAACCTGAAGGGCGCACTGCTCAAGCCCGAAGTGATCGGGCCGATCCTGGGGCTCGCCGCGCTGTCGCTGATCCCCATAATCTACAAAAAATTCCGTAAGGAGCCGGTCGCATGATCGAGAAATTCGACCTGTGCATTTTGGGCGCGGGCTCTGGTGGTCTCTCGGTCGCGGCGGGCGCGGCGCAATTGGGCATGAAAGTCGCGCTGCTCGAACCGCACGAAATGGGCGGCGATTGCCTCAACAGCGGCTGCGTGCCGTCAAAGGCGCTGCTGGCGGCGGGCAAGGCCGCGCATGCGGGCGCGGCGGCGGCGAAGTTCGGCGTTGCGTATGATCCGCCCCGCGTCGATTTCGGCGCGGTGAAGGATCATGTCGCGGGCGTCATTGCCACGATCGCCCCAGTCGATAGCCAGGAACGGTTTGAAGGGCTGGGCTGCACCGTCATCCGCGCAGGCGGCAAATTCATCGATCGCAAGACGGTTGAGGCGGGTGGCCGCCGCATCCGCGCGCGCCGCTTCGTGATTGCGACCGGCAGCCGGGCGGGCGTGCCGCCGATTTCGGGCCTGGCGGACGGGCCATATCTGACCAACGAAACAATCTTTCCCCTACGCGATCAGCCAGAACATCTGATCATCATCGGCGGCGGCGCGATTGGCTGTGAGATGGCGCAGGCGCATCGGCGGCTTGGCTCTGCGGTGACGATTGTCGATCGCGGATCGATATTGCCCCGCGACGATGCCGAACTGGTTGAGATCGTCCGGCAAACACTGACGAATGAAGGCATCGCCATCATCGAACAGGCCTCGATCAACGCTGTCGCGCACGACGGCGGCAAGGTCCGGCTCATGCTCGGCGACGGGCAGGTGATCGCAGGATCGCATCTGCTGGTCGCTGCCGGCCGCACGCCGACGGTTGAGGGGCTTGGCCTGGACAAAGCGGGCGTCACCTATTCCAACAAGGGCATCGTCGTCGATCCGCGTCGGCGGACGAGCAATAAGCGCATCTTCGCGATCGGCGATTGCCGCGAAGGCCCGCAATTCACGCACACTGCCGGTTATGAAGCCGGAATCGTCATCCAAAACGCGCTGTTCCGCATCCCCGCCAAGGTTGATTATGCGGCCTTGCCCTGGGTGACCTTTACCGATCCCGAACTCGCGCAGGTCGGGCTGACTGAGGCAGCGGCGCGGGCAGCGCATGGCGATGACGTCCGCGTTCTGCACTGGCGCTTCGATGAGAATGACCGGGCACAGGCTGAAAAGCGCACCGAAGGCATGGCCAAGGTTGTGCTGGTCAAGGGCAAGGTGGCTGGCGCGTCGATCGTCGGGCCAAATGCGGGCGAGCTGATCCAGACCTGGACGCTGATGATTACCGCCAAGCTGGGGCTGCGCCAGTTGACCGGCATCATCGCGCCCTACCCAAGCTATGCCGAAATCAACAAAAGGCTGGCGAGTTCGGCCTATACCGCCAGCCTGTTCAGCGACCGAACGCGGACGCTGGTGCGCTTTTTGCGCTGGTTCGGTTAGGGTAACAACGACCATAGTTGACGTAATGGGGGTAAGTGATGAAGCGATATCGGGGGTTTTTGGCGGGCGCGGCAATGGTCGCGGCTGTCGTGGTGGCAAGCCCGGCAATGGCGCAGCTGGCCGGGCTGAAAGTCACCGTGGTGGACGAGGCAACCGGTGCGCCTGCCGCCAATGCCGAAGTGGTCGTCACGAACCCGGCAATCGGCTTCGAGCGGACGCTGAAAACCGATGCGCAGGGCCAGTTGCTGCTGGACGGTTTGTCGACGGTCGGCAGCTATAGCGTCAGGCTGACCGATGCCGATCCCGCAACGGGGTCGGTGCCCTTGTCGCTGCGGTCGAACTTCACCCAATCCGTGACCTTGCGCCGCGCCGACACCCAGGACGCCATCGTCGTCACCGGTGCGCGCGCGACCTCCGGGGTCAACACCGTCAATGCCGAAGTCTCCGGCACATTGTCGGCCCGCGAATTGCGCGACTTGCCGATTGAGGGGCGCGATGTCGTCTCCGCGCTGATCCGGCTGCCCAATGTCGTACCATCAACTGGCTTCTTCAACGAGGCGCCAACGGTCTCGATTAACGGCGCCAATGGCCTGTTTACCAACTATCTCATCGACGGCCTCGACAATAATGAGAATTTCCTGGGCGGACAAAAATTCCCAACACCGCTCAGCGCAGCGGCTGACGTGACTGTACTCAGCAACAATTTCTCGGCCGAATTCGGGCGTACCGCCAATGGCATTGTCAACATCACCTCTAGAGGTGGCGGCAATGAATTAAAGGGCGAGGGCTATGTGCTTTATCGCCCCGGTCGCCCGGTTGACAGCGCCTCCCCCTTTCCCCGCCGCGACCTGTCAGGCAATCCGGTTGGCGACAGTTTCAGCCGCATTCAGGGCGGCGGTTCGATCAGCGGCCCCATCGCCAAGGACCGCACCTTTTTTGCGGCGTCGCTGGAATATACCCGTGACGTCAACGACAATGTCGTCGATTCCCCGGCGCTGGGAATCATCGGCGCGGTGCGCGGCACCAACCAATTTTATCTCGGGTCGATCCGGATCGACCACCAGCTGACCGATGACTGGTCGCTCAGCGCGCGCTTCAATTACGGCGATGTCGCTGTCGAGCGGCCCGGTGGCAGCCTGGGCGGCGGTAGCGTCAGCTTCCCCTCGGCGGGATCGGTCGAGGAGCGCAAATCGACGCTCGCCGCGCTCACTGCGGTTTATAACGGCGACCGGCTGACCTATCAGGGCAGCTTCCAGTTCAGCCGCTTCAATTGGGATTTCGCGCGCGCCCGCGCGGGCGGGCCGCAGGTCGCCGCACTCGGGCCGACCGGCCTGACCGTCGCGGTCGTCGGCGACCCGGGCTTTGTCTTTGTAGAGACCGAGAATACATACCAGACCCAACATAAATTCACCCTCGATCTCGGCGATCACCGGCTCAAGATCGGCGGCGAGTTCCTGCACAGCGATTTCGCGCTGGCAGGCGGCGGCAATCCGGATGGCAATTTCACCGTGCAGCTGACCCAGGCGCAGCTCAATGCGCTGCGCCCGCGCGGGCTTGCCCTGGGCGCGCAGGATATCCTGTCGCTCAACCCGGTTGTCGCCAATTACGGCGTCGAAATCCGCCCCGCGACCTTTGGCACCGGGCAGAGCCAGGTGAACGCTTATGTCGAGGATGAATGGCAGCTTCGGCCCAATCTGACCGCGACGCTCGGGCTGCGCTGGGATTATGATTCGCTGTCGGCACAGGGCGGCAATGGCGGTGATTTCAACAATGTCGCGCCGCGCTTCGCCGTGAACTATCAGCCTGATGCCAAATCGGCGATCCGCTTCGGCGTGGGGCTCTATTACGATAAGATCCCCTATGCGATCATCTCCGACGCGCTACAGCGTTCGACAACGAGCCCGGCTTTTGTCGGGCAACTCAATCGGCTGGTGACGCTCGGCATCCTGCCCGCCAACACCAATATCGCCGCGGCGACTTTTGACGGCAATCTGACCGTCAACCCGGCCTGCACCACCGTGGCTGCCTGCCCGCCCGCCGCGAGCGTCGCGGGCTTGCGCGCGACGACATCCAGCGACGAAATCCGCATCCGCAACCCCAATGGCTATGACAATCCCTACAGCCTGCAATTGTCGGTCGGCTATCAGCGCGAAGTGGCAACAAACCTCACCGCCAAGATCGATCTGATCTACAACCGGTCCTATAATCTCGTCCGGTTGCGCGACCTGAATGCTCCTGCGCCCTTCACCCCCAATGCCGCCGCGCTGACTCCCGCCAATATCGCTGCGCTCAGGGCGGCGCCGACCAATGCCGCACGGATCGCGCTTGCCCAAAGTCTGGGACTGGTGCGATCGCAGGCCGCCGCCGATGCGACCCGCCCGGTCTTGCCGGTTGCGGGTGGGGCGCGGCAGATCACCGTGTCCGAAACCGGCGGCACGTCCGAATATCAGGCGCTGAATGTCCAGCTGATCAAGGAAAAGGGCAGCGACTGGTTCGCGGGGCGAGTCAGCTACACGCTGTCACGGCTGAGGAACGACACCGACGACATCAACTTCCGTGCCTCCAACGGCAATGATTTCGCCGCCGAATATGGTCCCTCGGTCAATGATCGCAGCCATGTGATCTCGGCGACTGCCTATCTCTATCCGCTTAAAGGCCTTACCTTTACCGCGACGGGCTTGTTTCAATCGGGCCAGCCGGTCAATCTGGTCCCTGACGCGAGCATTTTCGGGACGCAGGATTTGAATGGCAGCGGTTTCTCCTTCGGCCAGCAATATGTCGGCAACGCCAATCGCCAGCCTGGCGAAGGCCGCAATTCAGGTCGGCTCGGCTGGTCGCGCACGGTCGATCTGGGGCTTCGCTATCAGGTGCCGCTGCTGAACAAGGGGCTGACGCTGTCGGCGGATATCTTCAACGTCTTCAACGCCAATAATCTGTCGGGCTTCGCCAACGCGGCGACCACCTCCAACCAGGTCCAGTTCGGCGGCGGCGTGCCCTTTGTCCAGCGCAATGCCGGGCCGCCGCGCCAATTCCAGTTCGGCGCGAGCTGGTCATTTTGATGGCCGTTCGATGATGGAGCCCCGTTGATGGATTGGGGATTACTGCCCAATCTGCGCAGCCTGATCGGTCTGATCGCCATCATCGCCTTATGTGCGGCGGTCAGCGAGCGGCGCGGGGCGTTGCCCGGCTGGCGCTGGATCGCGGGCGCGGTGGCGTTGCAGTTTGCGCTGGGGCTAGTGCTGGTCAAGGCCCCGCCAGTCTGGGCGGCGCTGGCGGCGGCGAATGAGGGCCTGTCGGTGTTGCAGACCGCGACCGACAAGGGATCGCGCTATATGTTCGGCTATCTCGCCGGGGGTGACCTGCCCTTTGCGGTCAAGCCGGGCGCGCCACCACCGCTGATCATCGCGTTCCAGATTTTGCCACTGGTGATCGTCACATCGGCGCTGGCGGCACTTTTTTGGCATTGGGGTATCTTGAAGCGGGTCGCTCAAGGGCTGGGCTGGATGCTTGAACGCACGCTGGGGATTGGCGGCGCGGTTGCGCTCAACGCGGGCGGCAATGTCTTCCTGGGTGTGGTCGAAGCACCGCTGATCGTGCGGGCGTACCTGATTCATATGAGCCGTGCAGAGATTTTCGCGGTGATGGCGATGGGGATGTCGACCGTATCGGGGGTGGTGCTGGTCCTTTATGCCCAGACGCTGAAGCTCGTTGTCGATAATGCGTTCGGCCATATCATCACTGCATCTCTGATTTCGCTGCCGGCGACGCTGCTGGTTGCGCGGTTGCTGATCCCCGGCGACGAAGCCACCCCCGCCGACCGATCGGACGAGGATTTGAAATACGACAACAGCGTCGATGCGCTGGTGCGGGGCACGCTCGATGGGTTGCAGCTGTTCCTGTCCATCATTGCGGTGCTGATCGTTGTCTTCGCGCTGGTTGCATTGACCGACAATATCCTTGACCTCGCGCCCGATCTCTGGGGCGCGCCGTTGACGCTGCAGCGCCTGTTTGGATGGATTTTTGCGCCGCTGATGTGGCTGCTCGGTGTGCCCTGGGCCGATGCGCAGACGGCGGGATCGCTGATGGGGACCAAGGCGATCCTCAACGAATATGTCGCCTATCAGCAAATGGCGGCACTCGGCGCGGACGCGTTCAGCCCGCGTGGCAAGCTGATCACCGTCTATGCCCTGTGCGGTTTTGCCAATCTGGCGAGCATTGGGCTGGGGGTATCGACGCTGTCGACGCTTTGCCCGGCGCGACGGGGCGAATTCGCGGCACTGGGCTTCAAAAGCTGGTTCGCGGGCAATCTGGCCACGATGATGGTGGGGGCCGTGATCGGCGTGCTCACGCTCACCGGTTGAGCGCGCTATAGCGACACAATGTTCGACGCCCGCCTCCGCCCGCTGATCGATCCGCCGCTCAACCGCGTGGCCGCGCTGTTGGCGCGGGCCGGGGTGACGCCCAATGCGCTGAGCATCATGGGCGCGGTCGCCGGGATTGCGGCGGGGGTTGCGATCGCCTTTGGCCAGTTCGGGCTGGGCTTCGCGCTGATTGTGGTCAGCCGGATCAGCGACGGGCTTGATGGCCCGGTTGCGCGCCAGACGCGCAGCACCGATCTGGGCGGGTATCTCGACGTCGTGTGCGACTATGCCTTTTACACCGCCGTGCCGCTTGGCTTTGGCTTTGCGCAGGCCGATTGGGCGCTGCCCGCCGCCTGCCTGCTCGGCGGTTTCTTGATGGCGGCGACGAGTTTTCTAGGGTTCGCAACACTCGCCGCCAAACGTGGGCTGGAGACGAGCGCGCAGGGCAAGAAGAGCTTCTTTTATCTCGGCGGGCTGGCGGAGGGCGCGGAGACGATTGCCGTGCTGGCGCTATCGGCGCTGGTCCCTGCCTGGTTTCCGGTTCTGGCTTATGGCTATGCGCTGGTCTGCGCGGCGACGGTGGTGGGCCGGGTGGCGATTGCCGCCCGCATGCTGAGCGATGCGGAATGAGCCAGATCGGCCTGATTCGTTTCGCCATTTTCGTGCTGGTCTTTGCAGGTTTCGCGCTGCTCGAACGCCGCTACCCGGCGCGGCGCTGGCGCACGGCGATGCAGTCGCGCTGGTTGAGCCACGCAACGCTGGGCGGACTGAGCCTGATCATCCCGACGATCATCTTGCGGCTGGTGCCGATCCTCGCGGCGGCCGGCGCAGCGCGCTGGGCAGAAGGCGCGCAGTTCGGGCTGCTCCACTGGCTCAGCCTGCCGTCCCTGATCGCGATTCCATTGGCGATTCTGCTGCTTGACCTTGCCATTTATGGGCAACACCGCGCGATGCATCGCTGGCCGCTGCTCTGGCGCTTCCACGCGGTCCACCATCATGACCATGATCTGGACGTCACGACGGCGCTGCGTTTCCACCCCGGCGAAATCCTGCTGTCGACATTTTACAAGGCAGGCGCCGCCGCGCTGCTGGGTGCGCCGCTGATCGCGGTGGTGATCCACGAGACGTTGTTGTCGACGATGGCGATCTTCAACCACGCCAATATCGCGCTGCCGCCGCGCGCGGAGCGGCTCATCCTGCCGATCCTTGTCACCCCGACCATGCATGTCCGCCACCACAGCATCGTGCGCGGCGAGCATGATGCCAATTACGGCAATATGCTGAGCATCTGGGATCGGCTGCTGGGCAGCTATTGCCCCGAGCCCGCCTTTGCAGGCCCCTTCGCGATCGGCCTGGCCGAAACCCAGACGCGCAACGTCACTGGGCTGCGCTGGCTGATCGAGCGACCCTTTCGGTAAAACGCCGCTTCCGCAAAAGAAAATGGCGGCGGATTGATCGATATCCGCTGTTATCATTGGCTATTCTACAGACGCGCTTCGCCTTGCAAGCCTTGCTGCCCGATCGGCGGGCGGCGTGGCCTAGGCGCCCTGCCCTGCCGCCTGTTCGAGCAGTGCCATCAGCCAAGCATTGACGGTGCAATCGATCACGAGATGGATGCGGTCGCTGGTGCCGCGATTGGCCACGCTGTGCGGATCGGCCAGGCGGAGATACCAGGCACTGCCCGGTGCCATCACCACCGGCACCCGATTGACCAGGAATTCGACCTGATCGTTGGTGGTGATCGGCACATGGATCCGCGCTGATCCCCATTCAGCCGCAAGATCATGATCACAATGTTCCTTGATGATCGATCCCGGCGCCAGCCGCATCAGCCTTACGCATTGCAGTGGACAATCGAACGCGGCCAGCACGGACCGGACATAAGGCATTCGCGCCAGGAGCGGCGTATCTTCAAAAACGGTTGCCGTCGGATCAGCAAAGATCTGCATCACGGGATGCGTCGCCCCGGCGCGATGTCTGAGCGGCAAGACCGTCCAGCTGCCCTGATAATTCTGCGCGACCAGATGATCGATCCATCCAAAATCATCAGTCACGGTGAGATCGGCCTGGAGTTGTGCGTGATCAAACGCCAACGGGAGCAACAATCGATCCGGCAGCAAGAATGACGATTGTTGCGATAGCGGGATCACGATAACACCCCTGAAGTAAAAGTGCGCAAAGCTTGATTTACGTCGATCAATTAAGGTCAATAATGTTTGATATGCCATTATCACGCACGATTGATAGCGCCAATCAGGATGATCTCAGCGCCCGCCTCCAACAGTGGCGGCAAGCCATCCTCGCCGATCCAGCGTTGCAGCATCGATTGGTGATGATTGAGGATCCTGATCAGTTTATCGCTGCCAACCAGGCCGAAGCGCTGCATCTTGATATTGCCTTGCCCGCGACGATGATCGCCAATACCCTCCAGCCTGATCCGCTTGGGCTCGACCGGTTCGATCAGCACTTAGCCAATGCTTCGGCTTGGCCGGGCCCTGGCTGGCGACCGATTGGGCTCGTCCCCGCGCAGGGCGACTGGGCAGTCGACTGGGCACATTTCGCCGGACAAGCGCTGACCCAGCCCTTTTATGAAGATGCCCTGCGGAAGGCCCGACAGCGACCGTTGAACCGGCTGATGCGCGTCCGCACCTCCCTGACGACGCTGACCGAAACCGCCCCGGCGCAGATGGCCGTGCCGAATGGGCTGATCTTCCATCTGTCGCGCTGCGGATCGACATTGGTGACCCAGATGCTGGCGGCGATTCCAGGGGCGACCATCGTGTCGGAGCCGCCACCGCTCGATGGCGTTATCCAGCTGATTCAGGCCAATCCCGATTTGCCGATGAACTCTGCGGTCGCGCTGGTGCGGGCCATGGCTAGCGCGCTTGGCCGACCCGATCGCGACGGCGCAACGGGCCCATTCGTGATCAAGCTCGATAGCTGGCACAGCCGGGCGCTGCCGCTGCTGCGCCTTGCCTTTCCGGATACCCCGTGGATTTTCCTATACCGCGAGCCGATCGACATTCTTGTCTCGCATCACCGGATACGCGGGATGCAGGCGGTGCCTGGGATGCTGCCCGATACCATATTCGACATCCCCGATTCAGACACGCTGTCGCTTGATGAATATGCCGCGCGGGTGCTTGCCACCATCTGCCAGGCGGTTCTTGATCAGCCGGCCATGGCCGGGGGGATGCTGGTCAACTACAGCGAACTGCCCGATGCGGTGGTGCGCCGCATCCTGCCGCATTTCGGCATCCTGCCCGATCCCGCCAGCCAGGCGGCCATCACTGCGGCATCGACGCGCAACGCCAAGGCGCCCCATGAGCGTTTCACCCCTGATACCGCCGAGAAGCGCCACAGCGCGAGCCCATCGATCATCGCCGCCGCTGCACTGGTCGCTGACGCCTATCGCGCGCTTGAAGAACAGCGACACGCCGCCCTGCGGGACGGCGATGCCCGCTAAGCCCACCCTATCGAACGGCTTGGCGCAGCACTTCTATCTCAGCGCCGGGCTGGTCGTGGCGAGCGACCTGCTGCTGCCGGGGCACACGCCCGCGCCGCCCGGTGCGGTGCCAGACCTGGTCATTGCGCAGGGCCCGGTGCCCGACCGGATCGACGGCGCCCATGGGGGCGGCCCGACCTGGCAGTATAATGACCAGCAAATTGTACTGGAAATCCCCACCGTCGCCCGGTTCCTGATCAGCACTGGCACGACGATTCATTATGCCCCAGATCCCACCGCCACACCGGCCGACATCGCCGCTTTTGCGGGGGGTGGCGTCCTGGGCATGCTGTTGCACCAACGCGGCATGGTGGTGCTCCACGCCAGCGCGATCGCGTTGGGCGGTCGCGCGATCTTGTTTACCGGCGCGTCAGGGGCGGGCAAATCAACGCTCACGGCAGCACTGGGCAAGCGCGGCTATTGCCAATTTGCCGATGACCACTGCGCGCTGTCCGTTGATCCGGCTGGGCGGCCCTGGATCGCCAGCGATGGTGCGGCACCCAGGCTATGGGCCGACACAATCGACATGCTCGCGCTGGGCGCACAACAAGGTGCAGCGCTGCGACCATCAATCGAAAAATTTCACCTGACAGCGCCGCACGCCCCCCGGCCGCCGCTGCCCTTTGGGGCATTATACATACTGGCGGAGGACCGACCACCGCATCGTGCCGGGATTGCGCAGCTTAGCTTGCCCGATACCGCAAAATATCTGTTTGCTGAGGCCTATCGCCCGGAATTGGCGATCGCGCTTGATCAGCAGGTCGCCTATTTTCGTGCCAGTGCCGCGATCGCTCAGGCTGGCCGCCATGTGTATACACTTACACGCCCGCGCCGGTTCGATGCCCTGCCAAAGGTTATCGATTGGCTTGAAGCGCATTGGCGCGACATCGCTCTGGCGGGGCCGCCATGAAACGCACCTTTTGGCTGGCGTCCTATCCCAAATCCGGAAACACCTGGTTTCGGATCCTCCTCGCCAATCTGGCGCATGGTGGCGAAACGCCGATCGACATCAACGCGATTGACAGCACGGATGGCATCGCCAGCGCCAGGCGATCGTTTGATGATCATCTGCTGATCAGCAGCGCGCTGCTGGGGCACGACGCCGTCGATCTACTCCGCCCCGCGCTTTATGCCCACCTCGCCGAACGGGCGACAGAGCGCGACGATCAGCAACACATGCCCGTCCGTTTCGTGAAAACGCATGATGGCTATGCGCGGAATAGTCGCGGGGAGCCAATCATGGGTGGCGCGCACGCGGCCGCCGGCGCGCTGCTGTTCGTCCGCGATCCCCGCGATGTGGCCTGTTCATTTGCCCATCATTTCCATGTGTCACTGGATCACGCGATCGCCACGATGGGTCAGGCCGATCATTGTTTTTTCGGGACGCCATCGACGCAATGGCCGCAGCTGCGGCACCGAACCTTTGGCTGGAGCAGTTTTGCCGCGAGCTGGATCGATCAACTCGACATTCCAGTTCATGTGATCCGCTACGAAGACCTGACGGCAGCCCCCCATGAGACGGTCGCCGCCGCGCTTGGCTTTGTCGGATGGCAGGCGAGCTCGGCCGCGATTGATCGGGCGATTGATGCCGCCGCCATCGACAAGCTGCAGCACCAAGAGGCCGAACATGGCTTTGCCGAAAGCAGCCAGCGCGCCCGACGCTTTTTCAGAAAAGGCATTGCCGGCGGCTGGCGTGACGAGCTGAGCACCGCACAAATCGCCAAAATCGAACAAGATCATTGGCCGATGATGCAAAGATTCACGTATATGCTAAACAGACCGACAACAGTGGCAGATTCACGGGGATTGAACGGCCAATGATTCACCGAAAGCAAGACTGGATTTCGGCCAAGGTCGGCGATGAGATTGTGATGATGAGCGTATCAAATGGCCGCTATCTTGGGCTAAATACCGTCGGCGCCTGTATTTGGGAGATGCTTGAAACGCCGATGACAATGGAAGAAATAAAAGAGCAGCTATTAGAACAATTCAATGTGTCCGCAGAAGTTTGCGGCACTGAAGTTACCGCGTTTATCGAAAAACTCGCAGAACAAGAAGCCATCACCATCGATCCACAATGAGCGCAATCTATGGCATTTGGCGGTTCAACGGCGCGCCTGTTGATCCACATGATATAGACAATATGGGCGCGACCATGGCGCACCGCACCAGCGATGGCCGGGAATGCTTTATCGATGGGTCGATTGGCCTTGGCCATGGGCTGCTGCGCGAAACACGCGAGGACGCAGCGGACGCGCAGCCCCTTTATGACCGAGACGCCGCCCTGGTGCTGGTCGCCGATGCGCGGATCGACAATCGCGACTCGCTGGCCGATCAGCTGGCGATCGATCCGGATACGCTGGCCACCCTGCCCGATAGCGCGCTGATCCTGCGAGCGTACCGGCAATGGGGCGAGGCGTGCGCTGCGCATCTGCTTGGCGATTTCGCCTTTGCACTCTGGGACGTCCGCGCCCGCAAGCTGGTGCTTGGTCGCGATCATATGGGCCAGCGTTATGTCCATTATCACCAGGGCGACGGTTTTTTCGCCTTTGCCACTGAACCCAAGGCATTGCTGAGCCTGGCCGATATCCCCCGCAAGCTAGATGACAGCATGATCGCACGGATGCTGTGGATGGATCTGGCGCCCGGCAATGGGGAGACATTTTTTGACGGTATCCGCGGCATTGCCGGCGGGACGACGCTGACAATCGCTGCCGATGGCAGCGCGACGCCCCGGCGATTTTGGTCAATTGCGCCCGACCCGGTGCATCTCGGCCGAACCCCTGAATATTATGTCCAAACCTATCGGCGGCTGCTCGCCGAGGCTGTGGCGTGCCGCGTCCGCCGCGCGATTGCGCCACCGGGGCTGATGCTAAGCGGCGGGTTTGACAGCAGCGCCATTGCTGGGTTGAGCCGAGACGCACTGCCCGTAGGCATGAAACTCGTTACCGTCAGCTCCGCCCTCGCGCCGGGTAGCGACCATCGCTTTGACGCACGGCCAAAGGCACAGGCTTGCCAGGATGCCATGCCGCATCTTGACCATTACTGGTTCGTGCGGACGACCGAGACGCCATTTGACGATTTTGAAAGCCAGTGCTTGGCCAATGATCGTCCACCAATTGCTTCCTGCCACGTCCTTCAGGGGTTGAGCCGCCGCCTTGCGGCGCAGGGCTGCCGAGTGGCGATGGACGGATTTGGCGGCGACCAGACAATCAACCCAAGACGCAATCGCGCATTGGCTGCAGTGCTGGCGCGGGGCCGCCTGGTGCCTTTCTTTAAGGGGGCTTTTGGCGCTGCCCGGCATCGACAGCAATCGGTGTGGACACAATTCGCCCGCGTTCGGCGGCAAATCGTCCCGCGCCCGGTGCGCGCGCTGTGGCGACATTTGCGATATCAGCCTGCGCCATGGCGGCGCTTTGCCTATGCGGCGCCGACACTCACAGAAAGAATGGTCAGAACGGGGAAGCTAACAGAGCCCAACCCGCTAAAGGCCGATGAACGTCAGAATGAACCGGCCAAGGACAAGATGCTGCTCGACATCATCCAATGCTGGGCTCGCCCCAATCTCGCGATCGAAATGGCGGCAGCTGGGCTGGTGCTCACTCGGCCGATGCTGGACAAACGGATTGTTGAATTCGGCCTGGCGATTCCCGAGCATCTTCATTTCAGCGATGGACGGGCGCGCCATCTTGCGCGGCTGGCGTTGAGCGATGTGCTGCCCGCGACGCTGTGCGCGGCGCCGCCGGGCCAGGAATATTTTGATCCGAGCTTCAACGATACCGTGAACGGTATGATCGGGGAGATTGCGGAGGCGCTGGACGGCCTTGGCGATCATCGCACGGTGCGTGATTATGTCGAGTTGGCGGACCTGAAGCAGGACCTATCGCTGGAGCGACTGCAGGACAGCCAATTAGAGCGCCCCGCGCGCGGTATCTATGCGCTGCAGATAGCCAAATATATTAGGTGGTTTGAGCAACAAAATCACTAGACGACCAAGTCATCAGGGCGTCAGCTGCCCCCATTGAGTTGAGTGATGGGATCGAAAAAATTCTCTGTATTGCTAACCGACGTACCCGCGAGAGTGCCCGTTTCGATTTCGGAGACAATCACGAGCGGCGTTTGCCACTCCCGCTTCAACGTTCCTTCGAGCTGAGCAATCATGATATGTTCCTCCATCAACAGAATTGTCCGTCTTCAAGCCAATGATACCGCATTTCAGCGCCCATTTACAACATATGACACGCTGACAAATTTTTATCGACCACATCGCCCGCTACCAAGCAACAAGATGGCATCGTGATCCACTTTTTTGTTTTGGGCATTGATCCTGCTATCCGGTCGGCGTGTTCAGTAAACCGTTCGTTACAATTATGTAACTTTGTACATGCTTCATGCCAATGCCTGCTGCCAATCAACGTGAGGACCTGCAGCCTGACAACCGTGATAAGGATATTGCAAGCTATCCCAATTCTTTTATGGTGATTGAAAGGAGCGTGACACGTCGAGTCGTGATTATTTGTGTAAAACGATAATTTGAGGGGAATGCAAATGGATCCGTTCATAGGCGAAATAAAATTGCTTCCCTGGGATTGGGCACCAAAAGGTTGGGCGTTGTGTTTTGGTCAACAAATGCAGATTGCACAGTATCAAGCATTGTTCTCACTGCTCGGTACACAATTTGGGGGTAACGGTGTCCAGACATTTAACTTACCAGACATGCGTGGGAGAACCCCATTAGCAAGCCCCACGCCGACATTAGGAGCAGCTATCGGCACCGAAGTCGTTTCGTTGACTGTAACGACGATGCCTGGCCATAATCATGGTTTCACGGCGACATCGGCCCCTGCTTCAAGTAATCCGGCATCGGGCAATATCGTTGGCACCGACGCTCAAGGTGCAATTGATTTCCTGGCCGCTGGGCCCGCTACGCCATTTCCGATTAATGCAGGGACTATCGCGCCAAATATAGGTGGCACGGCCCATAATAATATGCAGCCGTATCTCGTAATGAATTACTGCATTGCTTTAGTGGGTATTTATCCATCGCGAAATTAATCGATCGCCGCTGCAACAGGATAAGGGAGGGGCGTAATGTCTGATCCATTTTTAGGCGAAGTTCGCATGTTTGGCGGGAATTTCGCGCCAAGAGATTGGGCCATGTGCAATGGCCAACTCATCTCAATTGCACAGAATTCCGCGCTTTTTTCGCTCATTGGCACGGTCTATGGTGGCGACGGGCAGGTAACATTTGGGTTGCCTGATATGCGCGGTCGCCTGCCAATCTCGCAGGGTCAAGGGCCATCATTGTCGCCGCGCACGATGGGCGAGAGAGCCGGATCGGAGACGGTGACGTTGCTGCCGAACAATCTTCCGGCGCATTCGCATTCGTTCAACGTCTACAATGTCCCAGCAACCACGTCGACGCCTGGGCCAACAGTGTTGCCGGGCGTTGGAACGGGGGGAGGCAGAATGTACGTCGTGCCTGCTGGTGCAGCGACGACACCGGTCCAACTCGCGCCCGCAGCCGTTCTGCCTGCCGGATCTAGCCAGCCGCACAATAATCTCATGCCGGCCTTGTGCGTCAGCTTCATCATTGCCCTGCAGGGCGTTTTTCCCAGCCGCAACTAGCACGCAGGAGCAAGATTATGTCATCGCCATTCATCGGTGAGATCCGCATCTTCGGCTTCAACTTTGCCCCCCGGGGTTGGGTTTTCTGTAAGGGGCAACTCCTGCCGATCAGCCAGTATTCCGCCGTTTTTGCGGTGCTGGGCACAAGCTATGGGGGTAACGGGACGACCAATTTTGGGATTCCCAATTTCCAGTCCAATGCGCCAATGGGATGGGGGAATGGCCCCGGCCTGACGCCACGCGCGATCGGCGAGCAATCCGGCACGCCGTCGGTTACCTTGTCGCCGTTGGAAATGCCGGCGCATAATCATCTGGTCAACGGCCAAGCCCCAACAAACGCCGCGACGCAGGTCGTGAATACCCCAACCAGCACCGCCAATATCGGCTTTTCAGCCGGCGCTAGATTATACGCGGCTCCGCCCGCCACGACGACGCTGGCACCGCAAGCGATTGGCCCAACCGGCGGATCGGGCGCGCATGACAATCAGCAACCGTCACTGGCATTGAACTTCTGCCTTGCCATTGAGGGCGTTTTCCCGGTGCGCAACTAAACAATATGGGGAATGGCGATCATCGCGCGCCGTCGGCATTTACCCTGCCGGCGGCGCTACGCGTTCGGGGCTATGGTTTGCGGCCAGAGGGCGATGCTGATCTCCCTTTTCTCTTCGCGCTCTATGCGTCGACCCGGGCAGAGGAAATCGCGCAGGCGCAAAGCTGGTCAGATGACCACAAGCACGCCTTTCTGGCCCAGCAATTCGATGCGCAATATCGGCATTATCGGCAGCATTTTCCCGATAGCGCCTTTGATATCATCGAACATCACGGCGAGCCGATCGGTCGGCTCTATCTGGAACGCCGTGACACCCGGCTGCACATCATTGATATCGCGCTGATGCCGGGGCAGCGCGGCAATGGGATCGGCACCGCCATTCTCACCGCGCTGATCGATACAGCAGCGCAATCCGGCCTTGGCGTCGGCATTTTCGTGGAAAAATTCAATCCGGCGTTACGCCTGTATCAGCGGCTTGGTTTTGTCGACGTCAGCGACACCGGCGTCTATCTGGAAATGGAGCGCATGGCGGAGAACGCCACCGTCACAGATCAACGACAGGCTCAATCCAATTGCGATCGCCTCAATTGAAACTTGCCGCATATTGCACGCCTTCGTCGTTGCAATTGAAGGGCCCAAAGAAAATCTCCACCTCGCCCATCGCCGCGTGCCGAAAAACATAGCCGCCCTGTGGAATGGCATCCGGCACAGCGGATTGGAAAATCAGCGTGAAGGGATCACGTGCCTGGCCCGAATATCCGGAGGCCCGGCCGCGCTCAACCGCTGTCAGCGTCAGTGGCAGCGTGGCGCCATTGTCGCCCACCACCGTGAAGTCGCTGCCGACATGCGGCTCAAAATGGCTATGCAATAAGATCAAATCCTGCATGACGTCGCGCGCTCCCCTGACCGTTTCACTGCGTGTCCGGTGCTACGCTGGCCGATCCGACCGCGCCGATCAAGCCCCTGAATCGACGCTGGCTTTTGCCTCATCAGGCTTCCGCGGCAATCGCCCGCAATGCCTTTTCAAACGCCTCGATCGGCTGGCCGCCAAGGATCAAATATTGGTCGTTAATCACCACCGCCGGCACCGCTGTGATTCCCCGCTGGCGCCAAAGCTGTTGAGCGGCACGCACCTCTTGCGCAAATTGGCCCGACGTCAGCACGGCACGCGCCGCCGCCGGATCAAGCCCCGCCAAGACGGCAGCGGCAACCAGCACGTCGTGATCGCCAATATTCTGGCCCTGGGTAAAATAGGCATCGAACAACGCGCGTTTGAGCGCGGCCTGGTGGCCGCTCGCTTCGGCCCAATGCAACAGCCGATGCGCATCAAAGCTGTTATAGATTCGGCTATGCTCATTCCCCGTCATGGTAAAACCAAGGTCGGCGGCGCGCGCCTGGATCATCGCCCGATTGGCGGCAGATTGTTCAGGCGTCGATCCATATTTCTGGGCGACATGCTCGACGATATTCTGGCCCTCAGCCGGCATATCGGGATTAAGTTCAAAGGGTTGGAATGTGATCGCGGCGTCGATACCATCGCTTGTGCGCACCAACGCCTCCTCCAGCGCGCGCAGGCCGATAATGCACCATGGGCACGAGATATCAGAAACAAAGTCGATCTTCAGATGGGTCGGCATCGGCTGGGCCTCCGGCGATGATGGCCGCCCATCCTAGCGCCGCCGACCGGCATTTACAGCGGCGATACGGGGCTCGGGACGAAACACCCAAGCGGCACAAAGTCGCGCGGAACAGGATAGCCGATCACCCGCACCCCGGCGGCATCAAGCCAGGCATGTGCGCTAATCCGCCCATCGCTGGGGAACGCAGCGAAATAAATGAACGCACCAACGTCCCGCGCCCTCAGCATAGCGTGAACGGCAATTGCCTGTTCAAGACATTTGGCCCGAAACGGCATGAACCGGGCGACCGCGCCCACTGCCCAGCCAATCTGCCGCGCCAGCCGCGCGGTGGTGATTTCGGCGGGGCTGGTTGGGGGTTGCATCGCTGGCACGGCATCAGCCGGGATCATCGTGCCGAGCGTATCGGCGATGCGGGTCCAGCCCTGCGTCTTGATCAGCAAGCGCGCGCGCATGAGCTGGCCGATCGCCTCGACAACCAGCAACTGACGTCGGGGGCCAACCGCCGCCAACGTCCCGATCTTGCGCGCCACCGTGTTTGCGATTGCCATGTCGATCTGCTGCCTTGTCGCGCGACGCTAGTCACGGGCAGCGAAAAAGCCAAGCCAGGCCGTGCGGTTACGGGATCAGGCGCGGCCTCCTCATGATGCTGGTGCGCGGACGATCCCTGCGACGCTTCCTTGGCTCGCTGCTGATCAGCGGCGGGCGGCGCGGGGTGTTGGCTCTGGGCATCGTGCTGCTGGCTGCGGGGTTTGAGGGGTTGGGGCTTGCCTTACTTGTGCCGATCATCGGCATCGTGCTTGGGCAGGGTGGCAATCCTGCCGGTCAAACCATGCTGGGCTGGGTCAGCTCGCTGATTGGCGGCAATCGCCAGACGCTGCTGGTCACCGCGCTTGGCGTGTTTCTGCTGGTGATGATCCTGCGCAGTCTGGTGCTGTTCGCGCGCGACCGGGTGCTGTGGCACATGCAGAGCCGCTTCGTCGCTGAACAGCGCACCCGGCTGGTCAATCAACTGGCCGCGGCGCGCTGGTCCGATCTGGTGACGCTCGACCATGCCGGTGTCACCAGCCAGCTGAGCGGGGAGATTGGCCGGGTATCGACGGCAACCACCCAATGCTTCCAAATCATCGTCGCGTTGACCTTGTTGATTGTCCAATGCGCCCTGGCCTTGCTGCTGGCACCGGGCTTTGGCGCTCTGATACTGCTGTTGCTGGCCGCGATCGCGCTGCCGGCGCTTGCCCGGCTCGATCGGATCGGCACGCTCGGCCAGTTTAGCAGCAGCGGCAATGCCGAGCTACTGGGCGCGATCAACCAGTTGCTGAACGGCCTGAAGGTTGCGCTGGCGCAGGGAATGGGCCCGCAATTCTCGGGCGCTTTCGATCGGCTGCAACGGCGGCAGCTGGGATTTCAACGTGAGTTTTCGCTCGCGCGCGCGCGCGATCAATTGCTGTTCGGGGTTGCCTCGGCCGTCGCGGTGACGGTGCTGGTCGGGACTGGGATTGGTCTGTTCAACCTGTCGCCAGCGATCTTGATCACAATGATTGTCATCTTCACCCGCGTTGCCGGCCCGATCCGATCATTGCAACAAGCGCTGCCGCAGCTGTTCTTCACGTTGCCGGCCTATGAAGCAATTGTCGAAATGCGCACTGCATTGGCGGCAGCGCGCGCCGAACCGGCAACGCCGCTGCCGCTGGCGCCGGGCCCCTTAATTTTTCGCGATGTCTGCTATCTTCACCGCCAGGGCGGCGGCGTGAAGCGCGGGTCCTTCACGATCGCGGCCGGCGAGATGATCGGCATTTGCGGGGCATCCGGCAGCGGCAAGACCAGCTTGCTTGATCTCGCCGCCGGGTTGCTGGTGCCGCAATCAGGGACCATCCAGATCGGTACCACGTCCCTTGACGCGCACCACCTGGCCGCCTGGCAGGAGCGGATCGCCTATGCGACGCAAGAGCCTTTTCTGTTCTTCGGCAGTGTGCGCGACAATCTCCTCTGGGGCGGTGCGGCCACGGAGGATGCGTTATGGGCGGCCCTGGATCGGGTTGGGGCTTATGGCCTGGTCAAGGGGCTGAGCAATGGGCTGGACACGCTGGTCGGCGAACGCGGTGCCGCGCTCTCGGGCGGCGAACGGCAACGGCTGATCCTGGCGCGGGCATTGCTGCGCAAACCAGCGCTGCTGATTCTGGACGAGGCAAGCAGCTCGCTTGATGCCCCATCGGAGGCCGCGATTATTGGGGCGTTTCGTGCACTCGATCCGCGTCCGGCGATCCTGTTTGTCACTCACCGCGCCGAAAGCCTGATGCTGTGCGACCGGGTGCTGACGATGACGGCTGGCGAAATCACTGATTGAGCAGCAGCCCAATAGTCAGTAAACTCGTTCGGCTTGCGTAACTGGCGATCAGGTGGAGCACCACCGGGGAGCGCAGGCCAATCAACGCCGCATCGCCTGGGCATCCCTCAACCCAATGGAGGTTTGCATGCCCGACCTTGCCCCAATCCATATCGCTTTTCTGCTTTTCCCTGATGTCACCCAACTCGATCTGACCGGCCCGGCGCAGGTGCTGTCACGGCTGGGCAATGTCACGATCGATTTGGTCGCGGGCAATCGCGATCCAGTGATGACCGATGCCGGCTTTGCGCTGCTGCCAACCGCCAGTTTCGCTGATGCGCGCGCCTGCGACATCCTGTGCGTCCCCGGTGGCTTCGGGACGGCCGATGCTGTGGAGGATGCGGCGACCCTGGACTGGGTCCGTCAGGCAGCATCGGGCGCTGCATGGATCACCAGCGTGTGCACCGGATCGTTGATCCTGGGCGCAGCGGGATTGCTGCAGGGGTACCGCGCGACCACCCACTGGGCATCCCACCATATGCTGGCGCGGTTTGGGGCGATCCCGGTGCAGGAACGGATCGTGTTCGATCGCAACCGCGTGACGGGCGGCGGAGTAACGGCGGGGATTGATTTCGCGCTGGCGCTGACGGCGGCGATCCGCGGCGAAGATCATGCGCGGCTCGTCCAGCTATCGCTTGAATATGATCCCGCGCCGCCCTTTGCGGCGGGCTCCCCAACCGGCGCAGGTTCTGAGATTCTGGCCCGCTATCAGGCAATAACCAAAGGCCGCCGCACCAATAGCGACCAGCGCATGGCCGCCGATGCTGCGCGGCTTGATCAGTTGTGATGCTTTAAATCGCGCAGCTTGTGGCGGATATACCAGATGGCCGTCACGACAATCACAGCGCCGATCAGCAGATCGGCGCTGTGGAATGCAGCCTTCATCCAGGGGCTGTTATTCCACTGATCGCCCAGCACCATCCCGACATAGGCCAGCCCGAAGCACCACGGCCATGACCCGATAAAGGTATAGATATGGAAGCGCGCCAGCGGCATCCGCGCGACACCTGCTGGAAAGGCAATGAACGACCGGATCACCGGCAGCAGCCGCCCGATCAGCACCGCGCTGTTGCCATAGCGTTCAAAGAAGCGGTCCGCCTTGTCGATCTCGCCGGGCCCGATCAGCACATATTTGCCCCAGCGCAAAAATGCCGGGCGACCGCCGCGCTTGCCGATTTCATAAGCCGGAATCGACCCGAGATTGCAGCCAATCGCGCCTGCGGTCGCCGCCAAATACAGATTAAACTGACCCGTCGACACCAGATAGCCAGCAAAGGGCATGATGATTTCCGACGGCAATGGAATGCACGCGGATTCAATCGCCATCAGCAAGACGATGCCAAGATAGCCCCCGCTTGAAATCACCCAGATGGTAAAGCCGGCAAGCAGCCCAAGAATATGTTCGACCATGGTCCCGCGATTGCGCGAACGGCCCGCAGATTGAAAGCGATTTCTGCCGCGCGCGATGCGGCTATAGTCAAATGCCGGGACGCCCGCATCGCCGCTGCCAATGCATCGGCAGCCGCATCAGCTGAACAGAAATTGGCCCAGCATGCGATTGAACGGAAAGGTGAAAAAGCCCGCGATCAGCAATGCGCCCAGCACCATGCCGCGCACCGAGCCGCGGTGCTGGGCAACGCGGTGCGTACGCGCCGACCACCACAAAAACGGCACCTGGATCACCACCCAGGCCGACAGGATATGGATGAAGCTGAAATTGCCATGATTGGCATTGCGCACTGAAAAGCTGATCAGCGCCGACAGCAGCATCGCGGCGACCCAGATCGTCCCCAATACGCGGTGTGGACGATCACCGCGCCGCCGCAGCAGCATCACTGGCGTCAGCGCCAGCGCCACGATCATCGTGCCGAGATGCGCCCAAACGGTGGCAGGAATCTTGCCCCAATAGGGCATGCCCTTGGCGAGCGCCACGACCACAAAGGCCAGTAATATCATGGCACCCGCTGCGAGCAGTTGTTCAAAGCGATCGGCGGTGAGCGGTTTTGGCGGTTTAGCCCTGGTCGTCGCGATCGTCGCCATGATGCCCCCCGGCTTTAAACTAGGTGTCGGTGACGCGTTTATTTTGGACCGTTCGCCTTGGCGGCTGCCTTGCGATCCCTGTTTTCGCGCCGCGCCTGGTCGAACGCTTGCCCGATACAGCCTGAAGCCCCGCTGGCCCCGCTGGCGCTGCAATCGTTAAACCCAGCCGCGCCCACCTCGGCGACGGTCTCCGCACCGCGCAGGGCCCAGGCGCGATATTCGGGTTTCAGGCTGTTGGGGCGCAAATCCTTGGGGATGCGGAACTGATCGCCGGGATTGGCCCGGATGCACACGGTAATTTCATTGCCATCCGAATCGGTCGGGCATTTTTGCGTCGCCGTATAAAGATAGGTGATGCCGTTGACAGGCGCATCGGGCACATCATTGGCCGGGGCGTTCTTGATCGGCCCAGGGCGCTGCGGCAAGACAACCGTCGTCTGCGCCGATAGCATCGATGGGGCGAGCAGCAGCGTTATGGTCGCCATCAACGCCCGTTGCGGATGCTTCACCATTGGAAAAATCTCCTTCACCCTGCCCGCCGACCAAGTCGGAACGGGACTCCCTTAAATTCGCTTTGCAGTCGCAATGGCCACGCGGCAACCCATTCGAATCAACCCCGTCAGCACAGGATAGGCGGGCGCGCTTTCTGCGCCGCTGGCAAGCGCGGTTTCGCGGTGTTCGACTTCATCGGCCTGAAAATCGGCGATGGCGGTCGACAATTCAGGATCGTCTTCGCCCAGCGCTTCAAGCTGTTCGGCATAATGTTTGTCGATTTCGGTTTCGACCGCGACCGTACAAGCCATCGCCGCTGCCGGTCCAAGTGCCGCCGTAACCGCCCCAAGCGCAAAACCGGCGACATCCCAAAATGGCTGGAGCACCGTCGGGCGCACACCGCGCTGTGCCATCATCTGATCGAAAAATGCCCGGTGGCGCTCTTCCTGCACTGCCATGCCGGCAATGGCCCGCGCCACGGGTCCGCGATCGCCCATCACCGCCAGCTGCCCGGCATAGATCCGGCTCGCGCCATATTCGCCAGCCTGGTTGACGCGGATCATCGATTGGGTCCGGCGCCGGGGATCGCCTGGCTTCCACTGGGTCACGCGCTTTGCCTCCTGAGCAACAACAACAATATGGCAACGCCGCCACCGATCGAAAAGAGCGCATTGAAACCAGCCAGCGAAATGCCGAACAGGCTCCATTGCGGCACATCGCAGGCAATCACGGGTGTATTCATGATCCGGGCAAGCATCTCATCAGCCGTGCCGCCGCTGGCTGGCGGCAGCGCACAGGCGGTGATGCCCGCCCACCAATGATATTCAACCCCGGCATGAAACACCCCAATCGCCCCGCTGGTGATGATCGCCAGCGCAGCAAGTGCGATCGCCACCTTCTTGGTACCGTCGCTGGGCAGGATAAAGCCGAGCATTGCCAGCAGGATCGCGGCATAATGCGGCCAGCGCTGCCAATGGCACATTTCGCAAGGGATCAGCCCGCCGAATAATTGCGATCCCCAGGCGCCCGCCATCAGCGCCAGCGGCACCAACAACGCCGCCCAACGGGCTGCGCGAAAAGAGCCAGCCAGCATCGCGATCAGTTCGGCTTGGGGGCCGGTGGGGTTTCCGGGTCGATCGGTTGCGGATTGGGCGTACCCACCCGGTTGATCGCCGCCACTTGCTGCGCACCGCCCAATCGCGCGATCGTCTGCAGCGCGTAATAAAGCTGGAAATCGTCAATTTTGCGCTTTTTCAGCTCTTCAGGCGTGGCCGAGAACCGGGGATCGAGCTTGGTATCTTCCTCCAGCACCTTGTTGTCGACCTTGGCTTCGTTGATCAGGTGGCGGCGCAGATCATCTTCGCGGAACACTGGGCGCGTCTTGTAATCGGCATCGCTGATCTGCGGCACGAGCACATCGGGATCGATGCCGCCTTCCTGCACCGATCGGCCCGACGGCGTGAAATAGCGTGCCGTCGTCAGCCGAACCTCAGTTCTGGGCCCAAGCTTCAGCAAGGACTGGACCGAACCCTTGCCAAAACTACGCTCGCCCAGAATCAGCCCGCGATGCTGATCCTGCAGCGCGCCCGCAACGATTTCGGACGCCGACGCGGTGCCTGAATTGACCAGCACGACAACGGGCAAACCGTTGGTCGCGTCGCCGGGCCGGGCATAATAACGCTGGATATCTTCCTTCTCCCGACCGCGCTGCGAGACGATCTCGCCATGATCAAGGAAGGTATCCGAAACGCTGATCGCCTCGTTCAACAACCCGCCGCCATTGTCACGCAGATCGACAATATAGCCCAGCGGATCATGGCCGAGTTGCTTGCGGATCTGGATGATCGCGTCGCGCGTATAATCGCCGGTCCGGTCTGAAAAGGTGTTGATATTGATGATGCCGATATCGCCCTTCACTTCCCATTTTACGGGCTTCTGGACGATGATCTCGCGCACCAGCGACAATTCGATCGGCTTGTCACGCCCCCGCCGGACGATCGTGATCGACAATCGCGTGCCGGGCTTGCCGCGCATCTCGCTGATCGCTTCGTCGAGCGTCAGCCCATAAAGCAATTTGCCGTTTAGCCGGGTGATGTAATCGCCCGATTTGATGCCGGCCCGAAAGGCTGGGGTATCTTCCTGCGGGGCGATCACCTTGACCGCACCGTCCTCCTGCGTGACCGACAGGCCAAGCCCGCCATAATTGCCCTCGGTCTGGATCCGCAGATTTTCGAAATCGACCCCATCGGCAAAGGAACTATGCGGATCAAGCGCGGCCAGCATCCCTTCGATCGCGCCCTTCACCAGCACCTTGTTGTCGACCTTGTCGACATAATTGGCGCGGATCAGATTATAGACGTCCATGAACTGATCGAGTTCGCGATAGGTATCGGTATCGACCTGCGCCATCGCCCCGGTGGCGACGGGCACCATGGCAAGAGCAGCGACAATCGCGGTAGCCTGGAGCAGGGGACGGGCCATGAACGCTGAACTTTCGGATCTGTGACAGTGAAGAGAGGCTAATGTAGCGGGAATTGACGGCGGATCAAAGCCGTTCGCAGCTGAACCGGGGCTTGACGGCTATCATCCGAGCAAGCCGGTCATGTCGATCGCGCGATCCTTGCGGCGCAGCTCGATCGTCACGCGTGGCGCATCACCGCTCACCGCCCGACCGATCGGCGTCCCCTGCCCCACCCGGTCACCGACCGCGACTGAAACGCTGCCCAAATTAGCGATCAGCGAAGTCCAGCTACCGCCATGATCGATGATCACCACCATCCCATAATCGCGAAAGCGCCGCGCAAACACGATCCGCCCGGCGGCTGGCGCAATCACTTGCGCCGCCGACGCTGTCTCGATCGTCAATCCGCGTGATCGCACGCCGGCATCCGAAATCTCGCCAAGCCCGGTCACCACCTTGCCATCGACTGGCAATCGGTAAGGCGGCGCATCGCGTGACCAGGAAATGGTATCGATCGGCGACGCCACCTCACCGGGGCGCGGGGGGCGGGGCAATGGCCCCGGCAGCGATTCAAGCGCCGCCCGCGTTTCGGCCTGGTTCCCCAGCTGATCCATCAGATCGACAATGTCGCGCGCGCGTTCGCCCAGCGCAATCGCGCGATCCGATTCAAACAGAGCATCGCGGCCAAGCGCGCGCGACTTCAGCCGGTGTTCGGCCTCTAGCCGGGTTAATGAAAGCCGTTCCGCTTCCAAGCGGCGGCGGCTTTCGTCCAGCGTCGTGACCGCCAGCGCGGCATCGGCCTGGAGCCGCCGGGTTTGCGCCAGATCCGCCCGGACATCAGCCGTGCGCACTTTAACCAGCGGCATCACGCTACCCAGCACCGCGCGGACATGGACAAGATCATTGACGGATCCAGGCTGCACAAGGCTGATCACCACCGGTCGCCGCGCCAGCGACTGGAGGGCCGCCAGCAGCCGCGCCACCGGCCCCTGCTTTTCCGCCAGCCGCGCCCGCTGGCCGCCGATCAAACGGCGAATAATCGTGATCCGCGCCTGCGCTGCGGCAATATCGGCTTCAGCGCGCTGGATCCGGGCGGCGACGGCCGCTTCCTGCGCGCGTGCCTTGCGCGCCTCGTCCCGCTCGGCAGCGGCGGCGCGTTCGAGCTGGGCCGCGCGGGCTTGGGCGGCGGCTGATTGCGCCTTCGCCTCGATCAGCCGGTCGCGATCAGCGGCAATACCGCCACCGGGCGATTGCGCTGCCAGCGTACCAGCAAAAGCGCTCACCGCCAGAAGAGCGGAAAAAAAGAGATGGTTGCGCCGCATCGCCGCTATCCTTCGCGGTGATAGGGGTGATTGGCAAGGATGCTGGTCGCGCGCCACAATTGTTCAGCGAGCATCGCCCGCGCCAGCAGGTGCGGCCAGGTCGCGCGTCCAAAGGAAAACAGCAGATCGGCCTGGGCGCGCGCAGCATCGTCAAAACCATCCGCCGCGCCGATCATGAAACGCACTTCGCGCACGCCATCATCGCGCCAGCGGCCAAGCGTGGTGGCAAAGGCCATCGATCCCATCGCCTCCCCGGTCTCATCGAGCAGCACAAGCCGCGTTTGCGGTTCCATCGGTGGCACGCGCCCGCCTTGATCGGGCAGTTCAGTGATCCGAACCGGCCAGGCCAGCCGCTTCACATACCGCGCCACCAGATCGGCTTCAGGGCTGCGCCCGATCCGTCCGCGCGCGACGATGTGGAGCAGCAAGACGAATCAGGCGTCAGGCGTCGGTTCGGGATCGGGCACGGCGACGGGCGCATCGCCAAAGGCCCACATCCGTTCCAGATTATAAAAGCTGCGCACTTCGGGGCGGAACAGGTGGATGATGACGTCGCCGGCATCGATCAGCACCCAATCGGCGGTGGGCAAGCCTTCGATCCGCGCGCTGCGGCCAAACTCGGCCTTGATCTTCTCGGTCAACTTATGCGCCATCGACGCGACCTGCCGGGTCGAACGACCGCTGGCGATCACCATGTGATCGGCGATGCTGCTCTTACCGGCGAGCGGGATCGAGACGGTTTCGACCGCCTGATCATCGTCGAGCGACGCGAGGACAAGTTGATGCAGCGCCTCGACACGGTCCGTGTCGGACGAACGATAGCTTTGCGGGGATGAGGCCAAGGGAGCTCCTAAGATGGCGGCGCGTCAGACGCGTCACCGGATGGGGGTGGGGTAATTGACGTTTCAGGGACAACAGGATGGGTCGGCAGAAAATGACGCTGCCAGGCGGGATCGGCCTTTCTGAGCCGGGTCGCCGACGTCTCATCAGGGCGAAAGCGCAACAGCACGAGTGCCGGCAATCTCCACCTCGTCCAGCTAGATGCCTGATATGCGGGGTGGACGAACCGCCGCAACCAACCCATCGCGGGGGCCGCGCGGGCAGCCTGTTTATAGCCGGGTCGGGCGATTACCGCAATCGGAACCTGCTTGGCGATTTCGCGCCAGCTGCGCCACTGGTGAAACTGGGCAAGATTGTCGCCGCCCATCAGCCAGATGAACTTTTTCTTGGGATAAAGCGCGGTCAGCTTGTGGAGCGTATCGACGGTGTAGCGCGTGCCGAGTCGCTGCTCGACATTGCTGACCTTGATGGGGGCATGGCGTGCCATCTTTACCGCCGATGCATAGCGCGCCGCAAAGGGCGCCATGTCGCTGGCGTGATCCTTCAAGGGATTGCCGGGTGACACGAGCCACCACACCTCGTCCAGATCAAGCGCAACGAGCGCCGCCATGCTGATCGCGCGATGCCCGCGATGCGCAGGATTGAACGACCCGCCGAGAATGCCGATGCGGGTCAAGGTTCGACGAACCAGTCTTCTCGCTCATGGTGAACGCGCAACACTTGAACAACGCCTTCCTGAATTCGGTAACGAATGAGATACGGCGTGCCTAACACACGGAGAATTCGCGTCTGATCGCGGTAAGGCCGACCACCCCTCGGGAAATCTGCAAGAAACTTCGATCGGGCTCGAATCGTTGCCAAAATTCGGGTGGCGTAGGCCGGATTTGTTTCGCGTTCCAACCAGTCGCTTATGTTCCGAAGATCGCCACGCGCCGGCACCGTCCAGATTATTCGCGGCATCGCGCTTCATGTTTTGCAATCATTGCATCGAGTTCTGCCATCACCTCTTCGTGCGAAACAAATTCGCCTCGGTCAGCTGCATCAATGCCTACCTGAATGAAAGCATGCAGATCATCGTCGCTTTCGGCCACTCGGCGAATGGCTTCTGCTGCATATTGCGCCCCGGTCATCCCCTTCGCCAAAGCCAGACGATCAACCAACGCCAGTGTTTCGGCGTCGACAGAAGCGGTAATGGCGGCTTCGTTTTTCATTATTCCAATCTATGCCTGCGCGAAGAGCGCATCAACCCCGCACCTGCCCCGTCCCTCGGCCCACCCATTTATAGGTCGTCAGCCCTTCCAGCGCGACCGGTCCGCGCGCGTGTAGCCGCCCGGTGGCGATACCGATTTCGGCACCCAGCCCGAATTCGCTGCCATCGGCAAATTGCGTCGACGCGTTCCACAGCACGATCGCGCTATCGACGCCGCTCAGGAAGCGCTCTGCGACATCTGAGTCATTGGCGACGATCGCGTCGGTGTGGTGTGATCCATGGGCAGCGATATGCGCCATCGCCCCTTCAACGCCGTCCACCAGCGCGGCCGAGGCAATCGCGTCAAGATATTCCGTGTCCCAATCATCACTGTTGGCGGCGATGACCTGCGGCGCGATGGCCCGGATCGCCGGATCGCCCCTGACTTCGCAGCCGCTGTCGCTCAACGCCGCCATCAACGATGCGGTGCCGGCATAGTCGCGATCGATCAGCACTGTCTCCATCGCGCCACAAACCCCGGTGCGCCGCATCTTGGCGTTGACGACGATCGCCTCAGCCATCGCCGGGTCGGCTGACGCATCGACATAGACATGGTTGATCCCGTCGAGATGCGCGAGCACTGGCACGCGCGCTTCGGCCTGAACCCGCGCGACCAGCGTCTTGCCGCCGCGTGGCACGATCATGTCGATCAACCCGGCCGCCGTCAGCATCGCGCCGACCAACGCCCGGTCAGTCGATTCAACCCGCAGCACCGCATCCCCCGGCAAGCCAGCCGCCGACAGCCCGGCCACAAAGGCGGCGTGGATCGCGCGGTTGCTTTCCACCGCTTCGCTGCCGCCGCGCAGGATCACTGCGTTGCCTGACATGACGCAGAGTGCAGCGGCATCAGCCGTCACATTGGGGCGGCTTTCATAGACGATGCCGATCACGCCAATCGGCACGCGCAGTCGCTTTAGGATGATGCCACTTGGGGCCTCGCGTTCGTCGATTAACTCGCCGACCGGATCAGGCAGCCCAGCCACGGCATCCACGCCCGCTGCCATCGCGTCGATCCGCGCCGGATCGAGTCGGAGCCGATCGAGCACCGCCGACGACAAACCTGCAGCGGCGGCATTGACCATATCGGTAGCATTGGCAGCTTCGATTGCTGGGGCCGCCGCCCGGATCGCGGCGGCAGCTTGACGCAGGCCATTGGCCTTGGTCGCCGTCGGCAGGCGGGCGAGCACCGCTGATGCTGCCCGAGCCCTACCCCCGAGCGCAGCAATGATGTCGATGGGATCTACACGCATATTCGCCATACCGTCAGCCTAGCAGCGGCTTGGGCGCGCGCCAATGTCGCGCTGCACAAGATTGAGTGGCACGACGCGGATGCTTTTGATAGCCTTGCCTGATGCAAGGGGGATTCGAAGCGGCGGGTGATCTCGCCACCGGGGGCTTGATCGGCCGTGCGTTTGAGCCGCACGCCGGGGAAACGCCGCATGGCGCGCATGGATCAGGCCTGTGCCTGAATTGCGGCACCGCGCTGAAAGGCGATTTCTGCCACCAATGCGGGCAGACCGAGCACATCCACCGCACGCTCGCCTCAATCGGCCATGATCTGCTGCACGGCGTTTGGCATTTTGAGGGCAAGATCTGGTCGACGCTGCCGATGCTGTTCACCCGGCCGGGCGAGCTGACGCGGCGCTATATCGCGGGCGAGCGGGCGCGGTTCGTATCGCCGCTCGCACTGTTTCTGTTCTCGGTATTCCTGATGTTCGCAACCTTTGAATCGATTGGCGGCCCGCTTGGGGGCGACAATGTGAATGTGAACCGCAATGGATCGAAGCTGACCCCGCCAGAGCTCGTCAAGGAGCTAAATGAGCAAAAGTCGATGCGGGCCAAGCTGGTCGCTACGCGGGACGCGCTCAGGACCCGAAAGGCCGATACCGAGAAAATCGACGACAAAATCGACGACGTTGACGACGATATTGGCGGTCTGCAGACCGCCTATGATCTGTCGACCGGTACCGTGGTCAATGTGAAGAAGGACGAGATCGATACCGGCTGGCCCTGGCTGGATGAGCGGCTTCAGCACATGCTGAAGGAGCCCAAGCTCTACCTCTACAAGCTGCAATCAAGCGCCTATAAATATAGCTGGGCGCTGATCCCGATCTCGCTGCCGTTCATCTGGCTGCTCTTTGCCTTTCGCCGCGATGTCGGCCCCTATGATCATGCGATCTTTGCGATTTACTCGCTATCGGCGATGACGATGGGGACGGTGCTGCTGAGCATTGGCAATGCAATCGGCCTGCCCGGCGGCATGCTCGCGACGATCTTCACCTTCGGGCCGCCGCTGCACATGTATAAGCAGTTGCGCGGCGCCTATGACATCTCCCGCTTCGGCGCGATCTGGCGCACCATCGCGCTGCTGTTCTTCGCGATGGTTTCGGGCCTGTTGTTCTTCATCACTGTGTTCGGCATCATCGCCTAAGGGCTTAGGCCGTGCAGGGATAACGCTTCGTCATGAACGCGGCAAAGGCGGCCTTGGTGCTCGTCCGGGCGCGCTTGGCCGCCGGAATCGCGCGAAATGCGGCGACAATATCGTCCTTGGTCACCTTGGCCGTGCCTTTGGGCGGCGGGCAGCTGCTGGGCTTACGCCCGGCTGAAACTTCCGCAGCCAACCCGGCGCGGTACGCATCTGACGCTTTAGCGATATCGTCACGCAGCAAGCCGATATCGGGGGAGGCCAGAGCCAATACACCCTTTGCTTCCAGCGCATCAGTCTTGGTGAGGAATTCGGCGACTGACATCGCCTGAGCCAGCGTGGGAAAGATCATCGCCAGCGCGGCCATCGTGATCATAAGCGTCCGCATCGGCTCGTCTCCTTTGACATCGCGCGTGCCATAACAATCTTGAACGGGCAATGAAAGACCAATTGCCAGACGGTCCGCCCACGAAAAAGGCCAGCCCGATCGCGTCGGACTGGCCTTTTTTCTTGTCTCGGTCAGGCGCCTTGCGGTGCCGGGTTGCCAAACGGACCGTTGGGCCGCCGCGTCTTGGGGATCGACGTGCCGCCAACCGGCAGGACCGGCGATTTCGGGCCATCGTCCATCCGGCCAATGCCTTCCCCTGCGATCAGTTTCTTGATCTCGTCGCCCGACAGCGTCTCATATTCCAGCAGCGCGCCGGCGAGCAGATGGAGCTGATCGATATGATCGTTCAGCACCGTCGTCGCTTTTTCATGCCCGCCATTGACGATCCGCTTGATCTCGGTGTCGATCAGCTCCGCCGTCTGGTTCGACATCCGCATCGGCCGCGCCGAGGAATAGCCCAGATAGGTCTCGCCCTCTGGCTCAGCATATTCAAGCGGGCCGAGCAGATCGGACATGCCCCAGCGCGTCACCATGTCGCGGGCCAGGCCCGATGCATAGCTGATGTCGCTCGATGCGCCCGACGAGACCTTGTCATAGCCAAAGATCAATTCTTCGGCGACGCGGCCGCCCATCGACACGGCCAGGTTCGCGTACATCTTGTCACGGTGATAGCTATAGCTGTCGCGTTCCGGCAGCCGCATCACCATGCCCAATGCACGACCGCGCGGGATGATCGTGGCCTTGTGGATTGGGTCGGACGCAGGTTCATGCAGCGCAACAATCGCATGACCCGCTTCATGATAGGCGGTCATCCGCTTCTCATCATCGGTCATCACCATCGAGCGGCGCTCGGCCCCCATCATCACCTTGTCCTTGGCCTCTTCAAATTCGGCCATCGCGACCAGACGCTTGCCCTTTCGGGCAGCCGTGAGCGCGGCTTCGTTGACGAGATTGGCCAGATCAGCGCCCGAAAAGCCCGGCGTTCCGCGCGCAATCGTCCGCGCCTCGACATCGGGGGCCAGCGGCACCTTCTTCATATGGACCTGCAGGATCTTGATCCGGCCTTCGATATCGGGGCGGGGCACCACGACCTGGCGATCGAAGCGGCCCGGCCGCAGCAGCGCAGGGTCAAGCACATCGGGGCGGTTGGTCGCGGCGATGATGATGATGCCTTCATTGGCCTCAAAACCATCCATCTCGACCAGCAACTGATTGAGCGTCTGTTCGCGCTCGTCATTGCCATTGCCAAGCCCAGCACCGCGATGCCGGCCGACCGCGTCGATTTCGTCGATGAAGACGATGCAGGGGGCGGACTTCTTGGCCTGTTCGAACATGTCGCGCACACGGCTGGCGCCGACGCCCACGAACATCTCGACGAAATCGGAGCCCGAGATGGTGAAGAACGGCACGCCCGCTTCGCCTGCGATCGCGCGGGCGAGCAAGGTCTTGCCGGTGCCGGGTGAGCCCATCAGCAAGGCGCCCTTGGGGATCTTGCCACCGAGCCGCGCAAATTTGGTCGGGTCCTTCAGGAACTCGACGATTTCCTGCAGCTCTTCGCGCGCTTCATCGATGCCGGCGACATCGTCAAAGGTCACGCGGCCTTCCTTTTGCGTCAGCATCCGGGCGCGCGACTTGCCAAACCCCATCGCGCCAGAGCCGGAATTCTTCTGCATCTGGCGCAGCACGAAAAAGGCGATGCCCAGGAACAAGATGAAGGGCAGCGAATTGACCAGAATATACTGCCAGATCGACGGGCCTTCTTCAGGCCGGGCGTTGATCACCACGCCCTTTTCGAGCAACCGGTTGGTCAGCGCCGGGTCTGACGGGGCATAGGTGCGGAACTTGTCGCCGCTCGTTGTCGTGCCGGTAACAACATCGCCAGCGATATTGACCTCGCGAACGGAGCCTTCCGTCACCTTCGACAGGAACGCCGAATAAGACAGCGCGTCGTTGGCAGCGACCGACCGAGAGCCACTTTCGAACATCGTGACGAACAGGGCAAGGGCAACCAAGATGCCCAGCCAGATCATCAGATTCTTCATCCAGGGATTGCCGTTCCCGCCATTGTCGGGGCCCTGCTGCCGGTCATTATCGTTCATCGTCGTGTGCTACCTTTCCGAGTCACCAAGATAGGCTGCAAAAGGTGAATGGCAATGGAACAGTTAGCCGGTATCGGCGATCAGAGTGTTCGGCGCGGCGGAGCCTCGGAAAAGCGCCAAATTGTGCCCTTTGGAGATACCAAAATGCCTGCCTGAGTGGCTGATTTGCCCGATTCCAGTGCATCAAGCAGGGATTCAATGTTGGTCGCATCGCCAAAATCGGGGCGCGTAATGCCGTTAACGTCCCGAACGCCCGCAATGGCCGACCGCGAAAGTCGGCGTTTCAATTCACGCGGCAGGCCCGCCATATCGATCCAGGATTGATCGTCAGGGGCGTCGACCCCGGTCGGCGCGACCTTTCTTGTATCCCACAACCACCGCTCCATCGCCCGCAGTGCGGCATCGGCTTCAGCAGCGTGCGTCGCCGATCGCGCAATCTGGCGTGGATCGAACAAGGGCGTGGCGCGTAACAGGGTGCGAAACGCGGTCCGGTCAAACCGATCATCGGCATTGCTGGGATCATCGACGAACGGGGTCGCGCTCGCCAGCGCAATCGCGCGCAATTCGGCGACGCGCCAGCCCAGCAATGGGCGGATCAAGTCAATCGGGAAAACGTCAAAAACGCAACCCGAATCCCCAACCGGATAGGACACTTCCTGTCGCTGATGCGCCCGAATCCCCGCTAGCCCCGCCACGCCCGATCCGCGCGCGGCGCGCATCAGGAATGTCTCCGCCTGGTCATCAGCGTGGTGCGCCGTCGCCAGCAAGCGCGCGCCCTGACCGACCGACCAGCGCTTCAGTAGTGCATAACGCTGCCCCCGGGCCCAATCATGCAGGTTGTCGCGGGGATCGCAGGGATCGGTCACCTGCAGCGTCATGTGCGGGACGCCAATCGTCGCGCAAAACGCGGCCACCATCGCCGCCTCGTCCGCTGACTCCCGCCGTAAGCGGTGATCAACCGTCGCGGCGATCACCTGGCCCGGATAGGCCGCCGCTGCCAGCACCAGCATCGCCATACTGTCCGGCCCACCCGACACCGCAAGCGCGATAGGCTCGACCGGGCCCACCGCCCGGCCAAGCGCTGCGACCAGATCCACCCGGAAGCGCGCGACGCTTGCCGGATCGGGGCTGGCCGTCACCGGATCAGTTGGCCTTGCACTTTTCCTCGGTGCGCCCGCGCGCGACATCAGCCTTCATCTGCGCGGTGATCTTGGTGGGATATACCTCGAGCAGCTCGTCATAGACCTGGCAGATATCGGCGGATGGCTTGCCGAGCTTCTTCAGCGCGATCGTCAGAAAATAAAGGCTGTCGGGCGCGCGTTCGCCATCATGGAATTTCTTGTAGTTTTCATAAAAGGCGAGCGACGCGAGTGAGGGCTTTCCTTCATCAAGATAGGAACGCCCAAGCAGATTTTGCGACCAGCTGGCGCGGCGATGCGTGGGATATTTGGCGACGACCTGCTTCAGCGCTGCCTGCGCCTCTGGGTAGAGCTTTGCCTGCCACAACCGATAGCCATAGACATAGCCGTCATCAGCGGGATCGTCAGTCATCGGTTTTTCCACCGCCGCGACCAATCGCGCCCGCGCGGGGTCGTTGATCGTCATAGTGGCAGACGCCGTCGGCTTGGCAACCGACGCTGGCTTGGCGGTCGTCGCGCCAGCGCTGGTGGTGCCGCTCGCGCCCGACCCGATCGGGGCAGACGGGCCGATGCCCGCCGATCCGCCAGTCGATGCCGCGCCGTCCTCCAACGCCTTCAACCGCGCATCAGTCGATCGGCGATAGGCGGAAAACGCCTCTTCAAACTGCATCAGCTTATACTGCGTTTGTTCAATCTGGCCCGTCATCGTCGCCAATTGCCCTTCGAGCGCGCTGACCCGCCCGTTGAGATCGGCCACCGGGGTAGACGAAGGCGAGCCTGGCGCTGGCGTGGGATTGGCTTGCTGCGGACTGATATCAGGCGGGAAATACTGGCCATTACCGCCTGGAAACACCTTGCGCTGCACCGCGCGCATTTCCCGCTCCAGCCGATCGACCCGGCCATCAATCGAGCTTTGCGCCAAGGCTGCAGTCGAGCTGAGCGAGAGCCCGGCCAGCAAGGCAATTCTGATCAACTTTGTCCGCATTTCACTCCCCACGCACCACTTGATACGGGGGGTATAGCGGACAGAACGGCCTTGTCGCCAGCCTTGTAGATACCGCTTACGGGGCAGGCGCCGTCCCGGTTGGGGGCGACGGGTTCACCGGCGCGGCGGCAGGCGGCGGCTGGATCGTCGCTGGCGTCTCTACGGCGGGCTCAGCCGCACGGTTCCGATTGGACGATCGGGCCGGGGTGCGGCGCCTTGCCGGTGCTGTGGTCGCGGCACTTTCCGGCGTTGTCGTTGGGACGGCGGCAGCGCCACCTGCGGCGCGCGCCAGCAAGGCTTCGGCACTGATCTCGACATCCTTGATCGCCCGCGCGCCATCGCCCAGCGGCGGTACCGCCGACCCATTGACCGTGACCTGCAGCTTGTCGGGCCGGCCGACATTGATCATTGGCCGATTGGCATCCACCGGCACATCATAACGCTCGCCGGGCTGCAATTCTTTTTGGAACAAGGATTTGCCATCAGCGTCATAGACGCGCAGCCAGACGACATCGGTGGCCGTCAACGCCACTTGGCCTGCCGCCGGGGCCTCGGCAGGCATTGGCGCAGCGACAACTGGTTCGGGCGTGAGTGCTGGCGCGGGGGCGCTCGCGACCGGCTGGCCATCGCCGCGGAACAGCGTGGTTCCATACCACAGGCCGACCGCGATCAGCACCAGTACCGCAACGGCTGCCCCGGCCATCGCCACGCCCTTGGGCGGCTGGCGGCGCGGGTCCTGCATTTCATAGGGCTGATATTCGGGCGGACGATGCACCTGATCGACCTGATTGCGGACGTCACGGGCAATCGGCACCTCATCCATGCCAATCGCACGGGCATAGGCCTTGGCAAAGCCCACCGAATAAGTGTGCGACGGCAGACCCGAAAAATTCGATTGTTCGATCGCTTCCAGATGGCGCAGCGGCACACGTGTCCGCGCCGCCACCTCGGCCAGGGTCAGCCCCTGCGATTCGCGATATTCCCGCAGGCGCTCTCCTGGCGTTTTGGGGAAAAGCGTTGCCTCCTCGCCAAGATCGGATCCGGTCATGCTCTTCTCCGCCTGGGATAGTTGGTGATCGCCATGTTCCAAAGCCCCCAAACACTGTCAACGCACGATCGAGCGACTCGGCCCTGCATCAGCTCAACTCGACATTATTGTCGCTGGCCCAACTGGCAAGCGCCGCGCGCATATCGCGCGGCGGTCGGGCGAGCATTTGCGTCATATCTGCCATTAACCGCGCGCGATCGAGCGAGCGAATCATCGCCTTGACCGGGCCAACCGCCGCCGGGGTGATCGACAGTCGTTCGATCCCCAGTCCGATCAGCGCCATCGCCTCCAGGGTCCGCCCGCCCATTTCGCCGCACACCCCCAGATCAACGCCAGCCGCACGCGTCGGTGCGACTACCCGGGCGAGGAAGCGCAGGATCGCCGGGCTCAGCCAATCATAGCGTTCGGCCAGCTTGGGGTTGGCGCGATCAGCAGCGAACAGAAATTGGGTCAGGTCATTGGTCCCGATCGACAGGAAATCGAGCCGGGGCAGCAGCACATCGAGCATTTCAGCCAGCGCCGGCACCTCAAGCATCGCGCCATAGCGGATCAGCGTCGGCAATTTGCGCTGGCGCGACGCGATCCAGGCCCGCTGTGCTTCGAACAGGGCTTGCGCCTCATCAAATTCCCAGGGTTCGGAAACCATCGGGAACATCACATTCAGTGTCCGCCCTGCCGCCGCCTCAATCAGCGCGCGCGCCTGCGCCTTCATCAGCCCGTCGCGTTCAAGCGCCAGCCGGATCGCGCGCCACCCCATGGCTGGGTTTTCCTCATCGCCGGCATCGTCCTTCAAATAGGGCAGCGCCTTGTCGCCGCCGATATCGACGGTGCGGAAAATCACCGGCCGGTCACCCGCCGCCTCCAGCACGTCGCGGTAAAGCCGTTGCTGGCGTTCGCGCTGCGGCAGCGTCGCTGAAACGAGGAACTGAAATTCCGTGCGGAACAGCCCGATCCCGTCAGCCCCTGTCAGGTCGAGCGCGGCGACATCGTCGCGCAGCCCGGCATTGACCATCAACGTCATCCGGCTGCCATCAAGCGTCGTCGGCGGCACATCGCGCAGCGCTGCAAAAGAGGCGCGCCGCTTCTGGCTGAGCAGCAGCTTGCCTTCAAACGATTCCTCGATCAGCGGCGACGGCCGCGCAAAGACCGTACCGTCGGTCACATCGAGCAACAGCACGTCGCCTTCACCGATCAGCCGGCGAACATCCTTGACGCGCCCCAGCACCGGCACACCCATCGCCCGCGCGACGATGGTGACATGCGCGGTTAGCGATCCTTCCTCCAGAATCACGCCCTTCAACCGCCGCCGATCATATTCGAGCAGCTCGGCCGGCCCCAGATTCCGCGCGACGAGAATAGTATCGGCGCGCAGCCCCATTTGTGCCGCGGTACCCATCTGGCCGGAGACGATCCGCAGCAAGCGGTTCGACAGATCCTCAAGATCATGCATCCGCTCGGCAAGCAAAGGATCGTCAATTTGGCGCATCCGCATCCGGGTGCGCTGCTGTACCCGCTCGATCGCTGCCTCTGCGGTCAGGCCACTGTCGATCGCCTCGTTGATGCGGCGGCTCCAGCCTTCATCATAGGCGAACATCTTATAGGTCTCGAGCACTTCGTCATGCTCGCCGCCCATGCCGAATTCGGCCTGCGCCGCCATCCGTTCAATCTGCTCGCGCATCTTGTCAAACGCGCCGTAAACGCGGTGGCGCTCGGCCTCGACATCTTCAGCGACGGTATGTTCAATGGTGATGCGCGGTTGATGAAAGACCGCCACCCCGCGCGCCATGCCTTCAACCAGCTTGAGCCCGGGAATGCGCATCGCCGCCGTCGATTGCGGGCGCGTGGTCGCGGCCCCCGTCGCGTCGATCAGATCGGCATTGGCGATCAGCTCAGACAGCACCATGGCAACGGTCTGCAGCGCTTCGACTTCGACATCGGCGTAGCGATGCGGTTCGATATGCTGAACGCACAGCACCCCCACCGCGCGCTCACGCCGGATGATCGGCACGCCTGCAAAACTATGGAATTTTTCCTCGCCAGTCTCGGGCCGATAAGCGAAATCGGGATGGCTTGCCGCCTCATCCAGATTGAGCATCTCGACCTCCTGCGCGATCGTCCCGACCAGTCCTTCGCCCAGCGCCATCTTGGTGACGTGGACGGCGGCCTGATCAAGTCCTTCAGTCGCGAACAGCTCAAGCACACCGTCGCGCAGCAGATAAATCGAGCAAACCTCGCTATTGGTCGCCGCACCGATGATCCTGACCACGCTGTTGAGCTTGGCCTGCGCCGTGCTGCGCGCCGCCATCACATCGTGCAGGCGGACGAGCATCTCGCGGGCGGAGGTAGCGGCGGAAGACAGGGTCATGCCACCCGGCTATCAGATTGCACGAAGCCGCGCCAACATCCTCGCAGGCCAGCAAGAACATTCTTGCCCACCAGCCATCAGCCAGCAATCAACCGCCAAGCGCAGAAAATCGGCTATGGACGCCAACCCGCCATTCAAACTCCACCGGCTGATCGGTCAACGGCACCCCGTCGCGCATTGGCGGACGCATCCTGAGCAGCGGCAGGCCCCGCAGCACGGCCTTGCGGACCCCCGGAATGGTCGGCGATTCGCTCAGAATGCGGCAATCGATCTGGTTGTCGGCGGCGACCAGACAGCGCAGCCGAAACGTCACATCCATCGGCACCCGCCACAGATCCTCGTCCATCAGCGGGAAAAATTCATCGTCGGTGATTTTACGCACCCAGCGCGCCGGCTGGAGACCGGGCTGCACGGAGCGCCCACCGCGCATGACAATATCGCCACTACCAACCGTGGGCGCGGGCGGCGCAGCGGGCAGCAGATCGACTGGGCGCGGCACGGGCAGCGGCGCCGGGCTGGGTTTCACCGGGGGCGCGTCAGGCCGGACGGGCGTAACCGGGGCTGGCTTGGTCGCGGCGGGCGGTGTGCTGGCGCTGGGCGGCGGTGGCGCGGAGGGCGCCGGGGCATCCGCTGCATCAAGCGGTAATAATTTGACGATGAACGGGCTGTTGTCGATCACCACCCGCCGCGCGGCGGGCACCAGCATCAGCAGCGCAATCACCGCAAGATGCAGCGCCAGGACCAGCAGGATTGTGAACAGCCGCTGGCGCGGCGTAATCGCCGCATAGCCGCCGGGTTCTCGCAGAATCACCTCCATGGACACTGCCTAACACTGCACGGCGGGCGACAAAATGGCCGCTGCGGAACAAGCCTGAAATGGCCTGGCGACCGCAGCGAAGGCTGCTATTCCTTCGGCAAATCAAATCTGATTTTGAAATAGACCATAGCATTATCAACTTCGACGCCATTTTCCCTGCGCGGCAAAACACGCAGTTGCGGGGCAAGCGACCGTGCAGCGCGACCAAATTGCCAGCCCTTCGGCGACTCGGCGGTCACCTGGCACGCTTTCAGCCGGCGTTTCAGCGTTGCGAGGCAGCGCAGCTCGGCAAATCCGGATATTTTGGCCTGCCGAGCGCCCGCCGGGTGAAAAGCGTAGATTTCCTCCCAGGTCGCTTGCCTGGCCCATTCGGCCTTGGTCACCGTGTCGCGGCCACCGCCTCCATCACCGCCCGTCCCCGACCCGCCATTGCCGAAGCCCCCGCCATTAGTGCCCTGAGCGCCCGTGCCGTTATCGCCAACCACCGTACCGCCCGCCACCGTCGGCGGTGGCGCGGGAAGTGCTGCAGGCGCTGGCGTATAATCGATGCGCGGCATTGCCGGTGGCGCCAGGACTGGTGCGGGCGGGGGCGTATCGACGAGAACGGGCGATGATCGCGGTGTCGATGGTGCCGGCTTGGGCGCTGCCTTAACATTTGTCGGCGGCGGCACTGTCGGCGGCGGTATTGGCTGTGGCGGTTCAACCAGCGGCAGCAATTCAACAACGGTGGGCGGTTCACGATCAATTCGGATGGGCGGTCGATCGCGCAGGGTAAGGAACAGATAGCCCGCGATGACGTATAACAGGATGATCATCGCAATCGTCAGCACACGCTGCCGATTGGTCGTCGGCCGATATACAGTGCGGGCGAAAAGCGCTGTCTCCATCTGCTAGAGTATAGCATTGGTCAGAAACGAAAAAATAGGGTGGTTGCTGTCAGGCTGCCCGTTTTTCCAGCGCGTGCGCGGCGTCGTCCATTAATTGTGCGATAATCTCCACAACCGGCTCTTCCTTGGTCACCATGCCGACCGATTGCCCGGCCATCAGGCTGCCATGTTCGACATCGCCATCAATCACCGCGCGGCGCAGCGCACCTGCCCAATAATGTTCGATTTGCAGCTGTGCCTCGCCCATTTCGACCGAACCGGCATCGAGCAGGGCCGCCACTTCGCGCTGCTTGGCGGTAAACAGGTCCGCCCCGGCATTTTTAAGCGCGCGCACCGGAATAACGGGCAAGCGCGGATCGATCTGGACGCTGGCAATCGCGTCGCGGGCTGAAGCCCGGAAGAACGCCTTTTTGAAATTGGCGTGCGCGATGCTCTCGGTCGCGCACGCAAAGCGCGTGCCGAGCTGGACACCGGCTGCACCCATATCGAGATACGCCGCGATCGCCTGGCCACGGCCGATGCCGCCCGCCACGAACACCGGCACCTGCTCCGCCACCTCCGGCAAAATCTCCTGCGCGAGCACGCTGGTCGATACCGGGCCGATATGGCCACCGGCCTCCATCCCCTCGACCACCAGTGCATCGACACCCGATCGGATCAGCTTTTTGGCCAGGCTGAGCGCGGGCGCAAAGCAGATCACCTTGGCCCCGCTCGCCTTGATCGCATCAAGCGCGCCCGCTGGCGGCAGGCCGCCCGCCAGCACAACATGCGTCACGCCGTGTTTGGCGCAGACGGCAATCAGATCGAATAATTGCGGATGCATCGTGATCAGGTTCACGCCAAAGGGCTTGGCCGTCAGCGTCTTGGTCGCGGCGATCTCGGCATCGAGCAGCGCGGGCGACATCGCCCCACACGCGATCAGCCCGAAACCGCCCGCGTTCGAGATGGCGGAGACGAGATGCCGCTCACTCACCCACGACATCGCGCCGCAGATGATTGCAGTGTCGCTGCCAAGGAACGCCGCGCCACGCGCCATGCGGGCGGAAAGGCGCTCGGCGCCGACTGAAGAGGGACTTGTCATGGGGACGATTCCTAACGCATTTTGTGCGGCACTAGCATAAACTTCCGAAGAACGGGGAAGGTCGGCCAGGATGTCGCGGATCGCTATACTGGCTTCGATGGCTGCTCTGGCGGCATCCATGCCGACCGTTTCGATCGCCCAGGCACCCAGGAGAGCCAGTGCCGTGAGGCCCGATTACTCGCAGGTGACCAGTCTTGCCGCAGCCCGCGCGCTCGCCGCCGAGGGAAAGTTGGTGAAGATACTGCTTTTCCCCGCCGAGCTTGGCGGCGAGGACATCCCGGAAAACGTCGCCTATATTCCCCCCTACGCGGCGGAAGCCCGGCAATTGGTGATTGGCACGCTCCGCCGCTTTATGGCGGACGAACTGATCGACAAACTGGAAGTGGTGCCGGAATATCGCGGCGAGAGCTTCGTGCCAACGAAGCTGGTGATGCACGCTACCCATAGCAAAAAAAAGGGCTCGCTCCATCCCACCGTGGAAATCTGGTAGCGGTCACTCCACCACATCCTCCGCATCCAACCCGTACGCCGTGTGCAGCACGCGCACCGCCAATTCGGTATAATCCTCTTCGATCAGCACGCTGACCTTGATCTCGCTGGTGGAGATCGCCTGGATGTTGATGCCGCGATCGGCGAGTGCCTTGAACATTGCCGAGGCGACACCGGCATGGCTGCGCATCCCGACACCAACCACCGAAATCTTGGCGACCTTGCTGTCATGGACCAGGCTGGCATAGCCGATATCCTCCTTGGCCTTGGCCAGCGCATCGAGCGCGCGGGCGAGTTCGGCCTGCGGCACGGTAAAGGTCACATCGGTCGATCCGCTGTTATGCGCGATATTCTGGATGATCATGTCGACATTGATGTTGATATCAGCGAGCGGGCCGAAAATACGGGCGACGGCGCCAGGCTTGTCGGGTACCTCGATCAGCGTAATCTTGGCTTCGTTCTTGTCATGCGCGATGCCGGTGATGAGCTGGCGTTCCATATCGTCTCCGATTTCGTCGTCACCGACGATCATTGTGCCGGGCAATGTATCTGCCGTGGCTGAATTATTGGGATCATCAAAACTGGAGAGCACCTGAATGCGCACGCCCTCCTTCATCGCCAGCCCCACTGAGCGGGTCTGCAGCACTTTCGCGCCGACGCTCGCCAGCTCGAGCATTTCTTCATAGGTCACGCGGCTGAGCTTGCGTGCGCGCGGCACGATGCGCGGATCAGTCGTATAGACGCCATCGACATCGGTATAAATGTCGCAACGATCCGCCTTGACCGCTGCCGCGACCGCGACCGCCGATGTGTCCGACCCACCACGCCCCAGCGTCGAGATGCGATTGTCCTCGGCGACGCCCTGAAAACCGGGGATCACCGCCACTTCACCCGATGCCATCGCCGTGATCAGGGCATCGGCATTAATCTCGTCGATCCGCGCCGACGCATGCGCGTTAGTGGTTTGGATCGGCAATTGCCAACCGAGCCAGCTGCGCGCGGGCACGCCGATTGCCTGCAAGGCAATCGCGAGCAGGCCGCTGGTGATCTGCTCCCCCGACGCCACGACCACATCATATTCGCGGGGATCATAAAGCGAAGAGGCTTCACGGCAGAAATTCACCAGCCGGTCCGTCTCCCCCGCCATCGCCGACACGACGACCGCAACCTCATTGCCTGCTGCAACCTCACGCTTCACGCGCGCGGCAACACTGCGGATCCGCTCGATCCCGGCCATCGACGTGCCGCCGAACTTCATCACAATACGGGCCATGGAGGTCGCGCTAATCCCTTGGGTTGAGAGGGGCTGCCTGATAAGTGGGGCGCATGACGATAGCAAGCGCACCCGCAACGACGATCAATCCCCAAGAAGCCGCGCATTTCGGCGCGATGGCGGCGGACTGGTGGGACCCCAAGGGGTCATCAGCCATGCTGCACCGGCTCAATCCGGCACGGCTCGGCTATATTCGCTCGGCTGTAAATACGCATTGGCGCCTCGATGATCGCAGCTTTTCGCCACTCAGCGGCAAGACCGCGCTTGATGTCGGCTGCGGCGCGGGGTTGCTCTGCGAACCGCTCGCCCGGCTGGGGGCCAAGCTGGTCGGGCTGGATGCTGCGCCTGAAAACATCGCGGCCGCGCGCGCGCATGCCGCGCAATCGGGCCTGGCCATCGATTACCGCAGCGGCAGTGTCGAGAATCTGGGCAGCGAGCGTTTTGATCTCGTCACCTCAATGGAGGTGATTGAGCATGTCACCGATCCCGCCGCGTTCGTCGCCGGGCTGGCGGGCGCGCTGGCCGATGACGGGTTGCTGATCCTCTCCACGCCGAACCGCACCGCCATGTCACGCATTGCCCTCATCTCGATTGCCGAGGGCTTGGGCCAAATTCCGCGCGGCACGCATGATTGGGACAAGTTCCTGACGCCTGAGGAACTGACAGCAATCGTCGAGGGTGCGGGGCTGAAGGTAACGGATGTGCGGGGTCTGAGCTTTTCGCCAGCCAAGGGGTTCGTGGTCGGCGACGATTTGAAGCTCAATTATCTGATGACGGCGGTCCGCGCCTGAATTCCTGCTCGGGCCGGGAGCGGTCAGCGGAAGCGAAGATTGGTTCGCGCGGAGGCGCGGAGGCGCAGAGGCGTTGTGCCCTTGGGCGCTGGGTGCTTGCAGATCGCCGAGGATCAGCGGCTTCGCCATTTGAGCGATGCGCGTTGCGCGCTTCTATTGCCGCAGCCTCCTCCGCGTCCTCCGCGCCTCCGCGCGAACCCAATCTCGCTGGCCGCAGGAGCTGCCGTATGAGGCAGGCAATCGCGGTGCACCGTCGCAGGCGCACCGCTTGCCGCACACCGCCTCCACCCTTCGCTGAAAGCCCGAATGGTCCCCAGTTTCGGGTTGAGCATGCCCCGCATGCTCAAGGATCGTCCGGGGGACGATCCGACTCGACACTCCATGCCGGGGCGGCGTTTATGCCATAACGTTGCGGCCACGCAGCACCGTCGCGCTGTGGCCAATGCTCGCTGCCGGTGTCGGTGCCTTGATCGTGTCGACGAAGATCCAGTCGTTGCGCACCTTGGTCGGCGTGATCGTCATCGCCATATAGCCGCGGCGGCTGGTGTCGCACCATTTGAGTTCGGGATTCTGCTCGACCAGTGCTTTGGCGACGATCTTGGGATCAACGCCAAGCGCGCTTTCGAAGCCGGGTGAAGTGACCCCCTGGCCAGCGAATTCAACGCCCGCCGGCTTGCCGTCCTGCCCCAAATCATAAGCCCAGGCATTATGGCTGTCGCCCGAGATGACGATCAGGTTCGCCCCCATCTTTTGGGCCGATGTCAGGAAGCGTTTGCGCGCGGCGGGATAGCCGCCCCAGCTATCGAAATTGAACGGCAGGCCAGCCTTGGTCGCGGCAATGCCCGCATTCATATAGGCTTTAGCGCGCGGATCGGCATCGGGCGCGAGCCAGCTTGGCGCGCCAAGCGGGGTCTCCGTATTGCCCATAATCGTCCCGAAGCCGACCACCTGCCATTTGGTGCCGCCCTTCACCGAAGCGCGCATCGCGTGCGCTAGCCAATCCTCCTGCTGCGATCCCATCATCGTCGCCGCCGGGTCCTGCCAGCTGCCGTCGCGGAACTCGGCGAGCGCCTTGGCGGGATCGGGCTTGAATAAGAGCGGTGCCAGCTCGCTGGGCTTGGTGCGGCCAAGCAGACGCGTTTCGGTGCGGAACAGCGTGGCGAGCGTGCCGATCTCATAGGCCTTCCACGGCTCGTCGGACACGGGCATCCATTCGCGGTAAGCCTGGATCGCAGCAGCGCGGCGGATGCTCCACTCGCCTTCGGCTGCGGGCTGATGGTTCTGCGCACCGCCTTCCCAGCTATCATTGGTAGATTCATGATCGTCCCACTGGACGATCATTGGCACCAGGCTGTGGAGCTTCTGCAGGTCGGGGTCGCTGCGGTAGCTGGCATAGCGCAGCCGGTAGTCGGCCAGGTGGATAATCTCGGTCGCGGGCAGCGGCTGGCGACCGGCGACGGCATCCTTGGCGGCGGGGTAGCTGCCGGTCTGGTACTCGTAATAATAATCACCAAGGTGGATGGCGAGATCGATGTCGTCCCGCAGCGCCGCATGCGCATAGGCGTTAAAATAGCCAAATGGCAGGTTAGAGCACGAAAAAATCGCGGCTTTGAAGCTCGGCGCAAGGCCGGCCGGCAGCGTTTTGGTGCGACCAACGGGGGAAAAGCTGCCATCCGGCGCGACGAAGCGGAAATAATAGCGCGTACCCGGCTTCAGGCCTGCCACGGTAATCTTGGCGGTATAATCGCGCCAGGGTCCGCTGATCTGCACGCCACCCGTGACGATCCGTGCAAAATCGGCGGTTTCAGCGATTTCGGCACGCAGATGCACCGCCGCTTCATCGACGGGGACATAGCGCGTCCAGAGCAGCACCGAATCGGCGCTGGGCTCGCCGCTGGCGACCGAGTGGGTAAAACCCCGCGCCGCCTGGACACTGGGCATTTGGGCAAAGCCCGGAATCGCAAAGGCGCCAAGGCCGATCGAGCCGGTGACGATGAACGAACGACGATCGATACGGATGGCCATGCTGTCTCTCCCCTTTGAGCGATTTGCCGCCCTTGCACCGTCCATATGGACGATATGTGACAGGAAGAAACAAGCCCGGCCGCTATTCCGCCTTGTTCAGCGGCCCCAATCCGCTCAGCCCGCGCAGATACTGCGCCTTGATGGTGGTGACGGTGACGCCATCACCCACCTCAATCGTCGCGGTGGCCAGTTTGGGCTTGGCAGCACCGATCCGAATATTGCTGGGTACGCCGCCGCCATCACGCCAGAAATTGAACTTGTTCTTCCCATCCCGGTCATGCGTGAAAAACAGCGCATAATGGCCTGGCTTGGGCACCTTGATGCACAGGGTAACCGGGCCAGCCTGCGGCACCGGCGCCCAGACGCGGTGAAAAACCTTGCCAGCGGCGATCAGCAGCGAGTCATCCGCGAGGAAATCGGCTTCTGTCGCTGGATAAAGTTCCAGCTTCATCCGGCCCGAGCGATCCTTCAAGCCGACAATTTTTGCCTCAATCGCGGGGCCGCCACTCTCGCACGCAGGCGCATCCTGACCACCGACCCGCGCACCCACACCGGCAGAAACACTCAATGCAACGCAAGCCAGCGTCAGCCCCAAAAAACGATACTTCATACGCGATTCCTAACCAGCGAATACAGGCTGAACCCAATGATCAATACAGCATGAACCAGCAGCATGAGCGCCGCTCTCACCGCCATCAGTGCCAACAGCCCCACCCCTTAGCCCATCAAGCTGATCGCAAAATTGACCAAAAAAAGGTCTTTGTTCGGCACGAGCGGCGGGGTCATGAGATGTTCATTCCTAGGCATCGCCCCTTAACGCAGCAAAGCGTGGCAGCGATCCATGGGCATCGAGCGGAGCTGCCGAAATCGCGGGGGAGCGACGCTTTACGTCACTAGAGCAGCGTGCGTTTAATCTGAACCGTTCGTGCTGAGCGAAGTCGAAGCACAGGGCGCACCGCTTGGCCTTCGACTTCGCTCAGGCCGAACGGAGGTCGTTGCTGTAATTGGACCTAGAAGAATCGCTCTAGCGGCCAAAAATGTCTCGATCCCAGCACTTGGGTGGCAACGGGCCAGCTAGGGCAGGAACCGATCGGGATGCGCATCTGCAAACGCCGGTAGGGCACTCGCTGCTGCATCGGCGCGGACGAGAATAGGATATGGATCAAGCGGCAGATCAAATCGGCGGGCATTATAGAGCTGCGGCACCAGGCAGATATCGGCAAGGTTGGGCGAATCGCCGCCGAGAAAGGGCCCGGCGCTGTGCGGCACATCCGATTCTGCCAGCGCCTCCAGCGCTTGCAGTCCCAATGCCATGCTGTGCCGCCGCCAGACAGTCTTCGCCGCCTCATCTGCGCCGAATTGGTCGCCCAATTGGCGGATAAAACGCATATTACCGATCGGGTGCGTGTCGGCGGCGATCACCAGTGCCTGCGCAATCACCCGCGCGCGCGCTGCCGGTTCGCGCGGGAGCAAGGGCGGCGTTGGGCGGGTCGAGTCGAGATAGTCGATAATCGCCAGGCTCTGAATCAGCGATAGGCCGTCAATTTCGAGCGTCGGCACCTGCCCTTGCGGGTTCCGCGCGAGATTGGCGGCGCTGCCTTGTTCGTTTTCTAGCAGGTTTACCGCCACCCGCGACCACGCAATGCCCTTCAGGTTCAGCGCAATCCGCACCCGGTAACTGGCTGAGGAGCGATGATAATCAAATAATGTTGCGATTACCGGAGGGGTCATGCCGGGCCGGGAACGCCTGGGCCAGCGCCGCTGGACACCGCCACCCCGGTCGGCCCATCACCAAGGGCTGGCAGCTCAGACCCGCGTTCCAGCGCCACCTTGATCATCGCGACGATCGGATCGGCCAGCGCCAGACCAATCACGCCAAACAACGTGCTCGCCAGTATCTGGGAAGAAAGCGTCAGCGCCGGCGGCATATCCACGGTGTGCTTGGCAACGAGCGGGATCACGACATAGCCATCGAAATTCTGCACGATTAGATAGGTGGCAATCGCCCAGACGCCTTCATGCGTCCCGGCGCTAAAGCCAACCGCAACCATCAATATGCCCGTCAAAATCGCCCCGACATTGGGAATGAAGGCCAGAATGCCGGCAATAATGCCCAAAACCAGCGCCATCGGCACCCCGCCCAGCATCAACGCGAACCAGATCAGCACGCCTTCAAACGCCATGCCGAGCAACCGCCCGGCGAGCAGGCGACGCATTGTGTACGCCATCCGGCCAATCGTGATGGCGAATTCGCTGCGCAGATCCTGCGGGACCATCCATTGCAGCCCGCGCTCATAAAGCCTGGGTTCGATCGCCACGAACAGGCCGATCACCGCCACCATCACCATGCTTGTTACCGCGCCAACCGCGGTGCCGATCCAGGACGTCAGCCGTCCAAACGAGCCCAGCGCTTGCTGGATCAGACCGTTCACATCGGCTCGGCCCGGCACCATGCCATGCTCCACCGCCCAGGCGATCGCGCGCTGCGCCTGCACATCCAGCGTGGCCCGGAGTTGTGCAAATTGGTCAGCAACCTGCACTCCAGTCAAATAAATGGTACCGACCAGAAAGGCGATGCTGAACAGCATCACGATTGCCAGCCGCCAACCCCGGCCAATCGGCAAAGCGCGCCCGAGCAGCCGGACGCCGCCGTCAAGCATCGAGGCAAAAACCAGCCCGCCAAAGATGATCAGCAAGGGCTGAATCAACAGCACCATCAGCGCAATCGCTGCCGCCAGCCCCAACCAGACGGCGGCACGCTTCAATTCCTTGCGGACAAAGGGGTCGCTGAATTCGTTCGGCGCGGGGCCTGCGACGATATCGACCGGTGGTTTGCTCATAGCGCCTTGGTCGCGGCTGGCGCCCGGGCTGCAGCCGGCGCCGGCGCTAGCGGTGCGGTATTGACAGGGTCACCAGCTTGACGGGCATGGAGCGAATTGCCCGCACGGCCCGATCGAAAGGCAGTAAACCAACTAATCGGGTTCCAGCTGCTGCTGCCATCGACCGAAAAGGTAATGAATTCAGCGCGGCCGCCAAGATATTCCCAAGGCACTGGGCCACCTAGCCCCTTGTCGGGCTCGCCAAGCGCAAAACGGCTATCGGCGCTGCGGTCGCGATTATCACCCATCAGAAAAACATGGTTCGCCGGAATCTTCACGGCCGGATAATTGTCGCCGGGGCTATACCCGAGCTCGACCGTATCATAGCTCCGGCCATTGGGCAGGGTTTCGGTCACGATCGGCAAATGACAGGTAAACACGCCATCAGCGCCGGCGCGTAACGCCCCTGAATAATCAGTGCAGGTCGCATTGGCATCGACCGGAATCAGCTTTTCATGCAGCTTTCCCCGCTTCACCGCGACGCCATTCAGCAACACAACGCCGTCGCGCACTTCAATCGTATCGCCGGGCAGGCCAATCACGCGCTTGATATAATCCTCGGTCGATCCAGGCGGGGTGACGATCACGACGTCGCCGCGTTCGGGCAATCGGCCAAATAGCCGACCGGGCACGAACGGCAACAAGTGGAAGGTCGGCGAGACGAAAGAATAGCCATAGGGATATTTCGTCACCACCAGCCGGTCGCCGATCAGCAGGCCAGGCAGCATCGATTCAGACGGAATGTAAAAAGGCTTTGCCACAAAGCTGTGAAAGCCAAGCACCGCCAGGACGAGCCACAAAATGCCGCGCGCCTCACCCAACCAGTCAGTGCCCGGGTTGGCGGCGGTCGTCGCGACGGCGTCGGTTGGGCCTGCGCCGTCCATCGTCAACTCATCTCCCGGCATCATCATCGTCCCTTGAACCAATTTCAATCTTGACCGCTTCGATGATCACAAAGGCCTGCGCCCAGGGGTGATCATCGGTCAGCGTCAAATGTATGCGTGCGAGGTGGCCTTCAGGTATCATTGCGTCAAGCCTTGCCTTGGCCCCGCCGGTCAATGCCAGCGTCGGCGCGCCGCTGCGGGCATTGACCACGCCGATATCCTTCATGAACACGCCGCGTTTAAATCCCGTGCCCACCGCCTTGGAAAATGCCTCTTTGGCAGCGAAGCGTTTGGCATATGTGCCAGCGCGGGTGAACGGACGCTGACCGGCCTTGGCACGTTCAACAGCGGTAAAGACGCGCTGTTCGAAACGATCCCCAAAGCGATCGAGCGACGCCTGAATCCGCTCAATATTGCACAGATCAGATCCCAGCCCGATGATCATCGAAACCCCAGCGCAGCAAAATACAGTGCCGCGAGCGTTGGGCAGAAAAAAAGCATGACGCAAATAAATGTCGTCGCGCCGAACCGCGCCCAGCCAAGCAAGCCAAAGCCGATCATCCCAATGCTGACCACGAGCCCCGTAAAGACGCGCTCGGCCAGCACATCGATGACAGCACGCGCCGACAAATCAGGCTTCAACGCCAGCGCAACGATCAGCGGACTTGTAGCGATGGCCGTGCACAGCAGGATCTGCAAAAACACCAGCACGCGAACCGGTAACGCCATTGTTGGCTGCATTGGTCGCAACGCTTCGGACCGGCTGGCAGTCACCGGGCGGCGTCCATCGCGGCGCGCATCGCCGTCACCGCCCCGCCCAGTCCCATGAAAATCGCATCGGCGATCAACGCATGACCGATGTTCAGTTCCTTGACCTGCGGGATAGCCGCGATCGGCGCGACATTGTCGAGCGTCAGGCCATGCCCGGCATGGACTTCAATACCGTTCTTGACGGCAAGCGCCGCCGCATCCTGAAGCCGCCGCAATTCCGCCGCGCGTGCTTCGTCCGTTAGCTCGGCATAGGCGCCAGTGTGCAGCTCGATGACTGGCACGCCCAGCCGGAGCGCAGCCTCAATCTGGCGTGGATCGGGCTCGACGAATAGCGAAACGCGGATGTTTGCGCCCTTCAGCTCGCGCACCATCGGTGCCAGATGATTGTGCATACCGGCCGCATCAAGGCCGCCCTCCGTCGTGCGTTCCTCGCGCTTTTCGGGCACGATACAGGCTGCATGCGGCCGGTGCGCCAAGGCGATGCCGAGCATCTCGTCGGTCGCGGCCATTTCCAGATTGAGCGGGATCGTCAGCTCGGCCATCAGCCGGGCAATATCGTCGTCGGTAATGTGCCGCCGGTCCTCACGCAGATGCGCGGTAATACCGTCGGCCCCCGTCGCTGCGGCGACCAGCGCGGCGCGCACCGGATCAGGATAGCCGACCCCGCGCGCGTTGCGCACGGTCGCCACGTGATCGATATTGACGCCTAAACGCAGATACTCGTGCATTACTTCACCCCTGAGCAGGCCGCCGCTGCGAGCAGATCATGGCTGAACCCTTGGCCCTGCCACACCTCGCCAAACGCAAAGTCTGCACGATCGACGAAAATTATGGCAACAATATCGGCGTCGGGCAGAATGAAGTTGCGCACTTCCACCCCGCCGATCGCCCCGCGCCGCTCAATGATCCGAACAGGCGCCGCGCAGCCCTTGAGCGGCGCGGAAAATGCCCATTGCCCAAGCGCAATTGCGCCCAGTTGCGGCTGCCCGTCCCACATTTCGGCACGCGCAGAATCGGGCAGCAATTTGCCGGTCATCAATGCACGATCGAATTTCCACAGATCCGCCAGCGTCCCGTAAAGACCGGCCGATGCGCCAAAGGCGTTCAGGTCTATCCCGGCTTCAGGTCTGCCATTGATCGTCCCCGGCACGATCAACTTGCCGGTCGGAAAGGCACCCAGCGATGTGAGGCCAAGCGGCTTGGCGATGCGCTGCTGCACCAGCCGCTGCCACGGCTTGCCCGTAACCGCCTCCAGCAACGCACCGGCAACGATGTAATCGCAATTATTATATTCCCAATTGCCCCCCGGCGCGCGCTTGACCGGCCCGGCACAATAACCGGTCAGCGGATCACGGCTGCCGGTATAGCCTGGCGCATCATATGCGGGCACTGACTCCGGTGTTGCGGCGGTATCATCGGGATTGGGCAGGCCCGATTGGTGACGCAACAGCTGGCGCACGGTCACCAGCCCGGCATTGGCGCTTTTGAACTTGGGCAAATAGGCCGCAACCGGCTTGTCGAGATCGATTTGTCCCTTGGCCACTTCCTGCAGCACCAATGTCGCCACGACCTGTTTGGTCACCGACGCCCAGCGCCAGAGGTTCTGTTTCGCGACGGGCCAGGTGTGGTGCGTCGCGCTGAAGACAATTTTGTCGCCCTTACTCGTCAAAACATCGCCAAAGGCCTCGATGTTGCTGGCGCTGACGACCGCCTCGACTGCTTTGGCATCGGCACGCGGCTCCGTCGCGCCCGCCGCTGCGCTCAGCGCAATCGCCAGCGCGGCGACTACCATGCACTTCACGTCGCCAGCCCCCGGCTGCCCGGTTTGATTGCCGGAATCGCCGCAAGTTCGGGCGGCAGCGCATCGGCAGGATAGCTTGGAATATCGAGCGTACACAACGCAACCAGCGGCACGCCGATATCGGCGGTGCCGTTCGATCGATCGATCAGACAGGCTGCACCAAGCAACTGGCCCGGATAATCGCGGATCGCTGCGATGCATTCGCGCGACGACAGGCCGGTGGTGACCAGATCCTCGACCATCACGACGCGGGCACCGGCCGGAATCTCAAAATTGCGACGCAGCTGGAACACGCCATTATCGCGTTCGACGAACACGGCATTGCACCCAAGCGCGCGCGCGGTTTCATAACCGGGGATGATTCCCCCAATTGCCGGCGACACGATCAGATCGACCTGCCCAAATTGGGCGGTGATCTTTTCAGCGAGCGCAGCGCAGAGCCGCGCGGTGCGCACCGGATCCTGAAACACCAGCATTTTTTGCAGAAAAACCGGCGAGCGCAAACCCGATGACAGGATAAAATGTCCCTCTAGCAGGGCACCCGCCTCCCGAAATTCGGCCAGCACCTCGTCTTGCGTCATCATGCCATTAATCCTTGCTGGCGGGCCTTGCAGGCTTTTGACCTTGGGGACTGTCGCGCGGCGTGATAGGATTGGGATGGCAGCGGCGCAACGCTCGTTAAGGACGCATGCGCCAAAAAAGGCTGCGAAAAGCTTGAGGCCAGAGGACCTCCTGCGTATAGGCCCCGTCTAAAGGGCGTATCCCGGCTTAGGCGAGGGACTGGTAAGACCCATTAAACTGCACCGAACAAACATTAAGGTGACGATTCGAAATGCGAAATACCGGGCGTAAAACGGGGGTAAGATCACTCATGCTGGCGGTCGGGCTTGTGCTCGGCAGCGTCGGCCTGGTCGGCGCTCAGGCGGCGGCACCACAGATGACTGCTCAGCAGGAACCAGCCACAACGCCCGCAACCGGCGTGACGGTGGCGGCACCAACCGCTGCGCCTGCCGAAGCTGCAGCGCCCGCCACAACGGCAACCGATCCGCTACTGGCGCTAGATGGTGGCCCGGATATCCAGCCCGTCGCCGGAGTCGGCCAGCCAACCGACAAGTTCATCGGCGTCCAAGCTCAGGTGACGCCGACCGGTCGGCGCGCTGCCTGGATGCATGATGACATTCTGGTGCCTGTGATCACCGTCATTTCGGTTTTTGTGCTGTTGCTGCTGCTCTGGGTGATGTTCCGGTATCGGCGCGCTGCGAATCCAGTGGCGTCGAAGACATCGCACAATACGCTCATCGAAGTCATTTGGACCTTGGCCCCGGTCGTCATCCTGGTGCTGATCGCGGTGCCATCGATCGGCCTGCTCCAGGCGCAGTATAAGCCAGCCCCGGCCAATGCGATCACCCTTAAGGCGATCGGCAACCAATGGTATTGGTCTTATCAATATCCCGACAATGGCGGCTTTGAAATCACGTCGAACATGCTGAAGGAAAAGGGCATGACGACGGGTGAGGAACGCGCCCGCACCGACGCCGATGGCCCGCCGCTGCTCGCCACCGACAACCGCATCGTCCTGCCTGTTGGCGTGCCAATCCGCCTGCTGACGACGTCGAACGACGTGATCCACGCCTGGGCAATGCCTGCCTTCTGGATCAAGCTTGATGCCGTCCCCGGCAAGATCAACGAAACCAGCTTCATCATTGAAAAGCCAGGCGTCTATTTCGGCCAGTGCTCTGAACTGTGCGGCGCGCGCCATGGCTTCATGCCGATTACGGTTGCCGCCGTTGACAAGGCAACCTTTGACAAGTGGGTCGTCGCCAAGGGTGGTTCGGTAAAGGGCGCCGCTGCGCCAGCCGCCGCCCCTGCCGCGACCGCCGCTCCAACCACCGATGCAGCGGCCGCGCCCGCCGCAGCCCCGCAAGCGGACCAGTAAACTCATGACCGATACCGCCCTCAACCCGTCCGCCTTCCAGGCCCATGACGATCACGCGCATCATCACGATGCTGATCATAAGCCCGGTTTCTTCGCGCGTTGGTTCATGTCGACCAACCACAAGGACATCGGCACCCTCTATCTGATCTTCGCGATCGTCGCGGGCATCATCGGCGGCGCGATTTCGGGCCTGATGCGCGCCGAACTCGCGCATCCGGGCATCCAGTATCTCGGCTATTGGGCGACCTTCCTGCCCGGCGGCGAAGCGGGCCTCGATCATTCACTTCATCTGTGGAATGTGCTCATCACCGCGCACGGGCTGATCATGGTTTTCTTCATGGTGATGCCGGCGATGATCGGTGGCTTCGGCAACTGGTTCGTGCCGATCATGATTGGCGCGCCGGATATGGCGTTCCCGCGCATGAATAACATTTCGTTCTGGCTGCTGATCCCGTCCTTCACGCTGCTGCTCGCTTCGCCCTTCTTCGGCGGCGCGGGCACCGGCTGGACGGTCTATGCCCCGCTTTCCACTTATGGTGAGCCAGGGCCTGCGGTCGATATGGCGATCCTGTCGCTCCATCTGGCGGGCGCGAGCTCGATCCTGGGGGCGATCAACTTCATCACCACCATCTTCAACATGCGCGCACCGGGGATGACCCTGCACAAAATGCCGCTGTTTGTTTGGTCAGTGCTGGTCACCGCCTTCCTGCTGCTGCTGGCCTTGCCGGTGCTGGCTGCCGCCATCACGATGTTGCTGACCGACCGTAATTTCGGCACCACCTTCTTCGATCCCGCCGGTGGCGGCGATCCGGTGCTCTACCAGCATCTGTTCTGGTTCTTCGGTCACCCTGAAGTGTACATCATGATTTTGCCGGGCTTCGGCATCGTCAGCCAGATCATCTCGACCTTCTCGAAAAAGCCCGTCTTCGGCTATCTCGGCATGGCCTATGCCATGGTCGCGATCGGCGTCGTCGGCTTCGTCGTTTGGGCGCACCACATGTTCACGACCGGCCTTTCGGTCAATGTGAAGATGTACTTCACCGCTGCCACCATGGTGATCGCGGTGCCGACCGGCATCAAAATCTTCAGCTGGATCGCGACGATGTGGGGCGGTTCGCTCAGCTTCAAGACGCCGATGCTGTGGTCGATCGGCTTCATCTTCATGTTCACCGTCGGCGGCGTGACCGGCGTCGTGCTCGCCAATGGCGGCATCGACGATTACATGCAGGACACCTATTATGTGGTGGCGCATTTCCATTATGTGCTGTCGCTGGGCGCGGTGTTCAGCCTGTTCGCTGGCTTCACTTACTGGTTCCCGAAAATGTCGGGCAAGATGATGAACGAAGCGCTCGGCCAGCTGCACTTCTGGATGTTCTTCGCGGGCGTGAACCTGCTGTTCTTCCCGATGCATTTCCTGGGCCTGCAGGGCATGCCGCGCCGCATCCCTGATTATTCGCCAGCCTATGCCACCTATAATTACTGGGCGACTGTCGGGTATATGGTCATGGCAACGAGCATGATCATCTTCTTCGTCAACCTGTTCTGGTCGCTCACGTCGGGCAAAAAGGCTGGCAACAACCCCTGGGGCGAGGGCGCCACGACGCTGGAATGGACCTTGTCCAGCCCGCCGCCGTTCCACCAGTTCGAAACCCTGCCCGTGATTGACGACAGCCACGGGCATTGATGCTGCATTCCCCTCCCGCCAGCGGGAGGGGGCAAGGGAGGGCCCGAACAGGGCCGGTGCCCTCCTCACGTAAACGCCCTCCCCCGACCCCTCCTGCTGGCAGGAGGGGAGGAAAAAGACATGACGACGACAACGCTCTCCCCTTCCATCCTAGCCGATTGGCGGGATTTCCTCGCGCTTACCAAACCGCGGGTGATGCGTTCGGTCGTCTTTACCGGGCTGTGCGGCATGTTGGTCGCGCCCGTCGCGCTACCCCCCGCAATCGGCTTTACCGCCATTCTGGCCATCGCGCTCGCCGCTGGGGCCGCTGGTACGCTCAACCAATGGTATGAGGCGGACATTGATGCGCTGATGAAGCGCACCGCCAAGCGCCCGCTTGCGGCTGGCCGGATGGACCCCGAAAGCGCGCTTCACTTCGGCATCGGCGTTGGCGTGTTCAGCGTGCTGCTGATGGGGCTGGTCGTCAATCTGATCGCTGCGGCCTTTCTGGCGGTGTCGATCCTGTTTTATGTGGTCATCTACACGATCGGGCTGAAGCGCTATACGCCGCAGAACATCGTCATCGGTGGCGCGGCCGGCGCGTTTCCGCCGCTCATTGGCTGGGTAGCAGCGACGGGCAGCCTGTCGCTGCTGCCAATCCTGATGTTCGCGCTGATCTTCCTCTGGACCCCGCCGCATAGCTGGGCACTCGCGCTGTTGATTCGGGACGATTATGCCAAGGGCGGCGTGCCGATGATGCCGGTCGTTGCTGGTGCGCGTACCACCCGTTGGCAGATGCTCGGCTATGCCGTCGCCATGGCGATCGTGGCCGTTGCGCCCTGGCCGCTTGGCCTGGCGGGGGGCCTTTACGGGGTGGTCGCAATGATCGCCTCTGCAATTTTTGTCGGCCTTACCGGATGGGTGGTGGCGGTCGCTGCCCCAACGCCCGCGACGATGAAGCCCGAACGCATGCTGTTCGTCTATTCGATCGGCTATATCCTGGCGATGTTCGCCGCCCTTGTTGTTGATCGGTGGATGGCATGACCCCGGACGAAGAAAAGCTGGTCCGCGCGCGGCAGAAGTCACGGTCGCTGGTGATGGCACTGGTGCTCGGCGGCCTGGTCGTGCTGTTTTTCGTGGTGACGATCGCGAAGATCCAGGCGGGCCATTCGTGAACCGTAACCTGCGCACCGGTATCCTCGCCGCCTTTGGTGTGTGCTGCATGACGGGCCTCGGCTTTGCCAGCGTGCCGCTTTATCGCATTTTCTGCGAGGCAACCGGGCTGAACGGGACGACGCAGCGCGGGCGTGAAGCGCCGGGTGCAGTGAACAAAACCGTGCGCGTCGATTTCGACACCAATGTCAGCCCCAAACTGGCTTGGGTGTTCAAACCCGAACAACCCGCCGTCACGGTAACGGTCGGCGCGCGGCAGATGGCGTTTTTCACCGCCACCAACACATCCGATCATGACATCACCGGCACCGCGACCTTCAATGTCGCGCCGGCACAGGCGGGAAAATATTTCAGTAAGATTCAGTGTTTCTGCTTCAGCCAGCAAACGCTGAAACCCAATGAAACGGTGCGGATGCCGGTCATCTTTTTCGTCGATCCAAAGATGCTCAAGGATCCCGACGCAACCGCTATCGACACGATCACGCTCAGCTATACATTTTACCCGGTGGATTCCGCGAAAGCCGCAGGCTAGAGGGCATTCCATCAGCTTATAACGGGAAACGACGACCATGGCCGGCGCCAAAAATCACGATTACCACATCCTACCGCCCAGCATCTGGCCCTTCATGGGCGCGATGGCCGCGCTCGCGCTGGCTGTTGGCGGCATCATGTGGATGCACAAGGCGCCTAGCGGTGGTCTGGTCTTTTATCTTGGCCTGGCTGGCGTGCTCGCAACGATGTTCCTGTGGTGGCGGGACGTGATCAAGGAAGCGCATTCGGGCGATCACACCCCAGTGGTGCAGTTGCATCTGCGCTACGGCATGATCCTGTTCATTGCTTCCGAAGTCATGTTCTTCGTTGGCTGGTTCTGGGCATTTTTCGATTTCTCGCTGTTCCCCGCCCCCGTCGAAGTGATTGGCGGCGAAGTGACGCGGATCGCCGAGACGGTAAAGAACGTCGCTGGCCAATGGCCGCCCAAGGGCCTGGAAGTCATCAGCCCCTGGGGCCTGCCGCTCGTCAACACCGTCATCCTGCTGCTGTCGGGCACCACCGTTACCTGGGCGCATCACGCGCTGATCCATGGTGACCGCGACGGGCTGAAAAAAGGCCTGTGGATCACGATCGCGCTCGGCGCGCTGTTCAGCCTCATCCAGGGCTATGAATATGCCGAAGCGCCGTTCCACTTTGCGGGGCTGAACTTTGGCGCGTCCTTCTTCATGGCGACTGGGTTCCACGGCTTCCACGTGCTGATCGGCACGATCTTCCTGATCGTGTGCCAGATCCGCGTCTATCAGGGCCACTTCACTCCACGCCAGCATTTCGGCTTTGAAGCAGCGGCTTGGTATTGGCATTTCGTCGATGTGGTCTGGTTGTTCCTGTTCGTCTCGGTCTATGTCTGGGGCGGCGCGGGCGCACCCGTCCATGGTGGCTGATGCGATGAGCGACTGGTATATCGCGCAAGTGAATATTGGTCGCTTGATCGCGCCATGGCCCGATCCGCGCGTTCTCCCGTTTTTTGAGGCACTGGATCGGATCAATACCCTGGCTGAGCAATCACCGGGATTTGTCTGGCGGCTCCAGGACGAAGCAGGCAATGCGATGGGGATAAGCTATGCGCCCGATCCCTTGCTGGCAGTGAACATGTCGGTCTGGCGCGATTCCGATTCGCTTTTCGATTTCGTCTATCGAAGCGCCCACACGCCGGAAATGGCGCGTCGGCGCGAATATTTCGATCGGTTCGATGGCGCCTATCAGGCGCTCTGGTGGATTGAAGCCGGCACATTGCCGACGATCAACGATGCGTTGTCGCGGCTCTGGATGCTCGATCGGTTTGGGCCGTCCCAGCATGCCTTTACCTTCAAGGCACGCTTCCCGATCCCAGGCATTGCAGGTCCGCCAGTTGATTATAAGCCCGATCCCTGGTGCGTCGGCCGCGCCTGATCAATCACCTTCCAGCCCAGCGCCGCTCCAGGCCGCGCTGCACGGCCTTTGCCCTCGCTGCGGGGCCAGGACGCTCTATGTCGGCTGGATCAGATTTGCCGATCGCTGCACAAATTGCGGGCTCGATCTGACTGCATTCAATGTAGGCGACGGGCCAGCTGCCTTTCTCACGCTGATTATCGGCGCGATCGTGATGATCGGCGCGGTGACGCTCACACTCACCCTGGCGCCGCCAATCTGGGTACACCTGCTGATCTGGACCCCGCTAACCGCGATTGGCGTAGTCGGAGCGCTCCGCATCTCAAAGGGCGCGTTGATCAGCCTGGAATATCGCAACAGGGCCAGCGAAGGCCGAATCAAGAAGCCAGACGCATGAAGCGCGTGCCGATTGTCGCGACCTTGATCGTTGTGTTGGCAGTAGCGGCGATGATTGCGCTCGGCTGCTGGCAAATCTTCGATCGGCTACCCAAGAAAGAGGCATTTCTCGCTCAGCTCGCCGCCAATCCAGCGCGCCCGCCAGTCGCCTTTCCCGCCATCCCAACCGACAAATCGCTGCTCTATCGCCGCACCAATGCCTTTTGCCTGGAACCGACCCGTTGGCAGACGGAGGGCGCGGGCCGCTTTGGCTGGCGGTTTATCGCCCAATGCCGCACCGGTGCCGAAGGGCCTGGGTTCGCCGTCGAAATCGGCATTTCGCGCGACCCCAATGCCAAGCCTTTGTGGCGCGGTGGCGAGGTCAGCGGGATCATCGCGCTCGCGCCCGTGCATCGCAGCCTGATCGGCAATTTGTTCGACAAGACGCCCGATACGCTGATGATCGTCGCCGATACACCGCCGCCGGGCTTCACCCGTGCGCCGCGCCCGACGATCGACTCGATCCCTAACAACCATCTCGCTTATGGCGTCCAGTGGTTCCTGTTCGCCGGAATCGCGCTGGCAATTTACGCCCTCGCGCTACGCCGACGCTGGCGCGACGACGGCCCGGCTGCCTGAGCGATGCTTGTGCCGCAGGGAACGCCCGGTTAACGCGCTTGGCCATGCGCTATATCAGCACCAGGGGGACGGCCCCCATCCTCGATTTCGAACAGGTCACGCTGGCAGGTCTTGCCAGCGATGGCGGTCTTTACCTGCCTGAGGCATGGCCGCAGGTAACCGCCGACGAAATCGCTGGGCTGCGCGGACTTTCCTATGTCGATACCGCCGTCGCGGTGATGGCGCCGTTCATTGGCGACACAATGACGCAGGAAGAACTGAAGGCCATGTGCACTCAGGCCTATGGCCGCTTCGCCCATGCCGCCGTCGCGCCGCTGGTTCAGCTTGATCAACGCCACTGGCTGCTCGAACTCTTCCACGGGCCGACGCTTGCTTTCAAGGATGTCGCGCTCCAGCTGGTCGGGCTGTTGTTCGAACGGTTTCTGGCCGGCACGGACAAGCAGTTGACGGTGATTGGCGCGACCAGCGGCGATACCGGATCGGCCGCGATTGATGCGCTGGCCGGGCGGATGGGCGTCGAGGTCTTCATGCTCCATCCCAAAGGCCGCGTTTCAGACGTCCAGCGCCGCCAGATGACGACGGTGCTCGCCCCCAATATCCACAATATCGCGCTGGAGGGCGCGAGCTTCGACGATGCGCAGGCGTTGGTGAAGGCAATGTTCAACGATGCTGATTTTTCCGGGCGCTTCGCCCTGTCAGCAGTGAACTCGATCAACTGGGCGCGGCTGATGGCGCAGATCGTCTATTATTTCTACGCTGCGGTCCGATTGGGCGCACCCGAACGTCCAATCGCCTTTTCTGTGCCGACGGGCAATTTCGGGGATGTCTTTGCCGGCTATGTCGCTGCCAAAATGGGCCTGCCGATCGCCAAGCTGATCGTCGCCACCAACGTCAATGACATTCTCCACCGCGCGCTCAGCACCGGGGATTATAGCCAGGGGACGGTGGTGCCGACGCCGAGCCCGTCAATGGACATTCAGGTCAGCAGCAATTTCGAACGCCTATTGTTCGATCTGGGCGGGCGCGACGGCCCAGCGCTGGCCGCCCAGTTGCACGGTTTTGAGAGCAGCAAGGCCATGCGGCTCACCAATGCTCAGCTCCAAGGCGCGGCTACGCTGTTCACCAGCGACCGGATCGGGCTGGACGATATGGCGCTGGCGATGCGCTGGGCGCATAGCGATGCCGGGCAGACGATTGATCCCCACAGCGCGATCGGTCTGGCCGCTGCGCGCCGCGCCGATCTGGGCGATGTGCCAGTGGTCACGCTTGCCACCGCGCACCCGGCCAAATTTGGCGATGCTGTTGAGCGGGCCACCGGCATGCGGCCAGCCCTGCCGGCCCGGATCGGCAATCTGTATGATCGCGAGGAGCGATTTGCCAGCCTGCCCACCCGCTTCGCCGACGTAACCGAATACATCGCTGCAAGGGCAACACCGCGGTGACGCTGATCACGCTGATCGGCGAACCCTGGGCAGATTACGGCCTGGTTGATAGCGGCGATGGCCGCAAGCTGGAGCGCTATGGCCGCTTCCGCTTCATTCGCCCTGAACCGCAAGCGATGTGGGCACCCGCATCGGACCATTGGGAGGCCGATGGCGACTTTATCGGTGCGTCTGATGAAGAGGGTGGCGGGCGCTGGCATCTGTCCAAAGACGTCCCGCGCGGCGGCTGGCATATCCGCTGGGAGGAGCTGCTTTTCCTTGCCCAGAACACCCCCTTCCGCCACCTCGCCTTCTTCCCGGATATGGCCCCGCAATGGGCCTGGATGCGGGATCATGTTGCCGAGGGCGACGAGGTCCTGAATCTGTTCGGCTATACTGGTGTCGGCACGCTTGCCTTGGCAGCAAAGGGCGCGCGGATGACGCATGTCGATGCGTCGAAAAAATCAGTTGAAGCGGGCAAGGCCAACGCCTTTCTCTCCGACATGGCCGATCGACCGATCCGCTGGATGGTCGATGACGCCGCCAAATTCACGGCGCGCGAAGTGCGGCGTGGCAAGCGTTATGACGGTATCTTCCTCGATCCCCCCAAATTCGGGCGCGGGCCCACGGGTGAAATCTGGCGGCTGGAAGAAAATCTGCCCGCGCTCATCACTGATTGCCGGGCGCTGATGGATGCCGACAGCAAATTCCTGGTGCTGACGGTGTACGCGGTGCGCATGTCGGCGCTAGCGATCGGCGAGCTCCTCCGCCAGGCGATGACCGATCTGGGCGGTACGGTGGAGGTCGGCGAAATGGCCGTGCGCGAAGAAGCGCGCGGGTTGTTGCTCCCCACCGCGATCTTTGCGCGGTGGACGCGGTAAAGTAGGGCTTAGGCCCGTGCTTTACCGCGTCAACGCTGCGATCAGGGCTTGGTCTTCAGAAAGGCGATCACGTCCGCACGGTCCTGCGGCTTCTTCAGGCCGCCAAAGGTCATCTTGGTGCCGGGCATGAACTTCATTGGCGCTTCGAGATATCTGTAAAGCGTTGGCGCGGTCCAAACCACACCGCTCTTCAGGTTTGCGGCAGAGTATTTGTAGCCCGGCACAGTCCCGGACTTGCGGCCAACGACTCCCGCCAGTGACGGCCCGATCCGGTTCACGCCCTTATCGGTCACATGGCACGTCTTGCATTGGACAAAAACCTTGGCGCCCGCAGCAGCATTGCCCACTGGCATGGGTGGCGCCGTCTGGGCAGCGGCAGGGATAGCCACGACTGTGGCAGCGAGAGCAACGGGAAGCAGGCACCTGATCATGTTGGTTTCGTTCCTGAGAGTGACGTTACCGCCCAATCTAACGGGCCGTGAGACGCAATCAAGCGCTGAATGAATCATCGGCGTCACCGGACGAGGCTGGTGGCGGTGCCCTTTCGCGCTCATCGCGTGACGTTGCTTCATTCCCGCCCCACCCGAATCGCCGCCGCCGCCAGAAACGGCGCGCCCGCCACCAGCAATAAGGTCACCGCGCCGAGCAACTTGAGCGCCCCTGCCCCGCCCTCAATCGATCCCGCGCCGAAGATCAGCAGCGGCACCGCGAGCGGCAGCATCACCAGCCCGGCGACCGAACTCGCCCCCCGTAAACCAGCGACCAGCGCCGATGTCGCCACCGCGAGCGCGGCAAGGCCGGGGGTGCCGATCAGCAATCCCAGCTCGATCGCGCCCAGCGTTGCCGCATCGATGCCGAGCAAGCCCGCCGCGATCACCGCCGCCAGCATCAATGGAGGCCCAAAGCTCAGCCAGTGCGCGACGATCTTGGCCGCCGCCACTTCGACCATCGAACACCCGCGCACCGCAATCTGATCAAGCACGCCGGCATCGGCATCGGGCGAAACCAGCCGTTCGACCGGCAACAGCGCCGCCAGCAATGCCGCCGCCCAGATCACCCCCCCGCCGATCCGCGCCAGCAGCACCCGGTCCGGCCCGATTCCGAACGGGAACAGGATGCAGGCCAGCAGGAAGAAAGCGACCGGAAACACAGCGCCCCCGCCGCTCCAGGCGCGGCGACTATCGCGCAGGATCAGCGACAGCATCATAGCGTCACGCCCGCCAACATGATCTCCTGCGCACCGGGCAACAGGATCGGCTGATGGGTCGCAACCACCAAGGCGCCGCCGCGCGCGCGGTGCGCGCCGATAATGTCGCCCAGGCGGGCCACTGATGCCACATCCAGCCCGCTCGCTGGCTCGTCGAGCAACCAGACGGGCGCACCCCCGGCGATCAGCGGCGCCAGCGCCGCGCGGCGCCGCTGCCCGGTCGACAGCAACCGCACCGGCACGTTGGCAATATGGGCAAGCCCGATTTCCGCCAGTGCAGCGGCAACCTCCGCCCGCCCCGCGCCATCGATCCGCGCCCAGAATAGCAGCGCATCGGCCAGCGTCCGCTCTGGATCGAGCGCATGCGCCTCGGCCAAATAAGCGCGCGCCACGCCGCCAGTCACCGTCCCCGCTGACGGTGTGAGTAACCCGGCGGCGATTCGGATCAGGCTGGATTTACCGACCCCATTTGGCCCGCTGACCACCAGCGCATCGCCGCCAGCAAGCGCGAACGAGACATTCTCGAAGAGCAATCGCCCACCGCGCGTGCAGGCGACCTGATCGAATGCCAGACCGCTCAAGCCTGATGGTCCCCATCATGTTCAAGCGCGTGCATATCGGCATCCGACAGCCCAAAATGATGGCCAACCTCATGCACCACGACATGGGTGACAAGCGCCTTGAGATCGACGCCGGTATCGCACCATTCATCCAGGATCGGGCGGCGATAGAGATGAATGCGATCGGGCAGCGCGCCTGATTGCATGCTGCTTTTCTCGCCCACGGGCTGGCCGTGATACAGCCCGGTCAGGCCGAACGGATCATCAATTTCAAGCTCGGCGAGCGTTTCTTCGTCGGCGAACTCCTCAACGATCAGGACGATATCGGCAACATGGGCCGCGAACGGATCCGGCAGCCGCGCGAGCACATGGCGCGCCAGCCGCTCAATCTCCTCTGCACTCGGTGCTTGCCCCGTCATGCCGACCGCCATAGGCCGGACCGCAAAGCCACGGCAAGGGGATGACCATGATCGAGCAGCTGAGTGAGGCAGAACGCGGCGAGGCGCTGGACGGCCTGCCAGATTGGGATTTTGACGAAGGCCGCGACGCCATCACCCGGAGTTTTGCCTTTGCCGATTTCGTCGAGGCGTTCGGATTCATGAGCCGGGTCGCGTTGCTTGCCGAAAAGGCCGATCATCACCCCGAATGGTCCAATGTGTGGAACCGCGTCGAAATATTACTGACCACCCATGACGCAGGCGGCCTCAGCCACCGCGATATTGATCTGGCCCAGGCGATCGACGGGCTGGTCGACTGAGGCCGGATGATGCCACGACCTTTGAAAAGAGCCCGTTCGTCCTGAGCGAAGTCGAAGGACACGCCACAAGTGCTGCGCAAGGTGCTTCGACTTCGCTCAGCACGAACGGTCACGGTAAAGTTATCGCCCTTCAGGTTGCCACCCCGCGCCGCATCTGCTTGCGCAGGATTCCCGGCAGCCAGCGCGCGGCAAAGGCCATGCGGTGGGCGGTCTTGCCGACATAGGTGTGGACCTTGTCGCCATGCACCGCTGCCCAGGCCGCCGCGGCCACGTCGCTGGCAGGCGTCAGTTCCAGTCCCGCGCCCGTTACCGTCTCGCGGATCGATCGGTTGGTGCCGCCCGCCACACCATCGAGCAGCGGCGTTTCGATGAAGCTCGGCACCAGATTGCGCACCTTGATGCCATCGGCCGCCCATTCGCCGTCCAGCGCCTCGCTCAGCGCGCGCACCGCGAACTTGGTCGCGGAATAGACCGTCAGCCCCGCCGACCCGTAAATGGCAGAGGCAGATGCCGTGTTAAGCAAGCACGATCCGGGCGTCCGCGCCAGATAGGCATGGCCGATCCGCGCGCCATTGACGACGCCCGTGAAGTTGATCGCGATCGTCCGGTCAATATCGTCGAAGGTCGCTTGCGCGAATGGCCCGCCGGTGCCGATGCCGGCATTGTTGAACAACACGTCGAGCCTGCCGCCCGCTTCCTCGGTAAAATCATCCAGGCAGGCGATCCACGCGTCACGATCGCGCACGTCCATCTTATAGACATGCGCCATGCCGGTCGGCAGCTGCGCGGCAGTCTCCGCCATGCCCGCTTCGTTGACATCGGCCAGCCCCACGCGCCAGCCACGCGCGCCGAAATAGACGGCGACCGCCCGGCCAATCCCTGATCCACCGCCGGTGATGAAAATTGCCTTGGTCATCCGTGCCATCCCTCATCTGCGGCGTCGCTGTCCGCCCCCATCGGCGTTTGACGCCGCGCGCTTCATCCCGCATCACCGCAGACGATGCCACAAGAATCGCGCAGTCTTGGTCCTTCGGTCGCTTTCGAGCGCGTTTCCAAACACTATCCCGGCGGCGCGACGGCTGTCAGCAACGTGTCGATTGAGATTGCCGCGGGCAGCTTTGTCGCGCTGGTCGGCAGCTCGGGATCGGGCAAGTCGACGCTGCTCAAGATGATCAACCGCTTGGTCGACCCCAGCACCGGTCGGGTGACCGTTGGCGGCACCGCCGTGGGCGAGGAAGACGCCCATCTGCTGCGTCGGCGGATCGGCTATATCTTCCAGAATATCGGGCTTTTTCCGCATATGACCGTTGCGGAAAATATCGCCATCGGGCTGCGGCTGGCCGGGAAGAAAGACAATGCCGCCAGGGTCGCTGAACTGCTCGACCTGGTCGACCTACCCCTCGATTTCGGCGCGCGGACACCCGATGCGCTTTCAGGCGGCCAGCGCCAGCGCGTCGGCGTCGCGCGCGCGCTTGCCACCGAACCCGGCCTGCTGATCATGGACGAGCCCTTTGGCGCGCTCGATCCTGTGACGCGCGATCAACTGGGTGAGGCAATCCGGCGGCTGCACGATCGGCTCGCGCTCACCACGATCATGGTCACCCACGACATGGCCGAAGCATTGCTGCTGGCGGACCGCGTGCTGGTGATGGATGCAGGCACGGTCGTTGCCGATTGCACGCCGCGCGCGCTGATCGCGGGCGAAGGCGGCGCGCAAGCCGATGCGCTTGTTGCCGTCCCGCGCGAACAGGCGCGTCGCCTGCGCGCGCTTGAAGGCGAAGCGGGCGCATCAGATCCGGGGCGAGCGGCATGAACAGCCCCTTTTTCAACGCACTCGCCCGCGTGCCTGATCTGCTGGCGGCGCATGTTCTGCTGGCTGCCTCTGCGCTCGTGCTGGGGCTGGTCATCAGCTTGCCGCTCGCCATCTGGTCAGCGCGGCGCCCGCTGGTGGCACGCGCCGCGCTGGGCTTTGCCAGCCTCGTCCAAACGATCCCCAGCCTCGCGCTGCTCGCGCTGTTCTACCCGCTCCTGCTGTCGCTCTCAGCAATGGTCGGCGGCGAAATCCCCGCGCTTGGCTTCCTGCCCTCGCTGCTCGCCCTCACCCTCTATGCGTTGCTGCCCATTCTCAGGAACGGCGTCACCGGGCTCAACAGCATCGATCCCGCCGTGATCGAGGCGGCTGACGGCGTCGGCATGACGGGTTGGCAGAAGCTGCTGCTGATCGAGGCCCCGCTTGTCTCCCCAGTGCTGATGGCGGGCATCCGCACGGCCGCCGTGTGGACGATTGGCGCGGCGACGCTCTCCACCACTGTCGGCCAGCCGAGCCTGGGCGACATGATCTTTGCCGGCCTCCAGACGCAAAACTGGGCGCTGGTGCTGGCAGGCTGCCTGACCGCCGCGACGCTGGCGTTGGTCGTCGATGCGCTGCTCGGCGTGGTCGAATATGGCATTGCGCACCGCAAACGGGTGCGCGCCTTTGTCGCGCTCGGCATCCTTGCGGCGGGAATCCTGCTGGCGCTGACGCCGATGCTGCCGACGGGGCAAAAGAGCGTTGTTGTCGGCGCAAAGGGTTTTTCGGAGCAATATATTCTGGCCCGCCTAATCGGCCATCGCCTCGAACGTGCGGGCTACCGCGTCACTTATCGCGAAGGCCTGGGCTCGGCGGTGGCGTTTGCCGCGCTCAGCGGCGGTGACGTTGATGTCTATGTCGATTATTCGGGCACGATCTGGACTAACGAGATGAAGCGTAGCGATGTCCCGCCGCGTACCGCGATCGTGCAGGGCATCGGCAGCTGGGCCGACAAGACCCATGGCATCCGCCTACTGGGCAGCCTCGGCTTCGAAAACGCTTATGCCTTTGCGATGCGCGGTGATCAGGCGAAGCAACTCGGCATCCGCTCGCTCAGCGATCTTGTCGCCCAGGCACCCGCGCTCAACTTCGGCTCGGACCTGGAATTTCTCGAACGGCCCGAATGGGCAGCGGTCAAGCGCGCCTATCCGCTGCAGTTCAAATCGGCCCAAGCCTATAACCCCACTTTCATGTACCGCGCGATCGAGAGCGGCCGCGCCGATGTCATCTCGGCCTTTTCCTCGGACGGACGCATCGCCGCGCAGCATCTCGCGGTCCTCTCCGATCCCAAGGGCGCGATCCCCGGCTATGACGCCATCCTGCTGGTCAATCGCGCGCATGCCAGCGACGATCGCTTCCTCAATGCTATCAAGCCGCTGGTCGACCATGTCCCGGTCGAGCTAATGCGCGAGGCCAATTACATGGTCGACCGCGATACCCACAAGAAGAGCCCCGAAGAGGCAGCGACCTGGCTGGAAGCCCGCATCGGCCGATAGAAATGCCCCTTCTCTCTGGCGACTGCCCTCTCAAACTGAGCTCACATCGCACCCACGCCTGACGTCAAAATCTACCATATTCTTCCCGAGGCGCTCCTGGAACTTCGCCTCGGTTATCTGCCCGCGCGATGAGGGTTTGGTGATTTCATGCAGCGGCGTGCCGATGCGCGCGAGCATCACCTTCCAGTTGATGTCATCCAGCGTGCGTTCCGGTAAAAGGTCGTTCGCCATCATCTCGCGCAAGGCATCGACGGCACCGATTGCGGCAGGGCCAATTCGACACAACGCGATCCGGGCCGCGGCGATTGGTTCGATTTCTTGATCTGGATGGTTGTTGATCGCCTGTTCGCGCGCGATCTGCGATCGTTCGGCGTGCTCGCGGATGATGCGAATAAGCAGCGGGACCGCAGCCGCGCCGCGATCCGCCTGTTGCACGATCAGCCCATCGGCATAACGCCGTTTCTTGGGGTCTTTCAGAATAGCGTCTTCCAGGGCGATGATCGCGGGCGAACGGTCTGGCAACCGATACAGCTGCGCGGCCAGGGGTTGTACAACCTCACGATTGGCCCCGTCTGCGGCGATCCGTCGCAAGATTGGCGCGTGAAGTACCGTCAGGTCGTCCCCAAAATGCACGATGGCGTCGTCAATCGACTGAAACTGGGTGACACGCTTGTCTTTGATCAAATCGACAAGCAATTTCCTGTCGTCGTCCTGCACCGTGGCGAGTCCCAGTGACTGCATCCAGCCATCAACCAAACCAAATGCCGGATCACTGGCGGGCGCCGATCGATTCCCGACCAGCTCAATCAGCCGTGCCTTCACCAGTGGTATGGACTGGCCGGTGATCTTTGTTGGCGTCAGGGTCGTGTACTTCAGCAGTCGGCTGTTATCGTCGATCTCGCGGTCTGCGCTGTCGTTGATCAGCGGCGTGCGCAACCAGCCAAAGACTGGCGTGGCGTAGCTAACAAAACCCACGAGCCCTGGCAAAAGCGGACGGATCAGCATCAGGGTCGAGGCATGGGTTTGCCGAAACCGAATGCGCCCTTGTCCATCCGTCACCTGAAGCAGCGATGCGGTGACCGGCAAGGCGTCAAACGACCAATTCCATTCGTAAGACGGCGGCGACCTGCCGAACCGTTCATAAACATACTTGCCGATCGTGAAATCCGCATGTGGCTTCGGTGGTTCGGCAATAATGCAGTCGCGTGTCGATAACCGCAGCGCCCATTCGGTTGCCAATGATTGACGCTGCAGAAAAACTGCCGTCCATTTTGGATTGCCCGCTACATTGCCAGGCCAAGCCCGCTCCTCCAAGCGCCTCGCGGCAGCGGCGTCGGCAGGATCGCGCAAGGCATCGGGATTTTGGGGCAACACGGTCGGTGCAGAACATTGCGCACGCGGGACCAGCCGGAACCGGGTGCCTGCGCCAGGCTTGGGTGCCTCCTTGAACAGGTCAAGCGAGACGACAGTCACACTGCGTACCGCCGGCATCGCCAGCAGCGCGGCGCAAAGCGCGTCGCAACCTTCGCGATACCGGCGAACATTGCCCCTTTCGTCACGGTCGCTTCGATCTACCGGCTCCCCATCGCCAGCGATGCCGATCACCCGGATATCGCCGTGCAGGGCAATGGGCGCCGAGGGGATGATATCCGGCGCGGCCGACTGGGCCAGGCGATACCGACTTTCGGCGCGGCTTTCGTCGTTAAAGGTCCACCAGTAAAGCAGCACCAGCGCGACAACGATAATCAGCGATATCGCTTTTACTTTGAAAGCAGCCGACAGTTCGGCGCGTTGATGCTCTGCCATTGTGGGTCATGCCTTTGCCGACCACCCGAATAACAGCACAATGCTTGCCAATATATTGATGAAAAATTCGAATAATATCCTGAAGCCCTGTGACCTACCCCGTCACCGCCACAACATTATCGTCCGAATTCCGATCGATATATTTGTTATATGGATCAACCCCCGCGAACGCCGGTTTCTTCTTCGACACGATCGTGATCTTCTGCTCGCCCGACACGACCGGGCGACGTTCGATCAGGTCGACGTCCTTGGCGCTGAACTTGCCGATGCCCGGCCGCGCATCGAACAAGCCAATATCGATCACGTCGTCCAACCGCGCCTTGGTTTCCTTGCCCTTGCCATCGGCGTAGAATTTGTCGCCGGTCACAGTCAGCACCGTCTGGTAACGGCCATCGGGCAGCTTGGTGACCTTCGCCTCCTTGGTTTTTAGGTCCCAGATCGTGATTTTTTCGAACAAATCGCTGATCAGCGCGCGCTCGCCGTCATTGCGGGCGAGCGATTTCAGGCCATCGACCAGCACCAGCGACCGCGCATAGGGTTGGCTCTTGAAGCGGTACTGATTGAGGATGCCCGCCAGCATGGCATTCATCCGGTCCTCACCGAGTCGATCCTGCAGGAGGTACATCGCCACCGCACCCTTGCGATAGTGGATATAGCCCTGATTCTCGACGCGTTCGAGCGGCAGTTCCTCGATCGCCTCGCCGCCGCGTGCGCGTAGATAACTGTCGAGTTCATATTTCAGGAACCGGCGCATCTTGTCTTCGCCGTACAGCTTTTTCATCACCATCATCGCCGAATATTGCGCCATTGTCTCGACCAGCACGGTGCCGCCCTGCATGTTGGCGGAAAGCAGCTGGTGACCCCAATATTGATGGCCAAGCTCGTGGGCCGTCACGTAGCTGACATAATCGATCGCGTCCTTGTCCCGATTGTCCGCAATAAAGCCGATCCGCTCGGAATAGGGTACCGTCCCGGCAAAGGCCTGCGCAAAGCTGGCATAGCCTGGAAATTCGATGATGCGGGCATAGTCGAACTGATAGGGCCCAAAACTTGCCCGGTAATAATCAAGGCTCTGCTTCATCGCCTTCAGCATCGCATCGACATTATAGGCGTGTTTGGGATCGTAAAAGACCGTCGTCTTCACGCCACTCGCGTCAGCTGATTTCTCGGCATAGGCAGCCGACTGGACTGAAAAGAACGCCATGATCGGCGCGGTGGCAACAAAATGCGCCGTCCGGCGCCCGCCCGCGGTCACATCCGACACCTTTTTGCCCGGCGCGATCGGCGTCTGCCCTGCATCGGTCGTGACCGTAATGTCGCTCGTCACCCAATCGGCATTGGCGATATAATTGCGGTCCTGCGCCGACACATCTTCCAGCTTGGCTGGCCGCAGTTCGGCAGGCAGGCCGTATTTACGGCGCTTGACGCGGTCCTGCAGCAACTGATCCCGCGACATACCGATGATCGGCGCGAATTCGAACGCGTTCAGGAACGTGCCATTGGCCACGATGCTGGTATCGTCGCCCTGCGCGCGGAAACCATGCTGCCAGCGCTGGGTCTTGAAGCTCAAGCTGGCCGTCGCGCCCGGTGCCAGCGGCTTCGGGAAGTGATAGATTCGGTAGCGATTATCCTTGTCATCCATCGCCAGTGTCGCGCCTGGCACCTGCACATCCAGCACGTTCACCGTCCGCCCGGAGAAGCGGACATGCAGATCGCTAACCGGCGCGCCAGTGTCGTTGACAAGGGCATAACGGCCAGTTGCTTCCATCCGCTTTTGCGCGGGATACAGCTCGACATTCAGCTTGATGTCGGTTGTCGATGGCTGCTTCAGCGATTCATATTTGAGATATTTCTTCTCATAATTCGCCTGTTGCAGGTCATTGTCGTCGCGCGTCCGATAATCGTTCAGGACATTCATGTTGTAAAAGATGAACGCGCCCGACGCCGCCGCCGTGACCACACCGATACCGGCAAGCAATCCCGGCATGCCCGCCAACCGGCTGGGCATCCGCCGCAGCCGGGCTGACAGCGACACCGCCGTCCCGCGCCGCCACAGCAGATGCGCGAGCACCGCGAGGATCAGCGCAATTGCGCTCCAATAGAGCCTGAGCCACCAGCCCGTTGCCCCGCCGACATTGTCGCCGTTCATATCCGAAAGCTGGACATTGCCCGTGCTGCCATAGGTGTAGAGCGGATGTTCGAAGCCGATATTGCCGAGCGTAATCGTGGCGACGAAATAGACGACCATGATCGCCCAACCGACGAACTTGTTGGGGCTAAGCGCCTGGACGAAGATGGCCAGCACCGCCAGCAGGATCATGTCGACCGTGGTCGGTACGATATACCAGGCGAAATACGCGCCCAGGCCAAGCTCGGTCTGGCCACGGCCCAGCTGGATCAGGATCGCAGCGACCATCGAAATGATCAGCGTGGCGAACAAGACGGCGGACAGCGCCAGCGTCTTGGGCACCAAATAAGCCCAGTTGGGCAGCGACGTCGCATCGATGATCTCGTGCATCTTGCGATCACGGTCGCGCCAGACCAGCTCGCCTGAATAATAAATGGCGATGATGATCGGGATGATGGCAAACGCACCGAACAACACCTGCAACACCGCAAAAGTCAGCGGACGGGCAGGCGTGCCGTAAATCTCATTGGCGAAAAACAGGCCGCCACCCGCATTGAACAGGCCGACCAGCATCAGCACGAAAAAGGCCGGGCTCTTGAACACCTGCGCCATTTCGAAGCGGATTCGCGCCATCATCCGGGCAGCGGCGGCGGCTTCCGGCCGTGTCGGGGGCAGCGTATCGACCAGCAAGGGCGCGGTCGCGGCGAGTTTTGCCTCGCGCTTGGCCATCTTCTTCAGCTTGCGCTTCGATACGCCGCGCTCGGCAAAGCTGAACCGGCCATAAGCAAGGGCCAGGGCCGCCACCGAAACCGCAAGCCAGATCAGCCGATTGACGATCAGCATCCCGGTCAGCGGTGGGGTCAATGTGTTCGATTCAGCGGCGGTCCAATAGCGCGTGACCGTCGCAAACGCACCGATGCCGAACGGCTCGACATAGCCGGCCCATTCGCGGAAATTCGGCTGGGTCCGGATCACGCTATTGAAGACGATGTAGATGACGAGGAAAACGACGACGCCGACATAGGAATACATCATCGACCGCGTCATCGTGGCGACCGCAAAGAAGATCGACGATGTCAGGATGACATTGGGCAGCGCCATGACGACATAGGCAAAGGCATAATCTGCCAGCCGATTTGGCCCGAGCGTTTCCGAATCGACCCAGGGCATGAACGACCCCACCCACATCGCCAGCGGCACCGCCAGAAAGGCTATGCACGCCGCCAAGGTGGCGCCCACAAAACGGGCGAGCAGATAATCGAACTTCGTCACGCGCGTCGATTTGACCATCGGGCCGAATCCGCTTTCGTCATCGCGGACGATCACATTGGCAACGAACGCCGTCGTCACGAACATGAAGAAGATCGACATGATCAGATGCGTCTGCACAATCGCAAACGGGCTGTTCTTATGGACATTGCCGCCACTGCCGATCTGGATCTGCTCGACCGTTGCCGCGCCGAAGACGAGCAGGAAGAACAGGATCGAGACAACCCAGAAGACAGGATTGCGGAACTGATAGCGCAGCTCGAACGCGGCGATCTTGGCGAACATCGATGCGGCCCCTTATGCGGCTTGCGCGGTGGGGGCGCGGCGCGAACGCGCCAGGGTGGAGAAATAGACATCCTCCAGCCCGCCATCGACGGCGGTGAAACCGTTGCCGGGGTCATTGTCCGACAGGATGTGGATGATGGTCCGGCCGGCGAACAACCGGGTCGAGATCACCTCATGCGCGGCGGCAAAATTGGCCATCTGCTCGCGCTCGATTGTCTTGGCCCATACCGTGCCGCGTGACCGCTCGATCAGCTCGAGCGGGGCGCCTTCCAGCTGGATCTTGCCGCCTGCCAGCACCGCCATGCGCGGGCACAGGTCGGCGACGTCATCAACGATGTGCGTCGACAGGATGATCGCGACATTGTCGCCGATTTCCGCCAGCAGATTGAGGAAGCGATTACGCTCCTCTGGGTCGAGGCCAGCGGTCGGTTCGTCGACGATGATCAGCTTGGGGTTGCCGATCAGCGCCTGGGCAATGCCGAAGCGCTGGCGCATGCCGCCCGAAAAACCAGCAATGGCTTTCTTGCGGACGTTCCACAAATTGGTCTGGTTGAGCAATGTCTCGACCGTTTGCTTGCGCTCGCGCGCCGAGGCGACACCCTTCAGCACCGCCATGTGATCAAGCATGTCATAGGCCGAAACGCGCGGATAGACACCGAAATCCTGGGGCAGATAGCCAAGCTGCGCGCGCAGTTTTTCGGGTTCGGCAATCACGTCGATGTCACCGAAGCGGATGCTGCCCGATGTCGGCGTCTGCAGCGTCGCGACGGTACGCATCAACGTCGACTTACCCGCGCCATTGGGCCCCAGCAGCCCGTACATGCCGGTCGGAATCGACAGGCTCACGTCATCAAGGGCACGCGTGCCGTTCGGGTAGACATGGGTCACGTGGCTGAGTTCGAGCATCTTTTCCCCCTCGAGGATTATCAACATATCATAGCCATACTGTATTATTACAGTAAAGCGGAATGTTAACGATTCAACTCCAGCCGCTGAACGGCAGTGCCAATCGCATAAGCACGCATGCCCTTGGCTGTTTTGACGAAGCGAAACTTGTTGGCCGCTTTGGCGACTGGTGCCGGCGCAAAGCTCTTGCCGCCGTCTTTGGTTTCGAAACCGCCGACGGTGGTGCCGACCCAGCCATGCATAGCATCGACAAAGCCGATCCCAAGCTCGACCGCCGCGCCATTGTTGACCAGCGGCAATTCGACCCATGTCTTGCCGCCATCGCTCGTCTTGACGATGTGCTTCTGCGTCGCCGACTGGTCATAGCTCATCACCGTGGCAAAGCCGGTGGTTGCGTCGACGAACGACGCCTTCCAGATCAGTTCGGCAGGCCGGCTGCTCTGATAGACCTTGGTCCAGCTCTTGCCGCCATCTGTGGTGCGTAGGATCAGCGCATTGCCGCTCGCCACATCGCGGCTGGTGGCGGCGAAGATCAAGCCGGTCTGCTCGTCCAGGAACTTGATGTCGAGGATCATCCCCGCCGTGTCGCTCAGGTCAGTCGCGGTCCAGGTCGCGCCGCCATCGAGCGAACGGATCATGCCCGTCGGCCCGCCCACCCGTCCGGCGGCGGTGATGATAACGCGCGGCTCGAGCTTGCCCTGATAAATGCGCTTGGTGCGCAAGATATCGATCGCGCAAATACCCGCGACCTTCACCCCGCCAATGTCGATCGGCGTCCAGGTCACCCCGCCGTCATTGGTGCGATAGAGCGGCGTCGTGTCGGTGACGCCGGGATAATAGTCGGTGCCGACATTGCCGATATAGCCGGTCTTCGCATCAACGAAGCCGACCGCACGGATGAAGGTGCCGGGCTTGCTCGCTACCTTGGTCCAGCTATCCCCGCCGTCGCTGGTCGCGAACAAATCACCCTTGCCAGTGCCGTACCAGCCGTGCTGCGCATCAGCGAAGCTGATGTCGTCGCGCTTGCCGGGATAGGCCGCTGTCGGCAGCGTCTGCCACTCGGTCGCCGCCGTTGGTGCGTCGGCAACCTGGGCAATCGCCGCCCCGGTCGCATAGCCGAGCGCGACGATGAGCGCGCCGGTGATCAGTTTTCGCTTGGTCATATCCGCCCTTCTTGAAATGATCGGTCAGCCTTTGGAGCAGCCCTTGGCGTCGCCCCTGCCTTTGGTCGCGGTCGGGATCAACGCCATCTGCGAGCCAGCGATCGCAAACAGGACGATCCCGGTCGTCGCATCATTGCCGATCAGCCAGATGTAGAGACCGATCAGGGTCACGAACCCTGCGGCCATGCCCAATAGCGTCGCCATCATTCCTGCAGACATGTCGCTGCCTCCACCATGTCATTCTCCCATGACCTAATGTCATGGTCAGCTGACATATGAAGTTGAGTCGCGACGATGTCAAGCGACCCTGTCATTCGGAAGCGTTGAAGAGGTGTTTCAGTTTTAGAGCGTGATGACGTTAGGTCGCTTCAACCTCAGACCCGTTCGGGCTGAGCGAAGTCGAAGCCCACGCGCTGCACATGCCCTTCGACTTCGCTCAGGGCGAACGGGGTTTGGGTTGGTCCAATCCAAAGTCATCAGACTTTAAGTCGTTGCAACCAAGCTGATCCACCCCTTTTCGTCACCCCGGGCTTGACCCGGGGTCCCGCTTTTTCTTGGACCGTGAAGCAGCGGGACCCCGGATCAAGTCCGGGGTGACGGGTGCGTTGATTTGATCACAAGCCGTGACAGGCTCACCCCTGTTGGGTCTCAGCGCACGTCGCTCCCATGCGCGTGAACTCAGCTTTTAAAGCCGATCTTGCGATGCGTGCCGTCGCAATAAGGCTTGTTGGCCGATCCCCCACAGCGGCACAGCCAAGTCGACGTGACCCGGTCAAAGGTCCGCCCAGTCCCGGCGCACAGCTCCAGATTGCCGAGTACTTCGAGCGGGCCGTCCTGTTGTGGGTCGATCACCAATGTCCCGCCGCGCGCGGCAAGCGGTTGCGATTCGCGAGTCTCGGGCTCGCCCGTTGCCGTGAAGCCGATCGCGATATGGCTGCTGTCGCAAAACGGCTTGTTCTTCGACGCGCCGCATCGGCACAAGGTGGCGCGGTAGCCGATCGGCTTGCCGTCGAGCAGCATGTCGGCGCGCACCCCGATCGGGCCATTTTCGCGGAGCTGGACCAGATTGACGGGCGGCGGTGCTTCTTCATGGCCGCCGTCGTGCCGCCGATACTGGATCGCGCCCGACGGGCACATATGCGCGACCGTCACCAGCCCCTCGGTCGTGGTCGCATCGGGGTCGATCCACGGCCCCTCGACATTGGCCTTGAACACCTTGGGCTGGCCAAGCACGCAGTGGCGTGCATGGATGCAGCGCTGCGCATCGAAGATCAGGTCGATCGACTGGCCTGGGATCAACTCGCGGCCATCGTCCGCCTGGATCGGTTCGGGCGGCGCGGGTGGGGTATCAATCACGGGCGTCTCCTCAATCGCTGCTGTGGCGGGCTGCAGCACGCTTGGCGGGGCGAGCGTCGTCGTGGCTAGCCGATTGGCCAGCCGTTCGAGCTGGGTCGCGGTCACCTCGGCAAGCTCGGCCTCATCTTCCTGATGGGCGGCAAGCCAGGTCGCGCGCGCGCTGATCTGGTGCAGTCGCTCGGTCAGCACCGGAATTGCCCCTTCGGCGGGCGGCAAGGCAGCGGCGGAACGCAGCGTGGCGAAGCTCAACCCCGCCGTGCAGCCCGGATGCTCCTCATTGGCGGGCAAAGCGGTCAGTCGCTCCGCCACCGGGGTCAGGATTCGCATCAGCTCGATCGCAGCATTGACGAGGGATCGCTGCGCCGCCTTGTCGACGCCGGTATAGCTGAGCGCCAGGCAGCGCAGGCTATGATTATAAATGGCATTGCCAATGTCGAGTAATTCGCTGGCAGGCGCAGCGTTGATCCACATCTTGCCCTCGGGCAACGGTGGTTTGCGCATGACCGGGTTGTGCGCCGCCGCGCGGCCCGGCTTGAAATCGGGCCGCGCCGCCAGCAACGCCTGATATTCAGCGCGAATCTTCAGGAAGCGCTGGAAGTGCGAATCCTCGACCCCCGCTTCCGATCCTTCGCCCTGGCGCACGATCGCGTCGATCGCGGCAATCGCGCTTTTCACGCAGCGTACGATCGTCAGATTGGGCAGCGCCACCACGTCCGGGCCGATCTGGTGCGCCTCGTCGCCAACGAACAGCGCGTCTTCGCCGATCGACGCGGCGAGCCCGCTAATCCCATCCTCAATCGCCTGATACAGCTTGCCAACGGTCGCATAGTCCATCGTCGCCGACATCAACCGGTCGCTCGCCAGCGTGCGGACATAATCGCGTTCGGGCGCAAAGCCCTCGCCATCGGCCATCTCGACCGTATCGGGGCGCTCCAGATAGATGAAATGATCAAGCGTCTGCACATTGAACGGGGCAAGCTTCACCACGACGCCCGCCGGGTGATAGCCGGGTGCGATCGGGAAATTCTGCCGCCCGAAATGCGCCGGCGCGCCGAGCGCAGACAGGATGTTGGAGACAATCGCCAGATGCGCCATCTCCTCAATCGCAACATCGAGTATCTCGCCGCGCCAGCGCTTGATCGCCGCCAGCTCTTCCTCTGTCACGCCCTCGTCAACCGAGTCCTTCAGGCTGAACATCGCATAAAGATAACAGCACATCAGATTGTGCTCGATCTCTGCCGCCTCGAACAACACGCCCCATAATTGCTCACGTGAGGCGGGGACGGAATCGGCGATGGCATCAGTCATGGGGCGGGTCTCTCACTCAGGGCTTTGGCGCGGGATCAATGCGACGTTCGGGAAAGGGCGCATCCTGCCACCCCCCGCCCAGCGCCTTGAACAGGCTGATCTGCGCCGCGGCGACCGCCGCATCCGCCTGGGCGCGGGCAGCGCGCGCGGTGGCGCGATCGCGCTCGGCATCGATCAGCTGCAGGAAACTGTCGGCACCATTGTCGAAACGCAGCCGCGACAGCCGCGCGGCTTCCGAGCTCGATTGTTCGGCGCGGACCAGCACGGCATCGCGGTCGAGCGCACCTGCATAGCGCGCCAGCGCCTGCTCGGTCTCGCGCAGCGCGGTCAGCACGGTGCCATCGAAGCGGGCAAGCGAGGCTTCCGCCCCTGCCTTTGCCTGGCGAATCCGAGCCCGTGCAACCGTCTGGTTGGGCAGGTTCCACGAAATCAGCGGGCCGACCGCATAATTGACTGACGTCGGCTTGAACAACTGGCTGCCGCGCGTGGCGTTCAGCCCGATCCCGCCCGCCAGGGTGATCGAGGGGTAAAGATCGGCCACCGCGATCCCGATCCGCGCGGTATCGGCCGCGAGCGTCCGTTCGGCCGCGCGAACATCGGGGCGGCGTGCCAGCAGTGCGGCGCCGTCGCCCGCCGGGATCACCTGGTCAAGCCGGGGCGGCGTCGAGCACCGGGCGGCATCGGCATCGACCTCGGCAGGTGGTCGCCCGGTCAGCGTCGCCAGCGCATAGAGCGCCGCGCGCTGTTCCGCCTCGAACCCCGGCAGTTGCGCCAGGGTCTGCGCGAGCAGCACATCGGCGCGCTCGACATCGCGCTTGGTGCCGCGCCCGGCATCGAACAACGTCTTCGTTAGGCCCAGCGTCTTTTGCTGCAGATCGACCGTCTCGCGCGCGACCGCCAGCTGGGCCGCGTTCGAACAGGCGGTGACATAGGCGCTCGCCGTCTCCGCCACCACCGCCACCCGCGCCGCGTCGAGTTGCGCCGCCGAGGCTTCAAGATCGCCGCGCCCGGCCTCAACCGCTCGCTTCACGCCGCCGAACAGGTCGAGTTCATAGGAAACGTCGAACCCCAGCCGGAACAGATCGAACTGGAACGTTTGCACCGGCCCAGTGCCACCACCAAAGGCCGCCGCATTGGCGCTGTTGCCCTGTTGCCGCTGATAGGATCCGGTCAGGTCGGTCGAGGGCAGCCCTGCGCCCTTTTGCTCCGACAGGACGGCACGGGCGCGGAGCAGATTCGCCGCCGCCTCGCGAATATCGGTGTTGTGGGCGAGCGCGTCCTGGATCAGCCGGTCGAGCACCGGGTCGCGGTACAGTTGCCACCAATGGTCGGGCAGGGTCTGCGCATTGGCGATGCTTTGCGCGCGCGCCGCCTCAATCAACGCACCGGTCGCAGCCTCGGGGGTGGCCGGGCGCTTGTAGGTGGGGCCGACGACGCAGCCTGAAAGGGCCAGCGCCGTGCCAATCGACAGGATCAGCCGCTTCATGGCAGCACCTCCGCCGATGGGGCTTCGGGGAGTGGCGCGGGCGTGCGGTGGCGGTTGATCCACCCGCTCGCCCAGTCGCCCAGCTTGCGGCTGATCACGTAGAAGCTCGGCGTGAACAACAGGCCAAAGGTCGTCACCCCAATCATCCCGAAGAACACCGCCACGCCCAGTGCCTGGCGCAGTTCGGCCCCCGGCCCGGACCCGATCACCAGCGGCAAAGTACCCAGGATGAAGGCGATCGACGTCATCAGGATGGGGCGAAGTCGCTGTTCGGCGGCGTGCTCGGCGGCGGCGCGGAGTTCCATCCCGGCATCCTCATTCTGCTTGGCGAATTCGACGATCAAGATCGCATTCTTCGCCGCCAGCCCGATCAGCACGACCAGGCCGATTTGGGTCAGGATATTATTGTCGAGCCCCATGACGTTCACCCCGACAATCGCCGCGAGCAAGCACATCGGCACGATCAGGATCACCGCAAAGGGCAGCACCAGGCTTTCATAATTGGCCGCCAGCAGCAGGAAAACGAACAGCACCGCCAGCCCGAACACCAATGTCCCCGTGCTCCCCGCCTGTTGCTGGGCAAAGGCAAGCTCGGTCCATTCGAAGCGCATGCCCGCAGGCAGGGTTTCGCTGGCGAGCTTTGCCATCGTCGTCAGCGACTGGCCCGATGAATAGCCATGCGCGGTATCGCCCTGCAATTCGGCCGATGGATAGAGATTATAGCGCACCACCCGGTATGGCCCGCTGTCATTCTTCAGCGTCATCACCGCATCAAGCGGCACCATCGCCCCCGATGCCGATCGCGTCTTGAGCTTGCCGACATCAGCGATGTCGTCGCGGTACGGCGCATCGGCCTGCGCCGTCACGCGGTAGGTGCGACCCAGGAAATTGAAGTCGTTGATATAGGTCGACCCGAGATAGGTGCCGAGCGTCGAAAAGATATTCTGCACCGGCACGCCCAGCTGCTCCGCGCGTGGACGATCGATATCGGCATAAAGGCGCGGCGTGCGGACGTTGAAGGTGGTGAAGCTACTGGTGATGCCCGGCGTCTGGTTCGCCTTCATCATCATCGCAAAGGCCGCCCCTTCGAGCGCGGCATAGCCATTGTTGCTGCGGTCCTCGATCAACATCTTCCAGCCGCCGCCCGTGCCGATCCCGCGAACCGGCGGCGGCGGGATGACGAGCAGGACACCGTCAGTGATCGGCGCCAGCGCCTGGCGCAGTTCATTCGCCACTGCATCGGCATGTTTGCGGTCGGCAGCGGGCTTCAACGGCACGAACATCGCCGCCGCATTGGGCGCGGTCGAGAAGGTCGCGCCGTCAAGACCCGCAAAGGCGACCGTCGCCTCAGTCGCCGGGTTCTTGAGCGTGATGGCAGAGGCGCGCTGCAACACCTCGGTCGTGCGCTGCAGCGACGATCCCGGCGGCAATTGCGCCGCGACGATCAGATAGCCCTGGTCCTGCGCGGGAATGAAGCCCGTCGGCGTCGCATTGAAACGCCAGCCCGCCAGCCCGATCAGCACGGCATAACAAACGACGATGATGCCCAAGGATCGCACCGCCCGGGCCGTGAATTTCCCGAACCGGTTGGAGAGCCTGTCGAACCCGCCATTGAAGCCGCGCGCGAACCGGGCGGGCGCACCACGCCACCCTGACGCTGGTTCGCTGGCATGTTTGGGCTTGAGCAGCAACGCCGCAATGGCGGGCGACAAGGTCAGCGACACAAACGCCGAAATCGCGGTGGCCGACACGATCGTCAGCGCGAATTGTTGATAAAATTGCCCCGAAATGCCCGGAATGAAGCTGGTCGGGATGAACACCCCGCACAGCACCAGCGCGATCGCGATCAGCGCGCCCGACACTTCGTCCATCGTCTCATGCGCGGCCTGGCGCGGGGTCAGCCCCTTTTCCTCCATCAGCCGTTCGATATTTTCAACGACGACGATTGCGTCATCGACGACGATGCCGATCGCCAGCACCATCCCGAACAGCGACAGATTGTTGATCGAAAAGCCGAACAGCGCGAGCGCGGCCAGGCTGCCGACCAGCGACACCGGAATCGCGATGATCGGGATCAGTGCCGCACGCCAGCTCTGCAGGAACAACAGCACGACCAGCGCGACCAGGACCAGCGCCTCGAACAAGGTCCGATACACTTCGTCGATCGACGCGGAGATATATTCGGTGGGGTTGTACGGGATGCGATAGGCCATGCCCGGCGGAAAGCTCTCGGCCGCGCGGGCGAGTTCGTCCTTTACCGCCTGGGCTGTGGTGAGCGCGTTCGATCCCGGCAGCTGAGTCACTGCAATGGCGGTGGTCGGCTGACCGCTGAGCATGGCGTTGATGCCATAATCCTGTGCGCCCAGCTCGATCCGGGCGAGGTCGCGCAACCGCGTCAACCGCCCTTCGGCATCGCGCTTGATGATGATTTCGCCGAACTGTTCCGGTGTCGTCAGCCGCCCCTCAGTCTGGATACCAAGCTGGAACGCCGTCCCGCCCTGATTGAACGGCGGCTGGCCGACCGATCCGACCGCGACCTGTGCATTTTGCGCGCGGATCGCGCTGGTGATTTCATCGACGGTCAGGTTGCGCGCGGCGGCAAGATCGGGGTCGATCCACACCCGCATGCTATAGTCACGGCTACCAAAACTGCGCGTCCCGCCAACGCCCTGAATGCGCGCGATCCGGTCGATGATCTGCGTCGTGGCATAATTGGAAATATATTGCTGGCTGAGCGACTTGTCGGGCGAATAGAGCGTCGCGACGAGCAGGATGTCAGGCGAATTCTTGCGCACCGTCACGCCGATCCGACGGACATCTTCGGGCAAGCGCGGCTCGGCCGAGGAGACGCGGTTCTGCACCAGCACCTGCGCCTGATCGACATTGGTGCCCTGTTTGAACGTCACGGTAATCGCGATTGCGCCGTCACCGGTTGACGAGGATGACATATAGATCATGTCCTCCACCCCGTTGATCGATTCCTCCAGCGGCGCGGCAACCGTCTCGGCCAAAGTTTCGGCGGTCGCCCCAGGATAATTGGCGCTGACCACCACGGTCGGCGGCGCAATCTCGGGATATTGCGCCACTGGCAGGCCGGGATAGGCGACCAGCCCGAACACCATAATCAGGATCGACAGCACCGCTGCAAAGATCGGCCTGTCGATGAAGAAATGCGGAAAGCGCATGGCCCTAGCGGACCCCGGCTTCGGCAGCGGGCGGGGCGGTATTGGGCGAAGAAATGGGCGAAGTATTGGCCGCGCGTGGCTTTAGCACCGTCATCGTCGCCTTGACCGGCATCCCCGGCTGCAATCGGGTCAGGCCATTGATGACGACATGGTCGGTCGGCGCAAGCCCTTCGCGCACCACCCGAAGCCCTTCGACCGGCGGGCCAGTGACGACCGGACGGGGGGCGACCTTGCCGTCCTTGCCAACGACATAAACGAGCTTGCGCGTCTGATCGGTGATGATCGCCTCATCAGGGACCAGCATCGCGCGGTAGGTGCCAGACCCAAGCAACCGCGCCCGCCCGAACAGACCCGGCGTCAGAAAGCCATCGGGGTTGGCGACAACAGCATGCGCGCGGATCGTGCCCGAATTGGGGTCAATCGCATTATCGACAAACTCCATCCGGCCATGCCAGCGATAGCCGCTTTCATCGGCCAGCTGGATCTCAACCGGATTGGGCGTGCTGCGAGAGGATCCGCGCTCACCCGCCCGGTCCTGGCGCAGATATTTGAGGTAAAAGCTCTCCGCGCCGTCGAACGAGAACCAGATCGGATCGGTCGAAACGACGCGAGTCAACACCGTCTGCCCCTCTGCGACCAGATTGCCGCGGCTGACCTTGCGATCCGATACCCGGCCCGTAATCGGCGATCGGACCGTGGTGAAGCCCAGGTTGAGCATCGCCGCACTCGCCTGCGCGCGCGCTGCTTCCTGGTCGGCGCTGGCGGTGCGTTGTGCCGCCTGCTTGGTTTCGAATTCTTCCTTCGAAATCGCCTGCGCCTCAAGCAATGTCTGCGCGCGATTCAGTTCGGTCTGGGCGTTAGCCACTGATGCGCGCGCCTTGGCGACCGATGCCTGTGCCTGCATCAATGTGGCGCGATAGGGGCGCGGGTCGATCGTGAACAAGGCCTGGCCCCTGCGGACTATTTGGCCATCGCGGAACAGCACCTGGTCGATCGCACCCGATACGCGCGGGCGGATTTCGACGTCCTGAATGGCCTCAAACCGGCCGATATATTCATCCCAATCGACGATGTTGCGCTGAAGCGGGGTCGCGACCGTGACATGGGTTGGCGGCGGCGCCGGTGGCGGGGCATTGCCCGAACAACCGGCGAGCAAGGCGGCGAATACGCCCAGCGCGATCATCTGTCCCTGCCCGCGCCGTCCAACCATGTTTGCCCCCAATTGTCTTGGTGTCATGCCGTGGTCACGCCACCAACGCCGCGCTAATTCATGCTGCGTCTGCTAACATACCAAACAAGTGCGGGCGCGGCCATATCATTGCAAGGGGGAGCATTTCGAAATCGGTCTAAAAATCAAAATAATGGCGGTCGCGCATTTGCCTTTCCGTCCAATCGATCCGGTGGTTGGCCTTTAGCGCCGCGCCTTACGCGCCACGCATGGCGCAAAGTCGTGAGACCGGGTAGACTGAGGCCCTTCGCCAACCAACGCCTGGAGCCGCGCTGTGCAGATCGATCGCCTTGCCCCTGTCCTGTCCACGCTCAAGCCCAGCAACCACCCCTATCTCAACGGCGCCTGGACCCCGCAGCATGAAGAGGTGACGGCGGTCACGCTTGAGGTGATCGAGGGGACGATCCCGACCGACATTGATGGCGTTTATCTGCGCAATACCGAAAACCAGCTCCACCAGCCGCTCGGCAGATATCACCCGTTCGACGGCGACGGCATGATCCACCAGATCAGCTTTGCCAACGGCACGGCCAGCTATCGCAATCGCTGGGTGCGCACGCGGTGCTTCGCGGCCGAGCAGGAAGCGGAAGGATCGCTTTGGGGCGGGTTGATGGACCGCGCCGGCACCTCAAAACGCCCAGGCTTTGGCGCGCATGGCGGCATCAAGGATTCGTCAAGCACCGACATCATCGTCCATGCCGGCAAGGCCCTGTCGACCTTTTACCAATGCGGTGAGGGCTATCTGCTCGATCCCGAAACGCTCGAATCGCTCGGCGTCGCGCCCTGGGTGCCGCTGGACGGGATTTCGGCGCACCCCAAGGTTGATGAGCGCACTGGCGAACTGATGTTCTTCAACTATTCGAAACACGCGCCGTTCATGCATTATGGCGTCGTCGATCGTGACGAGCGGCTCGTCCATTACATCCCGGTGCCGCTACCCGGGCCACGTCTGCCGCACGACATGATTTTCAGCGAAAACTGGTCGATCCTCAACGATCTGCCGATGTTCTGGGACCAGGAATTGCTGAAGCGCGATATTCATGCCGCCCGGCTGCACGATGGATTGCCGAGCCGCTTTGCGCTGATTCCGCGCCGCGGGAGCCCGCAGGATATCCGCTGGTTCGATGCCGAACCCACCTACATCCTCCATTTCCTCAATGCCTATGAAGAGGGCGACGAGGTGGTGATGGACGCCTATTTCCAGGACAATCCGCAACCAGCGCCGCTGCCCAATGAGGATGGCTATGGCCATATGATGGCCTATGTCGACGAGCATAGCTTTCAGCCCAAGCTGCACCGCTGGCGCTTCAACCTCGCCGACGGCACGACCAAGGAAGAACGGCTTGACGACCGCATCCTGGAATTCGGGATGATCAATCAGCAAGTGGCAGGCCGCAAGCATCGCTATGTCTATTCGACCACGACCAAGCCCGGCTGGTTCCTGTTCAACGGCTTTGTCAAACATGATCTCGACACCGGTGAAAGCTGGTCGCTGATGCTTGAGGAAGGCCGCTATGCCAGCGAAGCACCCTTCGCGCCGCGTATCGGCAACACGGCCGAGGATGACGGCTATCTAGTGAGCTTCATTACCGACGAAAATCGCGGCACCAGCGAATGCGTGCTGATCGACGCGCGCAATATCGAAGCGGGGCCGGTGTGCCGCATTGCCTTGCCGCACAAAATCTCCAGCGGCACGCATAGTTGGTGGGCCGACCGGACCGTGCTGCGCGATGAGCCGGAATCGCGGGAGAGCACCGCCCATATTGGGTAACTCGCCCCGATATTGTACGGTCCCCTGCCCCCTGATCGAAATTTGCACACCTGTTGGCAATATCTTCCCCGGCATTTGGTTGCGGGGAGTATGTGACCATGAGCTATCAAAAACTAATCGAAGAACATGACCGGATCGATGCGGCGCTAATCGGGCTGACCAATATCTTGGAGCGGCCCGACCGTGATGTCTCAGCGGCGGCAACCGCGCTTGACCATTTGGCAGACGAACTGCGCACCCATTTGGCGCATGAAGATGTGATGCTATACGATGAGCTGATTGCTGCCCGTAAACCCGCGTTTGCCAGCGCCGTCGACCATTTCAACCAGCAATTCGATGTCCTGCGCCGCGACTGGGACAGCTATCTTGAGGCGTGGAAGCCCGAGCAGATCAGCGCGAACTGGAACAGCTTTCGCACCGCGACAAAATTGATGATCGAACGGCTCGCTGAACGGGTCGCGGCCGAAAATGATCTGTTATACTGCACAGCCCTCCAGGCAGGGGTCATCACCCTGCGTGAGCCACAGGTTGCGGCCGCTGCATAAAAGCCGCGCCGCACTGCCTCTTGCCTTACCGCTTCCTCGCTCAAGCCTTGGCCTGCGCCAGGATCGGTAGCTGGCGAACGCGCTTGCCCGTTGCCGCGAACAGCGCATTGGCAAGCGCGGGCGCGGCGGGCGGCAGGCCGGGCTCACCCAGGCCGCCCATCTCGTGCCCGCTATTGATGAAATGCACGTCGATGATCGGCGCATCGGCGAGCTTCAGCACGGGATAATCGTTGAAATTGCTCTGTTGCACCGCGCCCTTGTCGAGCGTGATCGCTTCGCCGATCGCGGTGGACAGGCCCATGACGATGCCACCCATGACCTGCGCCTCGGCATTGCGAGGGTTCACCACGGTGCCGCAATCGACAACCGCCGTCACCTTGATCACCTTGGGGCTGCCATCGTCATTGAGCGTTGCCTCAGTGACATGCGCAGCAATGGTATTGAACGATTCGACAATCGCGATGCCGCGCCCCGTACCGGCGGGCAGCGGCGTTCCCCATCCACTGCGCTTTGCCACTTCCTCAAGCACCGCGCGATGGCGTGAACCCGGTTTCAGGTGCCGTTTGCGGAACTCAAACGGATCGACACCAGCGGCATGGGCCAGTTCGTCGATAAAGCTCTCGGTGAAAAAGCCGTGCTGGGTCGCATTAACCGATCGCCAGGCGCCCACAGTCTGGTTGGATACCTGCTTGAAATGCCGCCGCGTAGCCGCAGGCAGATCATAAAAGAAGGGCACTTCCCTCAACCCGTCCTCGGGCTGGGCGAAATCATATTGCAAGGCGGTAATCTTGCCGTCCCCGCCGACAGCCCCTTTGATGTGCGCCGAACTTTGCGGGCGATAGGCGCCCTGCGAAACTTCTTCCTCGCGCGCCCAGATCAGCTTGACCGGATGGGGCACTTGCATCGCCACCCGCGCCACCTGATCGACGATTTCCATGTACATCGGCAATCGCCGTCCAAAGCTGCCGCCGATCAGCATCGGGTGAAAAGTGACCTTGTCGGGCGCGAGGCCAGCGGCCTTGGCGGCGCCCATCTTGGAGGCCAGCGGGTCCTGCATCCCGCCCCAAATCTCTAGCGTGCCGTCCTTGTGATGCGCGGTGAGCGCAAACGGCTCCATCATCGCATGATGCAGGAAGGGCAGCCGGTAATCGGCTTCGACCAGCTTGGCACCGCTTGCCTTGAACCCGGCATCGACATCACCACTGCCCGCCGTCGCGTCAGGCTTGTTGGCCGCGCGCAGCTTGTCCTGATCGGCGAAGATCGACGCGGTCGAAATGCCGCCATTGCCGCCATCGCTGAATTTGGGCGACAGCGCACGCGCCCCCTTCAGCGCCTGCCAATAGCCCTTGGCGACCACAACGACCGCGCCGTCCAGTTTGATCACCTGCTCAACGCCCGCCACCGCCATTGCCGGGGCGGGATCAACCGAGACGAGCTTGCCGCCGCGAACCGGGGCAGCAATCACGGTCGCGACGCGCATGTCGGGCTTGATGACATCCATGCCATATTGCGCGGTGCCGTTGACCTTGGCCGGGATATCAAAGCGGGGCACCGATTTGCCGATGAACCGGAAATCCTTGGCCTGCTTCAGCACCGGGGCGCTGCTCAGCGAATGCGTCGCCGCTTCAGCGGCCAACGCGCCATAGCCGAGCGCGCGGCCTGATTTGGCATGGGTCACCTTGCTGTTGGCAGTGGTCAGTTCGGCTGCCGGCACACCAAGCCGCTTGGCGGCGGTATCGATCAGCGCAAGCCGCGTCGCGGCACCAATCACCCGCATCCCGTGTTGTCCGGTGAAGCGCAGGGCCGACGAGCCACCGGTAATCTGCAGATCCAGCGACCGCGTGATCATCGACGCCACCGACATTGGCAACGCGCCGACGATGCCCGGTGCCCCAGTCATCTCGGCGAGAAATCCGCGGCCAAGCGGGACATTGGCGAATGCCGATTCCGCCGGCGCCGAGACGACCTCAACCTTGGCCCAATCAGCATCCAGCTCCTCGGCGAGCATTTGGGCAAGCCCGGTATTCGATCCCTGGCCGATATCGGTATGCGGCGAATAGAGCGTGATCTTGCCGTCGTCGCCGATCCGCAGCCAGGTGGCGAAGTTATGCCCGTCCTTGCCATTGGTCAGCGTCGCGGCGGTCGATCGTGCCGCGCTATCGGCATATTTGATCGCGAAAATGCCGCCGCCGACAACGGCCGCGCCGCCAATCAGGAAGGTCCTGCGGATCATGCCCATCGTGGTGCTCCTCAAGCCTGGCCGGCAACGGCGTGGATCGCCGCGCGGATACGGGGATAGGTGCCGCAGCGGCAGATATTGGTCATCGCCGCGTCGATCTGTTCATCGCTGGGCTTGGGGCTCGCGGCCAGCAAGGCGGCGGCCGCCATCAACTGGCCCGATTGGCAATAGCCGCATTGCGGCACCTGGTGCTCGATCCAGGCGGCCTGCAATGCGTGCAGGGTACCGTCGGCATTGCCGAGCCCTTCAATGGTCGTGATCGATTTGCCGGCAATATCGCTGACCGGCACGCTGCACGATCGCATCACTTCGCCATCGATATGGACGCTGCAGGCCCCGCAGGCGGCGATACCGCAGCCAAATTTGGTCCCGGTCATGCCAAGCTCTTCGCGGATTACCCACAGCAAGGGGGTATCGGGTTCGGCATTGAACGTTACCGGCTTGCCGTTGACCGTTGCTTCGATTGGCATCCTGCCCCCCCGATGATCGCATGGTGATGGGTTTCGTATAACAACCTAAATCGCTGGACACTACCGGCTTTGATCACCTGGCCGTAAAGCCAGCGTCAGACCTGCTACGCTGCGTTGGGCCACCAGGGGACGAAGCCGCTGGTGCGCCGGACATAGTCCTCATATCCGGGCCTTTTCCGCTTTAGCCGTCCCTCGATCGTCGGTACGCCCGACCATTTCATCAGCGTCCAGGTCAGCAATATCGGCCCCGGCAACGCCCACAGCCCGGTCATGCTTTCGGCGGCGATCAGATACAGCCCCCACCACGTACAGGCATCGCCAAAATAATTGGGGTGGCGGGTATAGCGCCACAGGCCAGTGGTCAGCACCTTGCCCTGATTGCCGGGGTCGGCGCGAAAACGGACAAGTTGCCAGTCGCCAATCGTCTCAAAGGCAATGCCGATCAACGCCACCACTATGCCGATTGCTGCGACGGTGCCGATAGCGGGCGTCGTATCAAGCTGACCGAGCTGAACCGGCAGGCAGACGATGAACAGCAGCGGCGCTTGCGTCAGATAAACCATCCGCGCCGATGCCTCGCCAAAGCCCCAGCCTTTCGCATCCTTGGCCTTGCTGAACATCGTGACATAGCGGCGATCAGGGCCATGGCTGCGCCAGCGCCACAACAAATAGCCGCCCAATCGCACACCCCAAAGGCTGCATAACGCCATCAACAACGCCTTGCGCGTCGGGTCGCCATCGGTCTGCAGCCAGCTCGCCGCGCCGAGCGCGACCATGCCCAGCGCCCAGACGCTGTCGATCGGGGTGACATCGCGCGTTTTGAGCGTGACCAGCCAAAGAATGAAGAACAGCACAGCCATTACCAGCGCATTGGTCGCCAACAGCGAAACGACGCTCATGCCGCCATGCCAAGATCGGCACGCTCGACGATGAAGCTCGCCGAGGTGGTCGTCGAACCGCCAATATTGAGCGTCTGGACGCGCCTGGCACCGTCGACCTGATAGTCACCGGCGGTTTCAGTCACTTGCTTATACCCATCAAGCAGCATCCGAACCCCGGTCGCCCCAACCGGGTGGCCAAGCCCAATCAACCCGCCCGACGGATTAACCGGCAGCGGTCCGCCCATCTCAATTCTGCCATCCTCTATCGCGCGCCAGCTTTCCCCCGGCGCCGTGATGCCAAGATGGTCGATTTCCATATATTCGCTCGAAGTGAAGCAATCATGCGTTTCAATCGCGTCAATCTGGGCGATGTCGGCAATGCCGGCGCGCGCGCGGGCATCAACCACCGTGCGGCGGACCTGCGGAAAGACATAGGGCTGGCCCTCGCTATCCGCGATCTTGCGTGCATAGCTGATCGGTGCGGAGCGGTGCCCCCAGCCCGCGATCCGGGCCAGACTTTCAATGGGGATACCGCGCTTGGCGGCATAAGCGGCGGCCCGCGCGGGCGAGGCGAGGAAGACGACGGCACTGCCATCCGTCACCTGCCCGCAATCCATCTTGCGGACGCGGCCCTCGACGACTGGATTGGCGGCGTCATCATCGGTGAAGCTTTCAGGCGAGAAGCTATAGCCGCGCGTTTGGGCGTTGGGATTGCGCTTGGCATTGGCGAAGTTGATTTCAGCGATCCGGCGCAAATGGGCAGGGTTCAGCCCATGACGACGATCATATTCCGCCGCAAGATCAGAAAAGGCGCGCGGCCACACAAATTCTGCGTCGCCAAATTCATGGCCTGTCCAGGCCGCGCTGCCCAGATGCTGCGCGGCTGTCTTGCCGGGCACGTTGCGCATCTGCTCAATCCCGACAACACAGGCGAGGTCATAACGGCCTGCCTCAATCTCTGCCGTCGCCGCCAAAATGGCGACGCTGCCAGAGGCGCAGGCCGCTTCGTGGCGGGCGCTGGGCAAACCATCAAAGGCCGGGTCGACCAAGCCAAAAAAGCCGCCGAGCAATCCTTGGCCTGCAAATAATTCAGCGGTGAAATTGCCGACATGGCCGGTATCGACCTCGCTAGCGTCGAGCCGTGTCGCCTCGAGCCCCGCCTGCACGCACTGCGTAAAGGCATCGGCGATATCCATTCCCTGCCGGTGCCAATTCGCGGCAAAATCGCTCTGCCAGCCCCCCAGGATATAGACCATCAGCGTGCGCTCCCCATTTTTGAGGGGTTGTCGCAACTTCGCCGCGCTTTGGCAATTGGACATGCCGTCTCTACGGCACTGGCGGGATGTCGATGGATCAAGGGAGCTTAGCAACCGCTCATACGATGCGGGCTGGCGACCCGCCCGTCAGCGAGCCTCGCTATCGCCGCAGCATGCTCCTCAATCGCTCGTTCAGCCGCGCTGCACCTCGCACCAGGCAATCGTGCTGGTCGCGTCACGCCAGGTTTTGGCGCGCAAGCCACGTTCATTGGCGATCCGGGCGAGGCCCGATTCAGTACGATAACACAGGTCCCAATCCATCACGCCTTCCATCCAGCCGACGCTGCGATGATTGGGCACGAAAATCGCCAGAATGAACCGGCCATGGGGCGCAAGACAGGGATAGGCCAGCCGATACAATAGCTGCAACGCCGGGTTGTCGACATAATCGGTCAGGCTGGGCGCATAGATCAAATCGAATTTCCGGCCACTTTTGATCGCCCTGCGCAGAAAGCGAAAGCCAGTGCTTTCAGCGCAATCAATGCTGCCGCCATGCTTTGAATCGACGACACTCAGCGCCATCGGATCATGATCAACCGCGACAATATTGCTGACGTCCTTGCCGATCAGGCCATCCGCTTCGCGAAAATGGCCGCAGCCCAGCACGCAGATCTGATTGCCATCAGCCCAGGCCTGCTCGATGATCATCTCGCCATCCTGCCGCCGCTGGCGCACCGCCTCTGCTGCCTGAAAGGCAGAGGTGACCGCGAAAATATCCGCACCCAGCCGGCTGGTCTCCGCCGGTGGCTGACGATCATAATAAAGATCGATCAAAGCGGCGTCGCCGGCATAGCCGCGCGGCTTAGTGACACAACGCGCCGTCGCGGGATCCTCCATCAGGATGCGATACAGCTCATGCTGCTGGAGCGACGCGCGCATGTCCTTCCACAAGGCGCCCGATCCATGTTCCCTACCCAGTCGGGTGGCCAGGCCATGGACCGCGACATCAACATTGCCATCCTCGAGCAACCGGATAGCGTCGTCATAAAAGCACTCGATCTGCATCACATTATCTCACGGTTTGTCGTGGAGGGGGAGGAAGAGTGACCAAGAGGACAAGGTCCATGGGCCGCCATCAGCCGGGTCGGTCGCGCAGCGGGAGCTGGCGGGTTTGCCCAACCAAAGCGCGCAAGGGACATCGGCAAACGCCAATCCCCGCTTACCTTGGAGCCCGTTGCAGCATTTGCCCGCGCAGCCGAGCGGCGATCAGCGGTCGGGGCAGTGCCCGCGCCCGCAGCACGGCCCGGGGTCTGACGGCGATACGCGACCGCGCCCCGGCCCTTGGCCGCTGCGCAGCCTGAGACCGCAACATCGTCAGCCGGGTTGCAAAAAGCGTGGCTTCCGATCGGGCGTTGTCCTCCAGCGGCGCAGCATCGCCATGAACACTGATTGACTGGAGCGGTACCATACGCAGCAAATCAATCTGGCGCGCGGCCACGCCACTCCGCACCAGATGCGTGTCGATAATCATAGGCTCTTGCCCCCCACACACGACCCGAAACCTTCGGGTATCGGACGGCAATATCTACGCAATGCGCGTTCGGTCGTTGTGAATGCGGCGTCCCAAAAGCGTGAAAAATTGCCGCCGGCATCCGCCGCGACATGAGGCGCTAATCGCTGATGTTGATCGCTCGAAAGACCAACGGTGCTGCCAATGCGCCGGGGAGTTCAGGCTGACATTGGGCCGATCGCTCTGCTGTGCAGCGCCTGTTCGAACAGCGCCTGGTGCTGCGGATCGTTGAACATCTTGATAACCCCGGCATAATCGCCATCGCCCAAGGCAAGGGCAGCCTCGCGGGCGATTTCCGTTTCCCCGATCAGACTGGCGGCAACGTAAAGCCCCAAATGCCTGATGAAAGCGCCATTGCCGTCTTGCGCTGCCTGCTGGAGGAAAAGGAACGCCTCTTGCGCCTTGCCCTGTTGCAAACAGGCCAGGCCGATGCCGCATAATGTCTGCGCGCGGGCGCCGGTTGCTGGATTAATACGAAGCGCCAGTTCCAGCCGATCGCGGGCGCGATCCGGCCTGCCACTGGCGATGTCCACCCAGCCGCCCCAGAATAATGTCGGCTGGTGCGCCGGCAGCAGGTGCAGCGCATGCGAGATGATCCGATCAGCAACCCCCATATCGCCGCCAATATTGACCAGTGTCCCCGCCGCATAGCCAAGCGCCTCGACATTGTCCGATCCGAACCGCATCGCCGATTGATAATGGATGATCGCCCGGCGCAGGCTGGCCTCATAATCCGGGACCAGCCGCCGCAAATAGATGATGCTGTGGCAATAACTGGCGAGCGATGCCGCCCAGGGACAGGTGGGATCCTGCTCCACCAGCTGTTCGGCAAGCGCCGTGGCTTCGAACAGATGCTCCTTGTCGCCGCTGCGAAACAGCGCGTTGGCGCGCCAGTAAAGCTCATACCCGCCCGCAGGCGAGCCAATCATCCGCAGCCCGCGCTGGCGCTCCGCTATGTCAACCTTGCTCCAGATTTGCGGGGCAATCCGGTCAGCGATCTCGCGTTGCAGCACGAACACATCGTCCGTGCAGCCTTCGAACGCCTGCGCCCATACTTGTTCGCCGGTTTCCCCGTTGATCAACACCACCGACAATCGGAGCCGATCGCCCGCGCGCATTACCGTGCCATCAAGCAAGTAGCGCACGCCAAGCCGGTCAGCAATTTCCGGGCGGGGCAATTGCTGGGCTGCCAACGCCCGCGCCGAGCTGCTCGCGACGATGAATAATTGCGGGTATTGCGACAAGATCACGCCTAGCTCATCCGCGATCCCCGCGCCAAGCCAGCCATCGTCATCGGGCAATGATGCAAAGGGCAGCACGGCCAGCGAGGGTTTCGGGGGCAGTCGCGGCGACCGATTGCTGAGGATTTCTTCAGAACTCGGCAGATCCATGCCCAGAATCTCGGGCCCCGACGGCAGGACGTCCGCCGATTCGGGCAGGTCGATCGCGATCATATCGCGTACCCGATCCCGTTCGGCGCGCAACCAATCTTCAAATTCCTCACAATCGCGCAGATCGATACCTTCCAGAAAATCACTGGAAAGCGACGACTTGTGCTTGGCCATTTGCAGGCCGAGCGAAAAGATATCGACCTCAAGCTGCTCGATCGCCAGGCCAATCCGCTGGGTGCCACGGACCAGCAGATGATCAGCATCCATCACAGCCAACTGCTTGGTTAGATTAGATAACTCGCGACGAAGGCTGGTTTGCGCCTGAATATCTTCCCGGGTGCCCCACAACATATTCTGCAACCAGCGACGCGAACGCACGCCGCTAGGCGAAACGATGATCAGCGCAATCAGCGCGACCGACTTCTTGCTGGTAATATCAATGCGCCGCCCATCCGGCGTGAACAAGCCGAACGGGCCGATCAGATCGAGCCTGTATTTCTCCATCATCCGTTACGCTCCCGGCATCAAGAATTAGTCTACCGGTCGGGCATTACAAACAAATTCACGTTTTTCGGACGCAGCGATTTGTAGCCTTGCGTTGCGATATAAAGGCGAATCGCTGGCATCATAGCAAGCCAAAGGCTGGGAGGGCGGTGCTGATATGTTGGCAATCGAAGACGATGCTGGTGCTGCGGCACAGCATGACCGGTTCAGCCTCCAATGGCGCTCGCCTGCGCAAAACCCTGCCTGCCGCCCTGTGTAAATCGCTTTCCTTGATGCGCGCAGGCGGCCGCGCTTTTTCATCCTATCTGCGGGGAACGAATTTTCATGCCAAGCATCAGTTATGACGCCTTTGTGCCATGGACGAATTATCATCTGACCATTCCACCGATCGCCCCCAACACTGTTTTTCCAGCGCTGCGCGTAGAGGATTTGGGGCGAATCTATGCGGCAGATACGGCGGGGATGTCAGGCCTGAAGCGCTTTGTGGCAACGGCGGTGCGACTGCATGAACATATCACGCGCGTTGCGGCGATGCAGGCCGACAAACAGGCCAAGGGAGCACCGCTGGAGGGCCCCTTTGCCGCCGGGCTGGTCGGGCGCGGCTGGAGCTTTGCCCCGCTGATCGGCGCACCGGTGTCGCAGCTGATGTGTGATGGCCTGGCCGGCTTCTCGATGGCGAATGCCCGTGACATTCACGCGCGGTGCCCAACCCGCGCCGATCACATCGCTTTCGCCAGCGGCGGCACCCGCCTGCGCGAACTGGTGCGTTGGGCCGAGGGTTTTGGCCTGACAGTAACCACCAGCGGCACCCATTTGGGGCCGACATTAGCGGGCGGCTTTGGCACGGCCAGCCATGGGTCCTCGCTTGGTTATGGCGGGCTGCAGAACATGGTGCTTGGCATGCATCTGATCTGCGGCGCCAGCGAACATGTCTGGATCGAACGTCGTTCGCATCCCGTGCTGAGCGACTCTGCTATCAAGCAGCTCGATATCGGCAGTGGCAATCCAGTGCGGGTGGTGCGTGATGATGCCATGTTCGAGGATGCATTGGTGCATCTTGGCGGCATGGGCATCGTCAATGGCGTCGCCATCGAACTCACGGATAACCGCGCTTATGGCTTGCTCAAGCGCAACGTGCCGATCACTGCCGATTGGCTGGCGGAGATGTCCTGTGGCCAGTTTGGCAAAATTACCAAGCGGCTTGGCTATTCGGGCAGCCCGGCCTTTTATGAATTGACGATCGATCCGCACGCCCCGTTCGGCACCAGCGCGCTCCACACCATGTATTTTGCCGCCAACGGCAAAACCACGGTGTCGTCCACCCATGCCGGCCTGATGCGCCCAGGCGACGCCGTTTGCGCCATGGGATCGGCAATGGCCGAGCGGTGCAGTACCAATGTAGAAACCGTGGCGAAGCCAAAGAAAAGCGGGAAGACAGCGGCTGCACCGCCGCCCGATCCCACCGCCGCTGTGCTGCGTCAGCTGCTGGACAATAACAATTCGGCCTATGATTATTATCGGAACAAGGGCCAATTTGATCCCGGATTAATGCCCTTCAAGCCGGGCCCCGGGGGCGCCACCAGCTATATATGGAGCCAGTTGCACGGCGACGACATTACCGGCGGTATCCCCGGCGCGCTGTACAACGCTTCTTTCTCGGTTCCGCGCAGCGATTTGCACAAGGCGATCCCGTTAATCTGCACCGCGGTGAAGGGTTTGCCGGGGTCATTCGTGTTCACCGTCCGCTTCGTCTCCAACCCAAGCGGCTCGCTTGCCTTCACGCGTTTTGAAGAAAATGCGGTGATTGAGATAGACGGGCTCTCGCCGTTCATCTGCAATCTTCAGGCTACCCAGCTGCCGCCCCAGACGCCGCAGATCGATAAAATCCGCCAGATTTTGGGGCTGCTCGCCCAAACGCTGCCAGCGGGCGCCGCCCTGGTCCGCCGGACGCTCGACAGCGCGCACATCCCTTATTCGATGCATTGGGCAAAGCTGGGCGATCTCGACAAACCCAAGGTCTATGCCGATTTTGGCAACCCGAATGAATCGGATTCGATGATCCGGCGCTGGCGTCAGACGCGGCACGCGCTGCTGAGCCCGCTTGGCCGCGCCATCTTCTGGAACGAGGCGCTGGTGCGCTATGGCCTGCTCGACCGGCCCACGGCGCTGCCCCCTTATCCGCCTGCCGCGAAAAGTTAGGACGGCAAGCCCCTCCCTTCATTATCCTTACATTTGGCAATCTGCATTCGATCAACAGTCAAGGGCTGTTTCACCGACACATGGCGAAGGGTTTGTCGCTATGCCACGTTGTGCGGCCATGACACGAACAACGGGATAGCACGGGATTGAACCGCCAAACGGCGATGATCGGCAATGACGCGCTTGGCGATGACGCGCTGATGGCGCGGCTTGCTGCTTGGGATGCTCAGGCTTTCGCGCTGGTGGTTGATGGTCATGCGCTGACGATCCGGCGGATCGGCTATCGCATGCTGGGCGATGCCGCCGAGGCCGAAGATATCGCGCAGGAGGCGTTGGCGCGGCTGTGGGAACATGCGGCGCGCTGGCGTCCGGGCGGGCCCGGCATTGGCGCCTGGCTGCACCGCGTTGCGGTCAACGCCTGTCTGGACCGGATTCGCAAACGCCGTTTTGCGGGTGACGGCACGCTGCCGGATCGCGCCGATGAGGCACCGATCGCCGATGTGCTGATCGATGCCGAACAACAGCGGGCAGCAGTTGCCGCCTGCGTTGCCGCGCTGGCGGACCGGCAGCGCGCGGCGATCGTGCTGACCTATTATGAAGGATTGTCAAACATCATGGCCGCCGACGCGCTCGACATGAACATCAAGGCGTTTGAATCGCTGCTGCACAGGGCTCGGCGTACGTTGCAGGATTCCCTCCAGCGCGCCGGGCTGATTGACCCATCGGCGATGCGCGCCGCATGACCAGCTATCCCCCCGCCCTGCCCGAATCCAGCGGCTTCGATCCTGCCGTGGCGCGCGTGCTTGATCGCTTTGACGTACCGGCACCGTGCGCTGGTTTCCTCGATCGCCTGGCGATGATTCCGGACAGGCCCCTGCCCATGCCTTTGCTGCCGGCCCGCCTGCGCTTCCGTTCTGGCAGCCGTGGACCATGGATGCGGCGCACCACGATCGGTCTGGTTGCTCTTGGGCTGGCCAGCGCGACCGCCGCCGCTGCCGGGGCGTTTGATCGCTTCGATTTCGACATCCCCGTGATCGCCCAATTGTTCGTCCCGGCGCCAGCACCTGCCCCGGTTCAGGTCGCGACCAAAGCCAAGCCGAGCGCGACCAGATTGCCGCCTGCACGCGCTGCCAGCACGCCGATCGCCATGCCGACCGTAGCGCCCCTTACCGCGAACCGAACAGAACGGCTCGAACGCTTCCAGGCGCTGCCAATGCCGGTTCGGGCAATCGCGACCGAACGCCTGGTGACGCGGATCAAGCGACGGCTAGCCTGGCGAGGCGTTGACGTGCCCCGCGCCGCAATCCGCGCTCACGTGATCGCGCGCACCGGACAATCCGACTTGCCTGTCGGCCCGCGATGGGCGCGGCGTGCACAGTATCGCGCGGCGCTGATCGCTGCCCCGCCCGGATCGCTTCCGCCCCGATTGGAACGGCTGCGGGCACGCATTCTGTGGGCGGAAGCCAGTACAGGGGGCGAGGGTGCACGCTCAGATGGTCTGCCCCGCCCGGACAGCAGTGCCGCGCCCGGCGGCCCAGCCACCGCCATCCCGCCAGCGGCACGATCAGCGACCCCAACCGCCGACCCCGGAATGGCCAATCCATCGACGGCGGTCGAAGCTACCCCGTCAGCCGATCTTGCCACTTATCCTTAGGCCGCGCTTTCAACTGCACGTTTCCCCGTGCCTTTGGTCAGCCAGCGCACCGGTCAATTCGACCAGTAGACATATTCCTGACCCTTCTTCCACGGCGTGTTGAGTGGCACGTCGATGCGGACGGGCGCGTCGATCAGCGCTGGCCAGAGCGGTTTGGGCATACCCTTGTCATGCCCAGCGATTAACGCGCGCATCGCGGCAACCCGGGCAGGATCGGCAAGCGCCAGATTATGATGCTCGGTCGGATCAGCGGCGAGATCATAGAGCCAGGCCTTGTTGGGCCGCTTGGCGATTTGCAGCTTCCAATTACCGGCGCGAACCGCCTTGGTCTCCCCTGATCGCCAGAACAACAGATCATGCGGCACGGCCGGCGTCTTCGCCTCGGCGGTCGCCAGCAAACTCACCGTGTCCATCGGGCGATCGCTGGGGATCGCTATGCCAGCTGCGGCAGCAGCGGTCGCAAAAATGTCGAGATGATGCGCAGGGCCAGGCAATTTGGTGCCCGGGGCAATTTTGCCGGGCCAGCGCAGCAAGAACGGCACCCGAAGCCCGCCTTCGAAGAACGTCGCCTTATAGCCGCGGAAGGGGGCGTTGCTGTCCTTGATGCCGGTGTACCACGCGCCGCCATTGTCGCTGGTGAAGATGACGAGCGTATTGTCGTCAATCCCTTCGTCCTTCAGCGTTTGCAGCACCCGGCCGATATCGCGATCCAGTTGGCGGACCATACCGCCATAAACACGGCTGGTATGGTCTTTGATCTGCGGCAGCGCATCATAATCGGCCTTGGTCGACTGTAGCGGCGTGTGCGGCGCGTTATAGGCCAGATACAGGAAGAAGGGCCGGTTCTTGTTGGCCTTGATCGCGGCAATCGCATTATCGGTATAATAATCGGTCAGATGTCCCTTGGGGGCAAAACGCTGGCCGCCATTCCACTGCACCGCATAGGGCAGATTAGGCCACAAAAAGCGGTCAATTGGATCCCAGGCCAGCTTGGCATTGACGACATCGGGCGATTCCGGCGGCATGAACATGCCCCCGCCCGCCAGGAAGCCAAGCGCCTCGTCAAAGCCCTGGCCGGTTGGCTGTAACGGCTTGGCCTCACCCAGATGCCATTTGCCAATCTGCATCGTGTGATAGCCGCCGCCCTTCAGCAGATCGGCGATGGTGATCTGATCGTGCGGCACGCCCATATCGGGATAGTCGATCAGGTCCTTGGTATATTCCTCATGAAAGATCAGCGGCAGCGGCCCGCCATGCGCGCCGCCGGCGACCGCGCGGGCAAAGGCGACCGGCACGGCGGTGAACTCGAAGCCGAAGCGCGTCGGATACCGCCCAGTCATAATCGCTGCGCGCGACGGACTGCAGGTGGCATTGGCGGCATAGGCGGTGTCGTAGCTGGCGCCCTGCTGGCCGATCGAATCGATATTCGGCGTCTTGACCAGCCCGCCGGCAATCCCGCCGCCGAAAAAGCTGATGTCATTATGGCCAAGATCATCGGCCAGGATGATGATGATGTTGGGCGGACGCTTGCCAGCGGGCGCTGTTACCGGCCCTTTGGCCCATGTAACCGCATGATTTGGCGCAATTGGATCCCGCCAGCGCGCAATGATGCCGGGGATATAATATTTATACTGCTGGAACGTCGCATATGCTGCGCCAGCGGCCACCGCCAGGACGATCAATCCGATAACGATTCGCTTCATGCTATCTCTCCAGCCGCTGTCGTCGCGCGACAGTCGGACTCATATTACCAAATGACACTCAAAACGCCAATAGTTTAATGTCAGGGCATCAAGCGAGGGCAGGACAGTGCAGAAAATAGTGGCTCGGGGATTTCTGGCGCTGGCCGGGGTATTGGCTATCGGGCTCTGGGCGATGATCTGGTTTGATCAGCCGCGCTTCGCCGCCCAACTCGGGCCCAGTGCGACCACGCCACTCGCGGCCGCCACGCTGCGCGCCGATATCGGCGGTTTCTTTGCTGCCTGGGCGATCGGCGCGCTGCTCGCGGCATGGCGGGCGGAGGGCCGCTATGTGCTGATGCCGATGCTGCTGCTCGGCCTCGCCTTTCTGGGCCGCCTCTATAGTTTCGCGCTGACCGGTGACGCCGCCATCCTCTCGCCAATGGCGATCGAAGCAATATTGTTCGTCGCGATGCTGTTGGCCAGGCGCGCGCTGGGCAATCCCGCCTAGAAACGCAGGATCAATCCGCGATCGGGCGGAGTCTGGCCCGATGCCATGCTTCGATAGGCCGCCGCAATCGCCTCGCCCCCCTGGTCATGAACGATGGTGACGCGGTCACCCAAGGTGGCGCAAAAGGCGATGTTGGCGGCCTGCGCGCGGCGCATCATCTCACCCCGGCCCCATTCAGTATCGCGCTTGGCAATCTGGCCGGGCGCAAAGAAAAAGGCCGGGCGCGCGCCGGGCAAGGCCTGGCCTGCGCGCGGCGCTTCCCAATGCGTCGCACCCACCCCAATGCTGGCCTTAAGCTGATCGCCGAAATGGTGATGAACCGTCGCGACAACATCGCCATTGCCCGACATATCGACAAATACCGTTGGTATTGCCGGATCAAGGCTGGCGACGCCGGCATAATCAATCACGTGATCATAATAGCCAAGCCCTTCAACAAAGGCGATATTGCCCGGCGATGTCAGGCCGACAACGCGCTGATCGCCGCGATCTTTTAGATAATGAGCCAGGCCAAAGGCCGTCTTCGAAGACGCGCTGCCCAAAATCACCTGCGCCGCCCCGAACCCTGCATTATCGGCGATATAATCATCGAGCACATAGGAGGTGGTGAACAGCGGGAAGAGCAGGCTGCGCAAATCGGCCATCGCCGTCAGCACGGGCGCATCGTCATTGGTGCGGGCGTAGAGATTATAGACATAGGGCAGTTCCTGGCGGTGAGCCGCCCCATCCGTAAAGCCGCTTGCCGAAAGACGCTCTGGCCGCATCACCAGATCGGACGCCATGGGCAGGAACCCCCAGATTGTGGTGCCGACCGCCACAGCTTCACATTGCGACTCGGTTACCGTGCCGAAGCCCCAGATCGGCACGCTGCCCCAGCCGGTTTCGGCATCGGGGAAGAAGCGCCAATAGCCGATCTGCTCGCCCGACAGCGCATAGCTGATGTTGTTGGCGGTCAGCGCAAAGTCGCCGACAGTGACGCGCACCTCGCCCTCGGCCAGCAGTGCCGGCGCGCGCTCGGCAAGTTTCGCTTCGCTAATCCGGGCGCGGTTGACGAGCAGCTTGGTGGTCATGGCAGGGTCTCCTCAGCCGCGTCTTTGCCGCAAGGAGAGCCAGAGGAACAGCAGGATTAGCGGCACCAGCAGCGCGCTGGCATAATGTTCAGGCGGATGGTGACCAGTCGGCGATGGCTTGGTCACCCACGCCGTCAGCGTCAGCAAGCCGCGCTCGACTAGGCTCAGCGCAAGTAGCATCGGCACCAGCGGCCGATACCATAAGGCGATCGCGATCATTACCAGCCCATGCGCAATCTGCGTCGATCCCGCCCAGGCAAAAGCACCGATCAGCGCGGCCGGATTGCTGCCGAGATCAATCCCGGCAATCACCCCTGCCCCGCCATCGGGCAGAAAGACGTGAATCATGCCTGGGATCACCCAGCCGATTCCGAGCAGCAGCAGAAAATGGGCGGCGAGCGGACTACCGCGATAGTCCCGATTGGTGCTGGCGGGCAGCAACCCGTTCACAGCGTGAGGGAGAGCAGGTGCGTGATCGCTGCCACCAGCGCGATGACCAGCGCCAGCCACAGGCGCGGGCCGACATAAAATCCCGCCATCGGCATGGTCGGGAAGGAGAAGGTGGCGAGCGTACCGGCGAGCTTGTCCGGATGCGCAGCCTCAAAACGCGGATCAACCACCAGGTTCATCATGTCGCGCCGACTGCGATAGCGCATCAGCCCGATGATCGTCCAACCAGGATCCTCTTCGGTGCCCCAGCTGTCCATATAGCCGCCGATCTTGCGCCGAATGATCGCTGGATGCCCGCCATTGGCGATCAACACTGGCGTGAATTGCCGGGCATAACGCTGCAGCAGCGAAACGCCGGGCACCATCGCCCCACTGACAGGATCGGCAACCGGGGTGAGATTGGCCTTCACGATGTTGAACATCAGGAAATCCCGGCCGTCATCGGCTTCGATGAATTGGCGCAGCCGTTCAATCGCTTCGGGCGTCGTGTCACTGCGCCCATCAAGCAAGTGCAGATAATGCGCGATTTCGTCACTGGTCAGCTTGCCGCGCCAGTTATCATACCAGCCTCGAAACAGCAGATAGACAAGCCCAGCAATGCCCCAGATCAGCCACCCGTCGACCATCGCCATCCCCCAACCAGCAGCCTATCCCACACCCCCCAGGCATCGGACGAAAACATTGGCATGTTAAGTGCCAATAGTCGAGTCAGTCATCGCGGGCGAGGCGGAAGCCGATATGCGCGCTGGTCATGCCCGCAGTGACGGCGATGCGCGCGGCGGGGCGATAACGCTGGCAATAGTCCGCAGCACACAGAAACGAGCCGCCTTTGGTGATGATCAGTGTGTCCGGCGCCGCGTCGGGTGCACAGCAACCGCGCGTCGGGGCTTCGTCCGACATGGCCGGGGTCGTCGTCCATTCCCAAACGTTGCCGATCATGTCGAACAGTCCATAGCCATTGGCGGGATAGCTGCCGATTGCGCTTGTCCCGGCCCGACCCCCGCGCGCGAAATACCACAGAAAACTGCCCGTCCAGATATTGGCCAACAGCCGGTCGTCGGGCATCAGCCTATCGCCCCAGGCATAATCAGCATCGCTCAGCCCACCGCGCGCCGCCGCCTCCCACTCCGCCTCGCTTGGCAAGCGCCCGCCCGCCCAGGCGGCAAAGGCAAGGGCATCGGCCTGCGACACATGCACCACCGGATGATCCTGCCGGTTAGCGATTGTCGAGCCGGGGCCTTCTGGCGCGGACCAGCAGGCACCATCGACAAAATGCCACCAGGCGGCCGGATTCGACAGATCGACCGGCCCCTCGGTCGGCCTGAACACGGCCGAACCCGGCCGCGCCGATGATTCAGCGCTGGTGACATGGCCAGTTGCCGCGACAAAGCCCGCAAAATCGGCGTTGCTCACCGGGGCATCAGCGATCGCAAAGCCCGCCAGATCATGCCACTGCGCGGGCCGCTCTTCAGGATAATGGCGATCGGAGCCGCGCTGATACCGGCCCGCTGGAATCGCCACGAAGCGGTCAGCCATCCGCAAACAGCGCCACGCACCCCGTGCCCGACAGCGCGTGATTGACTCGCGCCTGTGCAGACTGATCCAGCGCCTGATACTGGCTGCGGAGCGCGGCCAGACATTTGGCCTGATAGGGAAAGGGCGCCTGTTCCCATACCCGGCCATCGATCAGCGTGCTGACGGTGCCGATGCGGTGCTGCACGGCATCGGCATTAGCCAGCAACAGCGGCACATAGGTGCGCCCAATCTCCCCCAGCAACGCGTTGATCGTTGTCGGCAAATGGCAGACATCAACCCAGTCAGTCCCTTCTTCGCCGGACAAATCCTCCATCACATGCGCCCAAGCAATGACGCGCGGTGCCTTGCCGGTCGCCTGGCCCATTGGCGTGGGATCGAACATCGCGAGCTGGGTGAGCTGACCATAAAGCGCAAAATCAGACGCACCCGGCCGGTTGCCAAGCAGGAAGGGATGCACGGCGAAATGTCGATCGAGAATGGCGAGCAACCGCTGATAGCTCGCCTCGATCGTGGCACCGGTAACAGCATTGGAGCCAACATAGCCAAGTCGGCCAATCTGGCGATCAGCAAAGCTGTCACCCATCGTCTTCAGCTCAGCATCGGTGAGCGGCTTGCCGAACCAATTTGGCAAAACCGTCGCCGATTTGACGATGTCTGCATCGAACGACCAGCGATAATGGAACATCGCCTTGGTCAGCCATTCATCGCCATAATCCTCGATCAGCGCATCGATCAGCGCCAGCGCAGGATCACCGGGAATGACCTGACGCCCCTCATGCTCACGCTCAAGACGGCGGATGATCGGCGTCGAATCGGTCATCGGCACCAGCGTTGATTCGTCGTCGGGGAAATAAAAGGTCGGCAGCAACGGCACTTTTGGCGCGGGCAGCGTTTCAAGCGCCTTGCGCATTTGAACAAAGCGATACGGTAATCGACGATAGCGCAGCACCGCCAGCATCTTGCGCGTATAGGGGGAGCCCGGCGAGCCAGCGATCAGAAGGGGGTCAATCATCGCGCGCTTCCTATTGTCCCGGCTTGCTTGTGCCCGGTCGCCGGTGTTATTGGCACTGATAATGCCGATAGATAAAAGGATCAATCATGGCCGAGCTGGGGGACATTACCGCGATCATGGCGGCAAACGAAGCCTTTGTGCCCGGTCGACGGATCAAGTTTGATTTTGGCGATGCTGGGGTGATCCTGCTGGATGGTGTCGCCGCTGCGGTGACCAATGAAGATGCCGCCGCTGAAACCACGCTGAAGATGTCGCTCGATAATTTCAAACTGCTCGCCAAGGGCAAGCTCAATCCGACAATGGCGTTCATGACCGGCAAGATCAAACTGGAGGGCGATATGGGCCTCGCCATGCAGCTGCAGGCCGTGACGGCGAAGATCAAGCTCTGAAGGGGGCGGACAATGGCGGATTCAGCGGATGATAGCGCGGGCAAAAAGGGCATTGATCGCCGCTCTCTGCTGATCGGTGGTGCGGTGGGTGCAGGCGGGGCAGCGGTGGTCGCGGCTGGCGGGCTTTACGTAAAAAGTCAGCTGACGCCTTATATCGCGCCAACCGCCGTTGCTGACGGTGACCCGCCTAAAATCGCACAATCCTATGCCGATTCGCACCCGGCGCGCGGTGAAAAGCCCAAACCACCTGCAGGCGCGCCCAACATCGTCGTCATCATCCTCGACGATGTCGGCTTTGCCGATCTTGGCTGCTATGGCAGCGACATCGAAACCGCCGCGATCGACGCGCTCGCCGCCAACGGCCTGCGCTACGCCAATTTCCGCACCACCGCGATGTGCTCCCCGACGCGCGCGAGCTTCCTGACCGGGCTGAACCATCACAATGCCGGCATGGGCTGGCTCGCCGATATCGATAGTGGTTATCCCGGTTATCGCGGCGATCTGACCCGCGATGCCGCCACCTTGCCCGAGGTGCTGAAGGACGTCGGCTATGGCACCTATCTGTGCGGCAAATGGCATGTAAACCTGTCGGCGAGCAATGGCCCGGCTGGGCCCTTCCACAATTGGCCGACCAATCGCGGTTTCGACCATGCCTATTGGTTTCAGGGCCATTCGACTGATTATTTCCGGCCCGGTGCGATCTTTGACGGTACCACCCTGGTCGATATCACCGCGCGGCCCGATGCTGACAGCTATTACGCGACCGATGATCTAACCGATCAGGCGATCGGCTATCTCCGCACCCACCGCACCATCACGCCCGATCGGCCGTTCTTTCTCCAGCTCGCTTATTCGGGCGCACACTCCCCGCTCCACGCCAAGCCCGCGCTGCGCGATCGCTTCAAGGGCCGTTTTGACAAGGGCTGGGATGCGGTTCGCCGCGATCGGATCGATCGCCAGCGCAAGCTCGGCATTGTCGAGCCAACCACACAGCTCCCGCCGCTCTCCAAAGGTGCTGATGCCTGGGATGGCCTGACGCCCCAGCAGCGCAAGGTCTATGCGCGCTATATGGAGGTCTATGCCGGCGTCATCGCCTCGCTTGACGAGAATATCGGGCGGCTGACGGCAGAGCTGGAGGCGCTTGGCGTGCGTGACGACACGCTGATCGTTCTTTTTTCGGACAATGGCGGCTCGCCGGAGGGGACGCCGGCCGGCACCCCCAATATCTTCGCGTCCGCGCTCGGCCGGGCGATACCGCTCGACGATGCCGAAAAGCTGCTGCCGGAGATGGGCGAGAAGGACACCTTCCCGCATTATCCAATGGGCTGGGCCAATGCATCGAACACCCCCTTTCGCCTCTACAAGCAATTCACCAATCTTGGCGGGGTGGCTGATCCGCTGATCGTCAGCTGGCCCAAGGGGATCGCGGCCAGGGGCGAAATCCGCAAACAGTTCGTCCATGTCATCGATCTGTTCCCGACACTGCTCGACGCCGCCAAGGTCAAGCGCCCCGAACTCTATCAGGGCCGCCGCCAGAAGCCCGTCGACGGGGCAAGTTTTGCCCCGACCTTTGCCTCCCCTGCTGCCGCCACGCGGCGCGAACAATATTATGAGCTGGGCGGCTACCGCGCCTATGAAGAGGGCAAATGGCGGCTGGTGACGCTGCATGAGCGGGGCAATAGTTTCGACGCCGATGCCTGGGCGCTATATGATCTGTCGACCGATCCGACCGAGCTCACCAATCTGGCCGACCGCCACCCGGACATTGCCGCCTCGCTCAAGGCGAAATGGGACAAGGCAGCGCGCGCCAACAATGTCTATCCGCTCGATGATCGCAACCTGATCGTCAAGATGAGCCAGCAGCGCACGGCCGAGATCAGGCCGTTATGGGAATTTCGCCCGCCCGTGCCTTACCTGCCGGTCGATGCGTCACCCTTGGTTTGCGGGCTTGATCACAGCATAGAGATCGCGATTGATCGGCCGGCCGCTGTCATGGACGGGGTGCTGGTCGCGCATGGATCGGCCCCAGCGGGCTATGTCATCTATCTGAAGGGCGGCCAGCTTTTCTATGACAGCAGCCTGATCCCCTGGACCGAACGGATCGCCGGTGGGCCAGTGCCGGTCGGCAAATCCGTCATCCGCTATGTCCAGAAGATGACGGTCCGCCCGTTCGACGGCGGCGGCACATTATTCGTCAATGGCGAACAGCGCGCGACGCACAAGTTCGACAAGATCATCGCCTCACCCAGCTATGACGGCATGTCGATCGGTCGCGATTTCGGCGCGCCCGTCTCCACCGCCTATAGCGGTGCCAACCCCTTTGCGGGCACGATCGAGCGCGTGACGATCAAGGTCGATAGCCGCCCACCCACGCTGCAAGAAATCCGCAGCTTCATCAAGGCGATGCAGATTAAGGTGTGAGCCGCCTGCCGCCGCTTTAAAACCGGCGGCGGACCTCGATGGCATCGCTTTGGGCGGGAAGCAGCACTTCCTCGCCATCATGGCCGATTTCCAGCCGACCATGATAACGCGACCGGGCATCGCCCAGAAACGGCCCCTCCAGGATCGAATAGGGCAAGGGCGGCACGATATGCGTCAACAGCAGCATCCGCGCGCCCGCGCGCTCGGCAATATCGGCAGCTTGCTGTGGGGTGGTATGATAGGTCGGGATATCGTGGAAGATATGTTCCAGGTTGGTGCGACCGGCTTTCTTGGCGGCCGCCTGCATCATGCCGACCATGTTGGTCGCCAGCGCTTCGTGCACCAGAATATCCGCCCTTATCGCGGCACGCTCGACTGACTTGGCGGGTTTGGTATCGCCGCTGACCACGATCCGTCGGCCCTTATAGGCAAAGACATAGCCATAAGCCGGATCGACCGGCCGATGATCGACACGGAAGGCGAAGACCTCCAACCCATCCTTGGACAGGATCAGTTTCTGGTCGCCATTGGCCGGCACATCCTGCGGCAGCGCCACCATGCCGAACGCGGCGGGCTGCATCACCTGGGGCCCGTGATGCGCGATCCGATAGCCGCGATCGCGGCCGTAGGCGGTGTTGAAACCGGCTACCACGGTATCGACGCCGAGCGGCCCATAGACCGGCAAGGGTGCTGGCGAGCCGCTCGTCCCCCAATGCTGCAGCATCAGCGCGCCGAGCGAATCGATATGGTCGGAATGAAAATGCGTCAGGAACACTGCTTCGACGCGGCCCGCGCCATAGCCCATCCGCCCGAGATTGCGGACCCCGCCCTCACCGATATCGACCAGATAGACGTGGCGCCCCGCGGTAATCACGGTGCATGGCCCGGCCCGATCGGGCGACGGCATCGGCGATCCGGCACCGCATAACGCCACGCCAAGCCCATCGGGCCGTCCGGCAAAGGGATCACCAGTAATCGCCTGCTCGATGCCGCGCTCAAACAACGCCACCGCAAGCTGATCCCGCATCAGCCACAGCCCGGCAGCGATCAGCCCGAGCAACACCGCCGCGATCCCGATGAAACGCTTCATGTTTGTGTCCTGTCTATCGCCGTCAAGCCCAATGCATCGCGCAGATCATCCTCGACCCGCCACAACCGATCCTGCCCCCACCAAGCGGGCCGATCATCGACCTGGAAGGAGGGAACGCCCCACAGCCCAAGCGCAAACAAATCGGTGCGGTTGGCCTCCGCGACGTCTTGCCAGGATGGGTCCGCAAGCGCGGCAGCGACCGTCCCGGCGTTGATCCCGGCGCGCGCAGCGGCCTTTAGCAGCCCTGGATCGCTCGTCATGTCGATCCCCTCGGCAAAAGCGGCGCGCAGAAAGGAACGAGCAAAATCGAGGCCCAAGCCTTGCGGAATCGCATGGTGCAGCACCGCCAGCCCGCGCTCCACGCCAAGCCCGACTGGATCGTGGATCGTCCCAAAGGGGATACCGTGGCGCGTGGCTTCGCGCTTGGTATCAAGCGTGATGTACATCCGTTTCGCGCCAGGCACGGGCAGGCCGCGCATCACCATCGGCAACACGAATTTCAGGCGCAGATCGGCTCCATAGGCCGTCGCCAGCGCCCCGATCCGTTCAGCAGCCACCAGCGTGTAGGGCGATCGAAACGAAAGGTAGAAATCGATGCGGGGTCGCGTGACTGGCGCTGACAGAGAAGGCGGCAAGGCCCCGAAATCGAGCACCGGACAGATCGGTGCGCCCACATCATCCCCCCGCAGCCGCGCCTCAAGATAGTGCAGCCGATCGACGCCCCAGTAAAATTCGCCCTCAAAATGGGTTGTTGAACTGAGATAATGGCCGAGCTGCTTCCGCGTCGCCTGCCCTTGCACCAGCAGCGCGGCGGTTGATGCATCGTCAAGACGACCATAAAGTTCAGCCATCTGGTCAAGCGCGGCATCGGGCGCGCTCGACAAGCAGGCGCGGGCAATTGCGATCATCGCCTCAATTGGCCGGTCGGTATCCAGTGCCGCCGCCGCAATCGCTTGCGCCCGGGCGATCGGTGCCGCACCGGGCCGGCCATCCCCGATTGGTTCGAGCTTGAGCGCGTCGGCCAGCATCTGTGCATCGCGGCGACCATAATCCTCCAGCCGCGCCAATTCGGGGGCCGCCGCTGCCTCTGGCGCGGGGACAAGATGCAGCCGCAGGGCCAGGCCATAACGCGCCGTCATCGCCGCCACATAAGGCAACGCGACCGGCCCATAGGGATCGTCGACCTGGAAGAAGAAGTCCGCCGTCATCGCCTTGCCCCCAATGCGCCGCGCAATCCGATGCCGCGCGCGACGAAGGTCCCGCAGCCCCGCGCTGGTCAGGGTGGTGGTCACCAGGCGGCGAATGGCACTCATCGAGGGTTCCTATATTATAGCATGGGCAAGGACAAAAGAAGTTTCGCACTTTAGCTTTTAGGCTGAACACAGGCGAAAATCTCATCGCTGTTAATTGGCGTTATATATGCCAATATCATCAAAAGCGTGGATCGCTGGACGCTGCGCCCCCGATTGCTTATGCCATGGTACCACCGTCATGAAATCGCAACCATCCCCTCCCGATCGCGCCCGCCGCCAACCTCAACCGGATCAGGGGCTGGACGGTCGCCATTTGCGCAGTCGCGCGACCCGCGCCAAAATTGTTGACGCGCTGTTGACGCTGGTGCGCGACGGCGACGTCGCCCCCGGCGCGGCCCAAGTGGCGGAGGTAGCCGGCGTTGGCCTGCGCACGGTGTTCCGCCATTTCGACGAGATGGAATCGCTGTACCGCGAAATGGCCGAAGTGATCGAAGCGCAGGTCATGCCAATCATGCTCAAGCCGTTTGAGGCGACCGGCTGGCAAGACCGGGTGCGCGAAATGGCCGATCGCCGGATTGGCATTTACGAAACGATCATGCCGTATCGCATCTCGTCCAGCATCAAGCGCTTTCAGTCCGAATTTCTGATGCAGGGCTATCACAAGCAATTGCAGCTGGAACGCACATCGTTGCACGCGATCCTGCCACAGGCGGTGATCGATGACCCCTCCCTGGCGAGCGCGATTGAGGTGACGATCAGCTTCCAGTGCTGGCGGCGCCTGCGCCATGATCAGGGGCTGGTAATCGACGATGCCCGGGCGGTGATCCATCGGTTGCTTGAATCGGTGCTGGCGAGCAATCCGATCTAGAGCGGTTTCCGACGATGGTGAATCGATTGGGGATTCCCACGGCTGACTTTTTCTGATTCACGATCTTTGCTGGTGAGGGAGGCCGGCAGAGATGG
>NZ_NCGH01000018.1:0-66734 GCF_002281505.1 Sphingomonas sp. 28-62-20
CGGCGACATCGCGCGCGAAGCCGATGGGATTTCGCATTACTGGATCAATCGCGGCAAGGTGCCGACGGTGTTGCTGTCGTCAGACGTCCATCACGGTAACTGATCCGATTGATCGGATCGATGACAAGGAACGGGCTCCGCTGCCAAGGCTGGCGGGGCCCATGCGCTTGCAACGGTCGTTAAACAGCCGTGAATGCAAGCAGGCCGGAATCGACAGGTGAAATCAACATGAAGATGCTCGTATTCTACGGATCCTATCGCCGCGACCGTGTCGGCATTCGTTTTGCGAACTATGTCCGACAAAGACTCGCCGATCGCGGCCATGATGCCGAACTGATCGACGCCAAAGCGATTAATCTGCCGATGCTCGACCGGATGTTCAAAGAATATCCGTCAGCCGAAGCACCCCCGGCGATGGCAGAACTGGCGGCAAAGATCCGTGCGGCGGACGGCTTTGTGTTCGTCATCGGCGAATACAACTGGGGCATGCAGCCTGGCCTGAAAAACTTGACCGACCATTTCCTCGAAGAGTGGTTCTGGCGGCCGGCCGCGATCGTCAGCTATTCACCGGGACAAGTCGGCGGTGCCCGCGCGGCAATGGCCTGGCATCCGACGCTGTCGGAAATGGGAATGGTCGTCATTTCGAGCACGATCGTACTCGGTAGCGTCGGCGAGGCCCTCGATGCCGACAGCCTCCCGCAGGGGAAGGGCGGGAAAATGCTCGATCAGCGGTTCCCGCGTTTTGCTGCCGATCTCGAATTTTGGGCTGCTGCGGCCGCACGTCAACGGACGGCGCAAGCCCCGCCGTATTGATGAGCTTAAAATCGGAGAGCTTCTCCTGAACAAACGTCAGATTCCGGTCAGCGGACGAGGGTCGCCGATAGTCCGCATCTGGGTCGTTGCGGCTTCGACATCCGCTACATCTATTCGACCTTCCCCATCGTCTCCGCGCAAGAAGCGGCGAAATGGGGCAGTTATCGCGGCCGCGACCTGTGCCTCGCCTGGGTCAATGCGCTGATCGCCGGCAAGCCCGATGCCGAGGTCGCGGGGTGAGTGCCGCGGCACCGCTGGATTTCGCCGATTGCTCGAACGATTTTTGACCAACTGGATCTCGCATCTGCTTCTCAAGGCAATATTAGGAACAGTGAATACCATGGAATTCGAGATGGAATGAGCCGCCCAACCTTAGAATTTGGCGGCGTCAAACAGGCGAGGATCTCAGATCCTGCCATTTCTGGCAGATTCCCGCTACTGTTGAGCACTCAGGTGAATCTCACAGCGTGATCTTGTTGACAAAAAAACCTCGAAAAGCGTCAACAAACGACCAACAACTGTACATACAAGGTCCGTCCAATCTGCAATTTGTGTCGCCGATTATCCCTCCCGCATCGCAGTTATTCGAAGCTTGAACCCCAAGGGGCTTCTGAGGCCCTCAGGGAGCCGTACAGAGCGATTCAAACGAACTGCCAGGGCCGCAGCGCCGCAGCGCCGCAGCCAGAATTGCGCTGTGCGGGGCTCTATTGCACAATCAATTCCACGGCGATTAAGTTCTCTAACGGCGCTCCGCTACTATTCAAAGTCGACCGTGCGTCTCGACCAGCTGGCCGGCACCGCTTGATCGCATTCGCCAGGCCGATCCAATTTTGAGGATCACACCGGCCAGATCAAATGAGCAAAAGCATTATGCTCTCGCCTTGGGTAGCCAACCTCCAGAGTAGCGTGGCTTCAGCTATCAGTTCGCTTCGAATGGCGAGGCGTCGCATAGGAAGGGTTGAACTGAATTTTGCGGCGTTTTTGAACATATAATCGACATGCTGCGTATTGAAGATCGGCAGCCGAGGATCATGTAGCCAGACCCTGGATGCCGCGCTGATCGATTTCGAATTGGTGTTGTTACCAATCGGACCGCTTGCCGCGCGCAATGCCTGTCGGATTAGCCGCTTTCCCCAAACCAGCTCTGCGGTCTGCTTCCCCTCCTTTGCCGCAATCCGCCTAAGCGCCACAGCGACCCGTCCATTCTGTAGCGTTGGCAATGGCGCACAGAGCGCTTCGATTGCGCCATGGGCATGGGGTGCCACGGTGGCGCCGTTTTTGTCCCGGTCTTCCATGACGAAAAAGAACATCGGTACGGTCCCGCCGAACCGCGGACTCAACTGCCGACTGATTTAGTCCCGGAGGTAGTCTTTGGGATCCTTACCGATTTGAACCAGGTGATCCAAGACGCCCTGATCCAGATGAACCCTGAAGGGCATGAACCCCGTTTCACCCAGAACCAATTGAGCCATTTGAACCTTGAGCCATGGAGAGATTGATCTCCACTTAGGAAGCTGCCTGCCTTTAACGGATCTTATAGGGAATCCATTTCCCCTGTATCTCTTATATAGTGAGGGCTTGATTTTGAGCGGGCCACGCTGAGATGGCCTCTTCATGTTGCGCCGTACTCTTTCTTTCAGAATTTCAAGGAGTTGTGCGTCCCGGTGGATGGCCGGATCATCCATTCGAAGAAGCGATAGCGCGTCGACTTTTTGCAGCTTTGGACGCTTTTTGGCTGGTTGGATATTTGGCGGGATCATCCGCAATGCGCGTTGCAGCCGAGCGCCGGTGGGTCAACCGTAAAACTTTGGTTTCCCGCCCGTATTCCTTGCAATCGCCCTGTATATTTTGCTGTATATTTCAAGCGTGCGAAATTCGCATAAATACATGATATTGTTGTATAAATGATTGCTGGTCGGGAAGAGAGGATTCGAACCTCCGGCCCCTGCCTCCCGAAGGCAGTGCTCTACCAGGCTGGCATGGAAGCGGGCCTATACCGACGGCCATGCGCGGGTGCAAGCGTCAGCTTTACAGGCGAGCGGACGGCCCATTGCCGCGCCATTTCGTCCATAAATGCCGCACCAGCAGATGGGGCGGCATGCGCAGCCAATGCGACCGAACATAAAAGCCGAACCGTGTTACCGGGCGAGTCGCCCTGCCCCAGCCGTCGCGCGCGGTGAGCCGACGCAGATAGAGCGCGTCGGTCCGGTTAGGCGTGGCCCAATCAGGGGGAATCTCCGTGCCATAAAGTGCGTGCGCAAGCCGCACCGCGCGGCGGACCTCGCGCGTCAGCCCGTGATGCGCGGCGCGGGCCGCAACACCTGCCAGTCCGAATTCGCCAATCAAGCGATCGACGTCCCACAGATTGCGCATCCCACCCGCCAGATCGCCGTCTGCAAAGAGATGTGCAGCGGCATGAACGATCATGTCGGCGGGCGCGGGCACGCGCAGACCATTTTCCAGGGCAATACTGTCGGCGATAATCGCCGCGGGATCGGGGGTGATCCGCGCAGTGAGCGGCAGGATGCTGTGATGGACATCGATCATCCGGTCACGATCACGGTGAATCAGCGGCGGCAGTTCATGCATCCAGCGGCGATAATAGCTGTCATCATAAGGGTCAGGCTTGACCCATTCCCAGCCGCTGGCGAGCAACGCCGCCTCGACCGCATCAAGGGCGTCGCGCGGCACGAGAATGTCGAGATCGCCGATCGAGCGCCCCTGCCCCGCTGCCAGTCCGGCCGCGACAAAGGCGGTCCCTTTCAGCAGCACGACCGACCGATCCAGCGGCGCGAGCGCGCGGCGCGCCATTTCGGCCTCCCACAGCGCCGCCACCCGCCCCTGTTCGGCAGAAGCGCGAGCATCAGCGAGGAGACGTGCGACCGCAGTCGGCACCGGCAAACCGCCAAGCCGGTGCGCAAGCGAACCGATTAACTGTTCGGCGCGCGCCATGGCGAGCAGCGACGTCCAGCCCGCCGGGTCCAGATCAGCCGTCGTCGCCGGATCGCGCAGCGCATCGGCAAGCAGCCAGGCGGCGCGGTTCATGTCGACGCCCATAGCTGCTCAACCAGGTCGATCGCCGTTTGCGTATCGGGGTAATCGATTGCCTGGGCGGGGATCTGGCCGACCAACCCGGTCAGCGCATCAAAGCCGCGTTCGCCCATGGCGACATAGTTGGTCGACGCCTGAGTCAGCCGGACGAACACTTCGCTGGGCGGTACCGGGCGCATCGCGGCTTCAAGCCCAAAGCGCGGGAAGAGCAGCAAGGCGGGGCGCGCCGGCTGGTCCATTGTCGCAATAGCGTTGGCGTCGGGCACAAGATGTCGGATATCGCCCTTGGGCGTGCCTGCCAGCAGCGGGCCGAACCGAGCGCTGGGCACCGCCATTTCCACCACGCTGATCGCGGCATTTTTCAAACTGACCAGCCGGGGAAAGGCGTGCACCAGCCCGCTAGCCGGATCGATCAGCGCGAATTCATCGCCCATCAGCCGCCAGCCGCGCGCCGCCAGCAAGGCCGCCAGCGTCGATTTGCCCGCGCCCGATTCGCCGGTCATCAACAGCGCGCGCCCGTCGCGTTCGACGACTGAGGCGTGGAGCAGCAGATAGCGCCGCTGGCCGAGCGCCATTTGCAGGTTCATGCCCATTTCTGCCGCCAGCAGCCCCTGGGCGATGGGCAATGGCGCCGCTTCGGGCAGGACATAATCACCGCCGATCATCACTGAGGGGCGAATGAAGCGCCGCCACGGTCGCGCAGCGAACAGCCGCACGGTGAAATCGGGCACGCCGCCCTCCGGTGCAGGATAATCGCTGTAGAGTGCGCGCAGGGCGGCAATTGGTGCGGACCAATCCGATCCGATGCGAAAGCCGATCGGGCCAATCTTCACTTGATGGGCAAACCTCATCGTCGTTCGACCAGCCCGGCGGCGACAAGTTCATCCAGCCGGGCCAGCAACGCGACGGAATCAGCGTCGCCCAGATCATATTCGTCGCCCAAGCGCGCGAGCAGCGCCGCGCCGGTCAATGCTTCAGGCGCCAGGGCATCAAGAATTTCGGGGGCGGGGGGAGCAAGGATATGGGTAATGCCCGACGCGCGGTGATACACCAGCGTCAATTCATCAAGCTGCGTGGCCCGCAAAGTGGCGGCTGACACCGATCGATAGACTGGTGCCGACACGGCGCCTAGCCGCGCGGCATCTGCAGCGAGGCGAAACAGGTAAAGCCGCTGGTGCCCGATTGCAGGCGCCGAATATATTGCAGATAAGCGCGGGTACGATCGCTATCCATCCCCGGCAACCGCCCGCCAGCCATGGCACGGCGGACATCTTCGCCCTTGAACGGCACGCGCGCTGGCGGAAAGGCACCCGCTGTTCCGGCGGGCACCAATGAACCATCGGCGGCAATGTAGCTGCCGGCACGGGCGGGATCGGGCACTGGAATTTCGCAGGTGAGCACTGAAGCCGTGGTTTGCGCGAGCGCCGGGCGGATCGAGACGATGGCGGTTGCACCGACCGCGCCGAGCATCAACGCACGCCGCCGAGTTGGCATGGCCTCTGCTGCTGCCGCCAAGGACGGCGTCGCGGGCAGCGGCGGGGGCGCTTCTGCCGGGGGAATATCGTCGCTCATGGCCGTTCCATCATGCTGCCCCGAATATGATCCTGTGGCCCTTTCACAATCGTAAATTGAGTGCAAGCCGGGTAACCATACTCGCCGCCGCGCGCGGATTGCGCTAGACATGGCCAATGCTTGACGCCTTTGGTTATCGGACGCTCACCGCAATCGCCGTCATCGTCGTCGCGGCGATTGCAATCGTCATGCTCGAACAGGGCCTGCAGGGCGGGCTGATCGTGCTGGTCGGCGGCGTTGCAGCCGTGCTGGTCGCTGCGGGCACCGGCGATGTCGCGCCCGAACCAGCGGTGATTGCCGACCCAGTCGACCGCAGGGCGAACCCGATCGATATCGACGAAATGATCGAAGCTGTCATCGAGCCGATCCTGATCGTCGCCGATGGCCGCGTCGGCCATGCCAATCAACCCGCACGGGTTTTGCTCGGCGGGCATATCATTGGCGAGGATGTCCGCCTGGCGATTCGCCACCCGGCCGCCGCCGAACGGCTGACCGAGATGCGGAGCAATTCAACCCGGCCGATCAACCTGGTTGGGCTGGGTACGCTTGATCAACGCTGGGAAATGCGCGTGACGACCATGTCGGATGGCCGCCGCGTGGTGCATTTGATCGATCAGACCGGCAGTTATGCAGCCGAACGGATGCGCGTGGATTTCGTCGCGAACGCCAGCCATGAACTGCGCACCCCACTCGCCTCCATCCTGGGTTTTGTCGAAACGCTGAGCGATGAAAAGGCTGGCGGCGATCCCGATGTGCGTTCGCGTTTTTTGAAAGTGATGTTCGACGAAGCCCGGCGCATGCAGCGCCTGGTCGAAGATCTGATCTCGCTCAGCCGGATCGAAGCGGAGAAATACCGCGTGCCAGCAACCGCCATCGATCTGCGCCAGCTGATGGAAGAGGTGCATGCCGAAATCGCTGATTCGCATGACAAACGCGGTGCCGATCTGGTCAGCGATATCGAGGCCAATGTCCCCCCGGTCACGGGCGACCGCGCGCAATTGTCGCAGGTGCTGCACAATCTGATCGGTAACGCGATGAAATATGGCCGTCCGGGCACGCCGGTTATCTCGCGATTATGGGTCGATCAGACCGGGATGGTGCGAATCAGCGTGGCTGACGAGGGCGACGGCATCGCGCCCGAACATCTGCCCAGACTGACCGAGCGATTCTACCGAGTCGATGCCGGGCGGAGCCGATCATTGGGGGGCACCGGCCTTGGCCTTGCCATCGTCAAACATATTATCGAGCGCCATCGCGGTCGGCTCGATATCACCAGCATCGTCGGCAAGGGCACAACTGCGTCGATTCTGCTGCCCGCCATCCCCAACACCGCCCCGCGCCAGGAGGCCCTGTCATCAAACGGTAACCCTACTGTCACAGAGGCAACCCGTTCGGGGTGATAGCGGCGCCGCGGGAACAGTCCTGCAAGGAGGGATTCGATGCGACGTCATCTCGCGATTTTGGCGGTTACTGCGCTTACGCTCTCGGCATGTACCGATCAGGCCAATGGCGGCGGCGCGGGATCGCGCGACCAGATCAAGGCCGTTGGGTCATCGACGGTCTATCCTTTTACGACCTTAGTCGCCGAACAATTCGTCAACAAAAACCCCGGCATGAAGGCACCAGTCGTTGAATCGACGGGTACTGGTGCTGGCATGAAGCTGTTCTGCGCCGGGGTCGGCGCGCGGCACCCCGATATTGTCGATGCATCGCGCCGGATGAAGCTGACTGAATTCACGACGTGCACAGCAAATGGTGCCGATCGGATCATGGAAATCCAGGTCGGGCTTGACGGCATTGCCTTTGCCGAGGGCACGGACGGGCCGAAGCTGCAGCTGACGCCGGTTGACATCTATCTGGCGCTCGCCGCCAATCCGCGCGGCATGCCCAACACTGCCAAGACCTGGAAAGACGTCAATCCGGCGCTGCCCGCTGTCGCGATCCAGGTTTATGGCCCACCAGCGACCAGCGGCACCCGCGATGCGCTGGCCGAACTGATCATGGCGCGCGGTTGTGCTGCCATCTATCCCGCTAGCATCGCCATGAAGGACAAAAAGCCTGACGATTTTGCCAATGCCTGTACCCGCATTCGCGATGACGGCCCCTATGTCGATGCCGGCGAGAATGACAATCTGATCGTCCAGAAGCTCCAGTCAAACCCCAATGCCGTTGGCATTTTCGGCTATAGCTATCTTGAGGAAAACGCTGACAAGTTGATCGGCGTGCCGATCAGCGGTGTCACGCCAACCTATGAGACGATTACGGCGGGCACCTACCCTGGATCGCGCCCTTTGTTCATCTATGTGAAAAAGGCGCACCTCACCGCCATTCCTGGCCTGCCGCAGTTCCTGGATGCCTTTGCCGGTGCCTGGGGACCGGGTGGTCCACTCGTGAAGCGCGGCTTGATCGCGGCCCCGCAATCGGTGCGCGATGCATCGGCGGCGATTATCAAGAACGGCACAACCCTCGACGGCCGCACCCTGAACTAACGTTTTCGGCAGGATGGTGCTGATGATCAGCGCCATCCTGCCTTTTGTTTCCAGATAAGTTGAAGAATATCGCCCTTGCCCACGTTGCTGCTCCTTTTTCTCATCGCCGGTCTCGGTCTGATCGGCTGGCTGACAGCGCGCGTCCGCGCGGTTGGTTTCCGGCGCGGCGCGGCGCGGCGATTCAGCTCGTTGCCGTCTCACCATGGCACCTATGTCGCCATGTGGGTGGTGATCCCGGCGTTAATCTTCGTAACGGCCTGGCTGTTCATCACCCCCGGCATGGTCACCAACACCGTGCTGCAGGTGCCGATCGCCGCCAATCTGCCCCCGCCCGGCTTTGAGCGCGCGGCCGTCCTTTCAGAAGCCCGGTCGATTGCGCAAGGCAACCATTTCGGCAGCGGCAACCCGCTTGCCCAGGCGCTGGCCCCCGCCTATGCCAGCGCTCAATTACGCTACAACTGGATGGGATCAACGCTGGCGCTGCTGCTGGCGCTCTCCTGTGGTGCCTATGCCTATGTCCGGGTGAAGCCGGATTTCCGGGCGCGCACCCGGATCGAACGGGTGGTGATGCTGTTGCTGCTCACCGCATCGCTGATCGCGATCCTGACGACGGCGGGGATTGTCGGTTCGCTGCTCTTTGAATCCTGGCGCTTCTTTCAAATGGTGCCGATCCTGGATTTCCTGGCCGGCACGCATTGGAGCCCGCAGGTGATCGATGCGCGCGATCCGGGGGCATCACTGGGCGCGGTGCCGCTATTCTGGGGGACCTTCTTCATCGGCGCGGTGATCGCGATGATCGTCGCCATTCCCTTCGGGCTGATGAGCGCGATCTATCTGACGCAATATGCCGCCCCGCGGGTGCGCCGCTGGATGAAACCAATTTTGGAGGTGCTCGCCGGGGTGCCAACCGTGGTCTATGGCTATTTCGCGGCGCTGACGGTTGCGCCCGCCGTGCGCGATCTGGCGGTGGCAGCGGGCTATAGCGCGGCTAGTTCGGAAAGCGCGCTGGCGGCCGGGCTGGTGATGGGGGTGATGATCATCCCGTTTGTATCCTCCATGGCCGATGATTCGATCGCTGCCGTCCCCGCCGCGATGCGCGATGGGTCGCTGGCGATGGGCGCAACGACATCGGAGACGATCCGGCGGGTGTTATTACCGGCAGCACTGCCCGGCGTGGTTGGCGGCGTACTGCTCGCGATCAGCCGCGCGATTGGTGAGACGATGATCGTGGTGATGGCGGCCTCTGGCATCGCCACGCTCAGCATCAACCCGCTGGCCAGCGCGACGACCGTTACCAAGCAGATCGTCGATCTGCTGACCGGCGAGGCTGAGTTTGACAGCCCCAAGACATTGGCCGCTTTTGCGCTGGGGCTGACGCTGTTTGTCGTCACGCTGCTGCTCAACATCGTCGCGCTGACGGTGGTCAAACGCTATCGTGAAGCATATGAATAAGATGGGCCTTCCCCCGATCCAGCCCGATCGTGCGCCCACTGACTGGCGTGCAAACGCGATGCAGCAGCGCATCCGTCGGCGCTATGCCGCCGAACGCCGATTCCGGCTATTTGGCCTGGGCGCCGTAATCATGTCGGCCGGTTTTCTGGTGTTCCTGCTGGCGACCATGGCGATCAACGGCGCTCAAGGGTTCACGCAAACCGAAATCACCCTGCCGTTCGATTTTCCCCGTGCCGGCCTGGCCCTGGAAGCGGATCGACTGAAGGGGGAAGGCGCCGATCTGGCGCTGGCCGGTGCTGGGCTGGCCGAAGCAACATCGCGCGCCGCTGTCGTCGCCTTTGGTCGGGGTGGCGATGCCCTGCTTTCGGACGGGGCATGGCTGCGCGTGCGCGACCAGCTAAAGGCCGATCCGTCGCTGCTCGGCCGCCGGGTGATGCTGCGCGTACCCGCATCGACTGAACTCGATATCGCTTCCAAGGGTAAGGGATCGCCCGCCGCAGAGGCGACCGTCGCGCAGTTGCAGCGCAATGGGCGGCTCCACACCGTCTTCAACTGGCCGTTCTTGACCGAATCCGATTCAACCGATCCCACAATCGTTGGCATTTGGGGGGCGCTGAAGGGGTCATTGCTGACGATGTTGGTGACGCTGTCGATTGCCTTTCCGGTTGGCGTGCTTTCAGCGTTATATCTCGAAGAATATGCGCCCCGAAACCGCTGGACCGATCTGATCGAGGTATCGATCAACAACCTTGCTGCGGTCCCATCAATCATCTTCGGCCTGCTTGGCCTGGCAGTGTTTCTCAACACCTTCCACCTGCCCCGATCGGCATCGTTGGTGGGCGGCTTGACGCTGGCGTTGATGACGATGCCGGTGATCGTCATCGCCGGGCGCAACGCCATCAAATCGGTGCCGCCGTCGATCCGCGACGCCGCGCTGGGCGTTGGCGCGAGCCCGATTCAGGTGGTCTTCCACCATGTCCTGCCCCTGGCGCTGCCGGGCATCCTCACCGGGACGATCATCGGCATGGCGCGCGCCCTGGGCGAAACTGCGCCGCTCCTGATGATCGGCATGCGCGCCTTTATCGCCACGCCGCCGGCACGATTGACCGATCCGGCGACGGTCTTGCCCGTCCAGATCTTCCTCTGGTCGGACGAAGTGAGCCGTGGCTTCATCGAAAAAACCAGCGCGGCGATCATCGTGCTGCTCGTCTTCCTGCTCGCGATGAACGGGGTCGCCATCTATCTCCGCAACAAATTCGAGACCCGCTGGTAATGAACGCTTCCCCCCTTTCGCCCGCGCGCGCGCCCAAGATGACGGCGAAGCACGTAAATGTATTCTATGGCCCCAAACAGGCGATCGATGATGTTTCGCTGGACGTCGACAAGGATCATGTCACCTCGCTGATCGGCCCGTCGGGCTGCGGCAAATCGACCTTTTTGCGCACGCTCAACCGCATGAATGACACCATCCCCATCGCGCGCGTGTCGGGCGATATTCGGCTGGATGGCGAGGATATTTACGCTGCCGAGATGGACGTGGTGCAGCTGCGCGCGCGCGTCGGGATGGTGTTTCAAAAGCCGAATCCCTTCCCCAAATCCATCTATGAAAATGTCGCCTATGGCCCACGTATCCATGGGCTGGCGTCGACCAAGGCGCAGCTTGATGCCGCCGTCGAGCAATCGCTGCGCCGCGCTGGCTTGTGGGAAGAGGTCAAGGACCGACTGAGCGACAGCGGCACCGCCTTATCGGGCGGGCAGCAGCAGCGGCTGTGCATCGCGCGCGCCATCGCGGTCGACCCCGAAGTGATCCTGATGGACGAACCGTGCAGCGCGCTGGACCCAATCGCGACCGCCAAGATCGAGGAACTGATCCACGAGCTGAAAGGCCGCTACGCCATCGTCATCGTCACCCATAACATGCAGCAGGCCGCCCGCGTTTCGCAGCGCACGGCGTTTTTCCATCTCGGCACGCTCGTCGAATATGGCACGACTTCGGACATTTTCACCAATCCCCGCCAGGAGCGGACCAAGGATTACATCACCGGCCGTTATGGCTGATTGTTTCAAGATCGAGAAAATCATTGGTTGATCATACAGTTAAGGCGTTTGATGAAGATATTGGGGAACTTCGCGGGTTGATCGCGCAGATGGGCGGTCTTGCCGAACATGCGATTGTCGGCGCGATGAACGCGCTGAAGCGCCACGACCTGGAAGGCGCCGAGGCGATTGTCTCTGGCGACAAGCAGATTGACGCTATCGAAATGCAGGTGGAGCGGCTGGCGGTCCAGCTAATCGCCTTGCGCGCGCCGCTTGCCAATGATCTGCGTGAGGTTGTTGCTGCGCTCAAGATTGCCGGGGTGATTGAACGGATCGGCGATTATGCCAAAAACATCGCCCGCCGCGTTGCCGCCATCGAAGATCATGGCGATATCGAGCCGCTATCGGTGCTGCCCGCCATGGCTGGCCTGGCGACAACGATGGTGCATGACGTGCTCGATGCCTATGCAGCGCGCGATGCCGAAGCCGCCATCAGGGTCTGCGAAAGCGACCGCGCGGTCGATGATTTTTACAACAGCCTGTTCCGCGTCCTCGTCACCTATATGATGGAAAACCCGGCCAGCATCGGCCAGGTCGCGCATCTACTGTTCATCGCCAAGAACCTGGAACGCGTGGGCGACCACGCGACCAACATCGCCGAGATGGTCTATTATGCGGCCACAGGCGTTCACATGGGGGAGCGCGAACGCGGCGCTGCCCCAATTCACTGATTAAAGCCCACTGAACGGAGACGAATAATGGCCCGCGCCAAGATGTTGCTCGTCGAAGATGACGCCGCCCTCGCCGAATTGCTGATCTGGCATTTCAAGCGCGAGGATTTCGAGGTTCAGCAAACCCCCGATGGCGAAGAAGCGCTGCTGCTCGCCAAGGAGGCCACCCCCGATATCGTCCTGCTCGACTGGATGGTCGAGGGACTGTCGGGCATCGAAGTCTGCCGCCGCCTGCGCCGCATGCCAGAGACGGCGAATGTGCCGATCATCATGCTCACCGCGCGCGGCGAAGAGGAAGATCGGGTGCGCGGTCTGGAAACGGGCGCCGATGATTACGTCACCAAGCCTTTCTCGCCCCGCGAGCTCGTTGCGCGTGTTGGCGCGGTGCTGCGCCGCGTGCGTCCCGCGCTCGCTGGTGAGCAGCTGACCTATGCCGATATCGAGATGGACACGGTTGGCCATAAGGTCCGTCGGTCGGGCGAGGTGATCCCGCTCGGTCCCACCGAATTCCGGTTGCTCAAGCATTTCCTGGAGCATCCCGGCTGGGTGTTCAGCCGCGAACGCTTGCTCGACGCGGTCTGGGGCCATGATTCGGACATCGAATCGCGCACAGTGGACGTCCATATCCGGCGGCTGCGCAAGGCGATCAACAATGGCGACCGGCCGGATATCATCCGCACCGTCCGCTCGGCGGGCTATGCGCTCGATTCGGGCGCCTGAGCGCCGATCCGGACCCTAATCCTCCTCCCGGCGTTTGGTCAGGGTGCGGCTTCGGCTGCCCCCGACCCTTCGCCAGGAGAGACAAGATGAAATCCACTTATATCCTAACCAGCTTGGTCTTGCTGGCCAGCCCCTTGGTCGCACAGACCGGCCCCACCACCACCAACGGTATCCCAGATACCGCGCTGTCGACCGCGACGACACCATCGACCGGACCGCGATCGCGTGAGGCTGATCTGCAAACCAATACCGCCGCGCGCGCCAATCAAAGCATGCTCGCCGTCGCCCCGGAATCGACGCTGCCAGCACCAGCGCTCGATCCTTATCCGCTCTGCAAGGCGGGCGAGTTCGATCATTGTATGGAGCCAGGCAACGGCCCTGCCAAAAAGCACCGCCGGGCCAAGCGGCCACGCTGATATCGCGGTTATCGTGGTTATAGCGTCGTGGCGGGGCCGTAATGATGACGGTCCCGCTTGCACCGCCCGATCAATCGAATAGGAAGCGCACCAGATATCAATAGAGGAAGAGCGCTATGACCATCAGTTTCGAAAACCGCGTTGCCATCGTCACCGGCGCAGGCGGCGGCCTGGGCCGCGCCTATGCGCTCGAACTGGCGCGGCGCGGCGCGAAAGTGGTGGTCAATGATCTCGGCGGATCACGCGATGGCACCGGGCATTCCGATACGGCGCTGAAGGTCGTCGAGGAAATCGAGGCAGCTGGCGGCACCGCCATGTCGAATGGCGGCAGCGTCACTGAATATGACCAGATGGTCGCGATGGTCGAGGCAGCCAAGGCGAAATGGGGATCGGTCGACATTCTCATCAACAATGCCGGCGTGCTGCGCGACAAGAGCTTCGCCAAGATGGAACCGGCCGATTTCAAGTTCGTCGTCGATGTGCACCTCAATGGCTCGGCCAATTGCACCAAGGCAGTGTGGGAGACGATGCGCGCGCAAAATTACGGCCGCGTGCTGATGACCGCGTCGTCAACCGGCCTCTACGGCAATTTCGGCCAGGCCAATTATGGCGCGGCCAAACTAGGCCTCGCCGGCCTGACCAAGACGCTGGCGATCGAGGGCGCCAAGAACAACATCAAGGTCAACACGATTGCGCCGACCGCTGGCACGCGGATGACCGAGGATCTGTTCCCGGCCGAAGCCTTCGCCGCCTTCGCGCCAGAGAAAGTCGCGCCTGCCGCGCTGTTCCTGGTGTCAGAGGATGCCCCGACCAACATGATCATCGGCGCAGGCGCGGGTGTGTTCCAGGCGGCCTATGTCACGCTGACCCAGGGTAAGCTGCTGACCGGCGACGAGCTGTCGCCCGAAGGTATCGCCGCCCATTGGGCAGAGATTACCGACCGCGCCGGCGAACTCACCCCGCAATCGGGCAGCGAGCAATCGCTGAGCATCCTGAAGCTGCTGCAGGCCAAGTAACGACCGTCATCCGACAACCCCCACCTCCGTTCGCCCTGAGCGAAGTCGAAGGGCAAGCGCAGCGCCTGGGCTTCGACTTCGCTCAGCCCGAACGGAGGTCGATATAAGCACCGGTCTAATTGCGGCCCCGATTCATTCGTGCAACCTTGATCGCACGATGACATCCCCCCCCACCTTCACCAATGGAAAGCTGATCCGCAGCGTCGGGCTGTGGGGGCTGATCGCGATGGTGCTCAACGGTCTTATCGGCGCAGGGATATTCGGCTTGCCCGCCAGCGTCGCCAATAGCGCGGGTGGCTGGGCACCGGTGATTGTGCTGCTCGTCGGGCTGGCGATGCTGCCGATTGTGCTCGTCGTCGCGCGGCTGGCGCGGTTGTTCGACGGCACCGGCGGGCCAATTCAATATGTGGAGGCCGCCTTCGGCACGACCGCCGCTTTCCAGATCGGGTGGATGCAGCTGCTATCGACCACCGCATCGGCTGCCGCCAACGTTAACCTGCTCGCCGATTATGCCTTGCGGGGCTGGGGCATGCCGGAATCAAGCCTGCAGGCTCATATGGCCGTGGTCCTTGGCGCATTGCTGCTGATCTTCATCGTCAATCTGAATCGCACAAATGGTGTTGCCCGCATTTTGGGCGTGCTGTCGGTGATGAAGCTTGCTCCCCTGGCGCTATTGATCGTCCTCGCCATACCCCTGGTGGTCAGCGATGGCGCGAGCGTGCGCCCGGCATCAACATGGTCGCTGAGCCAGGCGGCCTTGCTGTCGGCTTATGCTTTTACCGGCTTCGAAGGCGCCCTGACGCTGGCGGGCGAAGCGCGTAATCCTAAACGGGATATGCCGCGCGCCGTTGTTGGTGTGTTTCTCGCCGTCAGCTTGCTCTATGCACTGTTGGTCTGGGGCTATGTCGCGACCGCCTATTCCCCGTCCGCAACCGACACCGCCCCGCTATCAACGATGGCCATGGTGCTAATTGGCAGTGCCGGGGCAGTGCTCATGCTCGCGACGGCGACATTGTCGATATTCGGCAATATCACCAACAACATGCTGTTTTTGTCGCGCCGGTTGCTGGCGTTGGAGGCATTGGGCGGCCTGCCGCGTTGGTTCGGCCAGGTCAGCCCCAAAGATGCAGTCCCGCGCAACGCAGTCATCTTCATCATGGCCGTTTTGGTCGGATTGTCGTTCAGCGGCGGCTTTGCGGCGCTGGCGGTGCTCAGCGTGGCATCGCGGCTGATCGTCTATCTGGGCTGCATTGCCGCGCTGCCCGTCATTGAGCGACGCCACGCCCCAAGCGGATCGGTGCGCACCGGGCTAATCGTCGTCGCAGCAGCGTCCGTCTGCCTCGCGCTGATCGCAGGCAGCGAAGCCAAGTCCTGGATATCGCTGGGGGTCGCCGCGATCATCGGGATTGCGGTATATTCGGTCACCCGCGCCGTACGGTCTCGTGATCCGATTGCGGCGACTTAAACGCTATCGATCACCCTATTGCCGGTACCGGGTAAAGCTCATCCATGGGCACCGACTTGCCATTCGCCTGCACCACCCGGACATGATAGCGGCGGAGCGCGCGCGGTTCGCCGACGCCGCAGCTATGCGCGATCACCTCGACCTCATGGACCAGGTTTTTGCAGTAATTCGCAACCTTCACCGCCTTGTCCTGCGGGTTGAGGCCCTTTTGCAGCCGCTGGTTGTGGGTGGTGATGCCGGTCGGGCAGGTATTCTTGTTGCACTTCAGCGCTTGGATACACCCCAGCGAGAACATGAAACCACGCGCCGAATTGACGAAATCCGCGCCGGTACACAGCGCCCAGGCGACGTCGGCCGGCGTCACCAGCTTGCCCGACGCGATCACCCTCACGCGATCGCGCAGGCCGTGACGGTGCAGGATATCCGCCACCATTGGCAGCGATTCCCTCAGCGTCAGCCCGACATTATCCATCAACGGCATCGGTGCCGCCCCAGTGCCGCCGTCACCGCCGTCGATCGTGATGAAATCAGGCGCGCTCTCAATCCCGCGCCGGTGGATTTCGACGCAAAGAGTGTCGAGCCACCCATAGGCACCAATCACTGATTTGAACCCGGTTGGCTTGCCCGTCACCCGGCGCACCCGGTCGATAAAGTCGAGCAGCTCGCCAACATTGTCGATCTCAGGATGGCGGTTCGGTGAAATCGAATCCTCGCCCGCGCGAATGCCGCGAATGGCGGCGATCTCATCGGTCACCTTGGCCCCAGGCAGGATGCCTCCCTTGCCAGGCTTTGCCCCCTGCGACAGCTTGACCTCAAACATCCGAATTTGGTCCAGCGCCGCCATCTCGCGCAATTTGTCGTCGCTCAGATTGCCGTCCTCGTCGCGTACGCCATATTTGGCGGTCCCAATCTGGAAGACGATATCGGCCCCGCCCGACAAATGATGCGGCGACAGCCCGCCCTCACCCGTATTCAGCCAGCACCCCGCCAGCTTCGCCCCGCGCGACAGCGCCCGCACCGCAGGTGTCGACAGCGCGCCATAGCTCATCGCCGAAATATTGAAGATCGACGGTGCTATATAGGGGTGCGCGGCATAGGGCCCGATCTGCAGCGGCTTGGTTCTGGCCGCATCATCGTCCAGCGTGGGAAAGGCGCAATTGGCGAAGATGACGCTACCCGGCAGCATGATGTTCTTGGTCGATCCAAAGGCGACCGTGTTGTCATGCCCCTTTGCCGTATCATAAATCCAGTTCCGCTCGGCCCGGTTGAAGGGCATTTCCTCGCGGTCCATCGCGAAGAAATATTGGCGGAAGAATTCGCCCAGCGACGTGAACAGATCACGGAACCGCCCCACCACTGGATAATTGCGGCGGATCGCATCGCGCGTCTGGCCGATATCCGCCAGATACATCGCCAGCACGAGCAGAACGCCGGCACCCACGACGAAGATAAAGGCATAGGCCAGCAGCTGCAGCGTCTCCACCAGCCAGAACGGCAACATTTCGACCATGATGTTTCTCCCCCGGTCCCCTGTCAGGCGGTGACGCCGACAAAACAGGCGTGACGATAGCAGGGTTGGAGAGCACCGTCCGCTAAGGTACGGGTAGCTCAGCGTCCGTACCGGTGCGTTTTTACAACGAACCGGTGCGTTTTCAGCCCGTCAATAGACCGCCCGCACCAGCTGGCGGACGCTAGCGCGAATGCGCGACCAGTCTTCGTCAGTGACAAGATCGATCCCGGCAAAACCACCAATCGACGACGCTGACAGGACAAGATGCTGGGCGGCGGCGATCAGCATCGCGTTAATCGCCGGCGCATCGATGGCTGGCGGTGGCATCAGATCCCCACGCTGCTTTTCGACCCAACGCCGCAATACAAAGCTGCGCGCCGACGCAAAGCGGATCACCATCGGGCCCGGCTCAGAGATTTCCCAGGCAATGATCCGCTGCAAGAGCGAATCGGCGCGAAGTACCTCGATAAAGCCAAGCACGAGCTTTTCGATCAGGCCGGCATAGCTGTCGGGCACGCCCTCCCCGGCCTGCTCGGTCAACCGCTGACCGAGCCCGTTGGCAACATCATTGCCGATCGCGTCGGCTAATCCGTCAAGCCCGCCATAATAGCGATAGAGCAATTGCTTGTCGCATCCCGCCTGGCGCGCGATTGCATTGATCCCGAACCCCTGAAAGCCCTGATCGGCGAGCACGCTGCGGGCAGCGGCGATAATCACTTCCTCGGTACGGGCGCGATCGCGGGTTTTCGGGTTCGGCTCGGCGATCTTGTCGGTCATTTTCATCTCCTGCAGCCCCACCCTAGCAGGCCCGAAAACCCCGTCCATAAAAAATGTCACCGATTGGTGATAAAATCGCTTGCAGATGTCACCGACCGGTGGCAAATGTTTTGTCACCAACTGGAGACAATGATTCGCCATGACCCAACGCACCTGGACCGGCCTGGCCACAATGGGCCTCGCCATCGCTTTCAACATTCCCTACGCCGTGCTCGCGGTGATTTTCGATTATCCGGAAATCCTGCGTCTCAGCGCCGCCGACGTGCTCACCCGCTTTGCCGGGGGTGGCGCGCAGCTGCTGATCAGCTGGTACGGCTTCATGCTCGCTGCATTGGCGCTTGTGCCGCTCGGCGCTGCACTGTCGGTTACCGCCGATCGCCTCACCCGTCGCCCCGCGCTCGCGATTGGCGCAGCGATCGCGGCGGGCCTGTCCGGCCTCGCCCAGGCAATCGGCTTGTCACGCTGGGTCTTCGTGGTGCCCGCCTTAGCCCGCGATCACGCCAATCCCGCGTCAACACCCGAAGCGCGCAACGCCTTTGAGCGCAGCTTTGAACTGCTGAACAGCTATGGCGGCGTCGCGATCGGCGAACAGATTGGCCAATGGCTGCTCGCCTTGTTCGTGATCCAGGTCGCCACGATGCAGTGGCAAGAACAGGATCGACCCGCCGCATTGATTGGCATCGCCACGGCCGCATTGATCGCGGTCGGCACCGGCGAAGGGCTGGCGATCGCCCTTGGTGGCTCGGGGGCGCTGTTCTCCATGGCCACCATCACCGGATTTCTGGGCCTCACCATCTGGCTGATCGCCACGGGCATCACCCTGCTGCGCGCGCCCCGCGCCGCCTGACCTGAACAATCAATCCCGTTTTACCCCGCACCGTCACGACGGCCGGTGCCCTGTTTCCGCGCGCCGTCGAAACCCACCACAAAGGACCAAGATCATGAACATGTTTCAAGCCGTATTGCCGATCATCGCCCTGCTGGCGCTGACCACCCCTGCCGCCGCCCAGGAAGCCGACACGATCGACCAAAAAGATGGCGGCGTTCACGGCACCGTCATTGCCGGTATCGGCGCGGTACCTGATTATGAAGGCGCCGACACATACCGCCTCTTCCCACTGCTCGGCGGCAAGATAAATCTCGACAACCGCTATGTCGCGATTGAGGGATTGAGCGCGCGCGCCAACATCCTCAACAGTGACCGTTTCGAATTCGGCCCGGTCGCCCACTTGACGCTGGGTCGCCGCCGCAGGATCGACAGTGCCGCCGTGGCCAGTCTCGGCCGGATCGACGATGCTTATGAAGTTGGCGCCTTTGCCGCGACATCGTTCACGATCGGCGACACTGGTCGTCTGCGGCTGGCGATAGAGGGCGTCCATGATGTCAGCCAAGTTCACAACGGTTGGCTGGGCACCGCGACCATTGGCTATGTCCAGACACTGGGCAGCAAATGGCGTGTTTCCGCCGATGCATCGCTCACCGGGGCAAGCGACGACTATGCCCAGCGCTATTATTCCATCTCGACACTCGGCGCGGCGGCGAGCGGGCTCAACGCCTTCACTGCCCAGGGCGGCATCAAGGATGTCGGCGCGTCGCTGGGGGTTGGCTATCAACTGTCGCCGCGCTGGTCGATCAACGGCTTTGCCAATTACAAGCGCCTGTTGGGCGACGCTGCTGCCAGCCCGGTTGTCGCGCGCGAGGGCTCTGCCAACCAGTTCAGCGGCGGGATCGGCATCGGCTTTTCCTTCTAACACAGGTCTGTAGTAGTGTATTGAACCGCTAACACACTTATGCTATCCTCACGGAATCAACGGGAGGATTACGATGTATAGCGAAAGCGATATTGACGGCGCGGTGGCCGCGGGGGTTCTTTCCCCCGATCAGGCCGCCGCGTTTCGCAACTTCACCGCCAGCGGGCGCTACGCCCCGGCAGTGGACGAAGAGCATTTCAAACTGCTGACCGGCTTTAACGACATTTTCGTCGCGATTGCGCTCAGCCTGTCGCTCGCCGCGATTGCGCAGATCGGCGGCATGGTAACCCCGGCGCTCGGTGGCGCTGGTGTCGCCGTATCGGCCTGGCTGCTGGCGGAGTTTTTCACCCGCCGTCGCCGGATGGCGCTCCCCAGCATCCTGCTGCTGCTCGCCTTTGTCGGCGGTGTCGCTGCAACGATGATCGGCGGGTTGGTCAGCTTGCAGCCCGATCTGCCCGATCGCACCGATGCGGTAATCGGCGCGGGCATTGCGCTGGTGACGGCCGGGGCTGCCTGGGCGCATTGGCGGCGCTTCATGGTGCCGATCACGGTGGCAGCGGGTGCTTTGTCCCTGGTCGGCATGGTGATTGCGCTAACCCTTGCGGCGGTGCCTGCCGCGAAGGACGCCATTTATCCGATCACGTTGGCCGCCGGTGTCGCGGTGTTCCTCGTCGCCATGGGGTGGGACATGTCTGACAAGGAACGCCGCACGCGCCGGTCCGATGTTGCCTTTTGGCTGCACCTCGCTGCGGCGCCGCTGATCGCCCATCCGGTGTTTCAGCTGCTTGGCGTGTTCAACCAGGATGTTGATATTGCCAAGGCGGGGATCGTGCTTGGTTTGTACCTGATCTTCGCCTTTGTTGCGCTGGCGATCGATCGCCGGGCACTGCTGGTTTCCAGTCTCGTCTATGTGCTTTACGCCATGTACGCGCTGTTCCAGAGCGCGGGCGCGGTTGAACTGAGCGCCTCACTCACCGCCTTTGTCATTGGCTCGGCGCTGCTCACTCTTTCAGTCTTTTGGCACCAGATGCGCGGCTTTGTCGTTTCGCTGCTGGGTGGCCTCCGCAATCGACTGCCCCCTGTGCAGACGATGGTACCAGCGTAACGCCATTCCGTTGGTACGAAGCCCCTGCCCCGGCGCCCCCACGGCGCCGGGGCTTTTTTCATTCGGTGACCAGCTTGACCAATCGGCGTTCGACCGGGGCAAGCACGGCGGCCAGATCATGGCCGCGCTTCAGCACGGCTCCACTCTCTCCCACCAGCGCCCACATGCCCTGGCGGTTGCGCAGCATCGGGCGCTTCTCGATCCGAAACTCTGGCCGCTCGGCGGCTCGGCGAAAGGCGGAAAAGACGGCAGCATCGCGGCCCATATCCATCGCATAGTCCCGCCAATGCCCCGCCGCGACCATCCGCCCATAAAGATCAAGGATCCGCGTCAACTCCGCGCGATCGAAACCGACTTGCACGGGCATGCGAGCGGCAGGCAGCGGAAAGGGTGTAACCGTCCCCATCAGGCACTCAACGCCGGGCCATTAGCGCTGATCCTTCAGCGCTGGACTGTTACGCACGATCACGCAGATCCTCATTATCCGCGAGCAACGCATCCAGGCGCTTGCGCAGCGTATCAATCTCACAGCGGAGCAGTTCGACCTTCTGCGTCTCGGGATCGAACATTTCGCTGCACGGCGTGCCATAGGGCACGAAGCTCTTGTCGCTCCGCCCCCCATCGACCATCGTCGCGCGCGCCGGGATGCCAACCATTACCGCGCCGGGCATAACGTCCTTGGTGACGACGGCATTCGCCCCCACCCGCGCGCCCACGCCAATAGTGATCGGCCCCAGCACCTGCGCGCCCGATCCGATAATGACATTATCGAGCAGGGTCGGGTGCCGCTTTCCCGCCACGCCATTGTCCGGGCTGGTGCCGCCCAGCGTTACGCATTGGTAAATGGTAACATTGTCGCCAATTTCGACGGTTTCCCCGATCACCGTGAAGCCATGATCGATAAAGAAATTGCGCCCGATTTTGGCCCCGGGGTGGATATCGATCGCCGTCAGGAATCGCGACAGGTGATTGACGAGACGCGCCAGAAAAAACAGATCGGCCTGATACAAGCTGTGTGCAACCTTGTGCAAGCCAAGCGCCAGCACGCCGGGATAAAGCAGGATTTCCCAGCGTGATCGCGGCGCGGGATCGCGCAGCTTGATCGAATCGAGATAGGCTGTCAGGCGCTCGAACATGAGCCGGGTCCTCTTTTGAACTCGCGCCTATTTAGGCACTCCCCCGGACGAATTCCATAACCGCTTCGTCGCAGTATTTAGTCCAATAAATCCTATCTATCTTGTAGGGTATAATGTCGCTGCCTATTCTTCCTATATCCAAGGGAAGGCGGCCGGCGTGTTTGACGTTTCTCTTATTGATTTCAATGTTATCCTGCCCTTCATCCTGGCCGGATTCGCTGCGCAGGTTATCGATGGCGCACTGGGCATGGCCTTTGGCGTGATCTCAAGCACGTTGCTCGTCAGCCTGCTTGGCGTGTCGCCCGCGCTTGCCTCGGCAAGCGTTCATGCGGTCGAGACCTTTACGACGGCAGCTTCCGGCGCCAGCCATATCTATAACCGCAATGTCGATTGGAAACTGTTCAGGCGGCTCGTCATCCCCGGCATGATCGGCGGTGCGCTGGGGGCTTATGTGCTGAGCAGCATCGATGCATCGATCGCGAAGCCGTTTGTGATGGCCTATCTGGCCGCGATCGGCCTTTATCTGCTGTATCGCGCCTGGCGCGGGCAGACCGAACCGCGCAAGCCGAGGGTTGTCGCGCCGATCGGCTTGATTGGCGGATTTTTGGACGCGGCGGGCGGCGGCGGCTGGGGGCCGGTGGTGACGTCAAACCTGCTCGTTCAAGGCGCGGCGCCACGCACGACGATCGGCACGGTCAACACATCCGAATTCTTCCTGACCGCAACAATTTCGGCAACCTTCATTGCCACGATGGGTTTTGCGGCATTCACGGTTGCCACGCTTGGAATCCTGATCGGTGGGCTCATCGCTGCGCCATTCGGGGCTGTGCTTGCCAAGCGCATGCCCGCGCGGGCGCTGATGGTGATGGTCGGCATGCTGCTGACCATCACGAGTGTCTACACGATCTGGAAGGCGCTGAGCTGATCCCGGGCCGCTCCCCCCGCCAAGGGTCAGTTCAGCGCCGCATGGACCGAAGCAACCGCCTTCATCACTGATGCATAGCGAACGGCATGCTGGATCGTCTCGGCATTCACGCCTGCCTTTTTCAGCACCTGCTCATGGCTGTCGATGCACATCCCGCAGCCGTTCATCGCTGAGACCGCCAGGCAGAACAGCTCGAAATCGGCCTTGTCGATGCCCGGTGCACCGATCACGTTCATGCGCAACTTGGCGGGCATGTTCAGATATTCCTTGTTCCCGGCCAGATGCGTGAAGCGGTAATAAACATTGTTCATCGCCATCACGGCAGCGGCAGCGCGGGCAGCGGTGGCTGCTTCAGCGCTCAGTTTGCCACTGCATTCGGCTTCGACGGCATCGACCAGGGGCTTATAGGCGGAACCATGCGCGCAGGTCAGCAGCAGGCCATATTTGCGCTGGTCGGGCAGCGCCTGTTCGTTGAGCAATGACGATACGTTGAGCCGGATATCCTTGGCGAAGTCAGGCAGCGCACCCGAAAATTCCTTGAGCGACATGGTCGATCAATCTCCTGAAAACGAGTCACCCCGGCGCTGGCCGGGGTGACAAGAAAGCGGGCGGAACCACGCCCGCCTCGCTGGTGGATTAGGCGGCGAGCTGGAGGACGTCGTCGCCCTTGTTCCAGTTGCACGGGCAGAGTTCGTCGGTCTGCAGCGCATCAAGCACGCGCAGCGTTTCCTGCGGGTTGCGGCCGACGTTCAACCCGTTGACCTGCACCGCCTGGATGACATTGTCGGGATCGATGATGAAGGTCGCGCGGTAAGCGACATGCTCATTGGCATCGAGAATGCCGAGCGCCGAGGCCAGCACCGCGCCATTATCCGCCAGCCAGGGGAAATCGGCTGCCGCCAGATCAGGATCCGACTTCCGCCAGGCGAGATGGACATGTGCGGTATCGGTCGATGCGCCGATCAGCACGGCATCACGATCGGCGAAATCATCCTTCAGCGCGGCATAGCCGATGATCTCGGTCGGGCAGACAAAGGTGAAATCTTTTGGCCAGTAAAACAGAATCTTCCACTTGCCCGGGAAGCTATCCTGGCTGAGCGTTTCGCCGGCGGGGAGGGCATGAATGCCCTGCTGAACGGGAACGGTGAAATCGGGCAGCGTATCGCCAACGGTCAACATGGATAGGGACTCCTTTAAATGAACTCGGAGCCAGCCAGGTCCTCTCACGTCCACGGGGCGTGCGCCGCCCTCTCTTCTCGCTCCGCCTATATAAGGCTGTTATTTAACGAGCCAACAGGTTATTTGTTCCGTATTGATTGACTGGAACGATAAATGGCGACGTACCTGCCAACGCTCAAGCAACTGCAATATCTTGTTTCCTTGCAGGAACACGGGCATTTCGGGCGCGCGGCAGAGGCGTGTTTTGTCACACAATCAACGCTGTCAGCCGGCCTGCGTGAACTGGAAACGCTGATTGGCGTCACCCTGGTTGAACGCACCCGTCGGGTCGTCCGCTTTACGCCCTTGGGTGATCGGATAGCCGAAAAGGCGCGACGCGTGCTGCGCGAAGCCGATGAGTTGGGCGATCTGGTGCGCGCGGCCGGGCGGCCGCTATCGGGCGACATGCGGATGAGCGTGATCCCGACGATAGCGCCCTTCATGCTGCCGCGCATCCTGCCAAGATTGCGCACCGACTATCCCGACCTGAAACTCTATCTGCGCGAAGAGCCCAGCGGTGTCGCGTGTGACGGGCTGCATAATGGCCGCACCGATTGCGTGCTGCTGGCATTGCCCTATGCCTGCGGGGAAGTTTCGGTGCAGCCCTTGTTCGATGACCGCTTGTTCGTGGCGTTTCCGGACGGCGAATACACCCCCTGCCCCGCCAGCATCCTTGCCGCTGACATCGACGAACATCGCCTGTTGCTGCTTGAAGACGGGCATTGCCTGAAAGATCATGCGCTATCGGCCTGCAACCGGCCTGAACTGCGCGCCGAGGCCACGATGCTGGGCACGTCGCTGCATACGATCGTCCAGATGGTCGATAATGGGCTGGGGGTAACCATGCTGCCGGAAATGGCGATCACGGCAGGGATATTGGAACACACCAATATTGCCGCCCGGCCACTGGAGGCGGACAATGCGATCCGCCGGATCGCGCTCGTCTGGCGACGCGCATCCCCGCGCGAAAAGGATTTTCTACTGCTGTCGCAAGTGCTCGCCGATGCGCAATCGCTGCCGCGTTAAAGCGCGCCGGATTGGCGCTGCCGCTTTAGCTGCCGCATTAGTTGCCGTTGGCTTTAGCTTCGCTGCCGGTGCACAGCAGTACGACGTCATGATCGCTGTCGGCACTCCCGCGCCGATGCCGACGGCCGACATTGGCAGCACCAACATGCAGGCGAACAAGAAAATCGCCGAAAATGTCGCTGCCGCACCGAATTTGTCGGCGCTTTTCGCCGCCGTGCAAGCCGCCGGGCTGATCGATACGCTGATCAATCCTGGGCCGTTGACGCTATTCGCGCCAACCAATGCCGCCTTTGCCCGCCTCCCACCCGGCACGGTGGAGATGCTGCTGAAACCCGAGAACAAAGCGGCGCTGGTCAGAATATTGCGCTACCATATCGTGGCCGGCGCGATCACTACCGAGCAGATCCGCGAACGGGTAAAGGCTGGCGGCGGCAAGGCGCGCTACACCAGTATCGACGGCGAGCCGCTGGTGATCCAAATCATCCATGACGCAATCAGCATCACCGACGCCAATGGCAACAAGAGCTATATCGAAACCGCCAATCTCCGCCAGGCCAATGGCGTGGTGCATATCGTGGGCGGCGTATTGCTCCCCAAGCTGGATTGAGTGACGAGCTACGCCGTAATGAAGAACGCGGTGCACTATTGGAGCATTTGACGCGCGCAATTGTGAACATTGTCGCCCGACCGTCACGCCAGATTCCAGATTGGCTCACTTTCCAAATATAACCCCAATTGCAGACGTCAGCCAGAAACGATATCATTGGCAAATGAAAGATCTGGGCAGTTATCCAACATGGATTTTGGTCGCGCTTGGGATCATATCGCTTGTGCTCGGGCTCGTCAGCAGTTTCGCGCTCGGCACCAATGGATTACCAGTGGGCATGGGGTTCATTATAACTGCGATCATATTAATCACCTCCCCATTGAAGCGTTCAAAAACGAAATAATCGGTTGCCAAGGAGGGGCTGTTTTCCAACCATCCGCCTGAGCGCACTGAATCGCAGCGCAGCGCAATCCCTACCCAGCCCGCCAGCGATCAGCCGCTGCATCATCGCTAGCACGCGGCTCCACCCAGCGGGCATCGCTGCCGCGCAGCTCACGCTTCCAAAAGGGCGCGTCGGTCTTCAGCCGGTCGATCAGGAAGGCGCAGGCGTCAAGCGCAGCACCGCGATGGGCGGCGGCGGTGCCGACAAACACGACCCGGTCGCCGGGAACCATCGGCCCGACCCGGTGGATGATCTCGACGGCAATGAGCGACCAGCGCGCGCGCGCTTCGACCGCAAGAGCTTCCAGCGCTGCTTCGGTTGCCCCCGGATAATGCTCTAGCTCCAGCACGGAAACGCCATCATCGCCGCGCACCAGGCCGGTAAAGCTCGCCACCGCGCCCGCCCCCGGTGCCTCAAGCCCGGCAAGCGCTGCCGCCGTATCGATCGGCTCGGCCTGCACGCGAACCGCCATCATCCGCCCGTCACCGGTGGGAAAATGGCGATTTCGCGGGCCCCTTCGATGGGCGCGTCGAGCGGACCGAAGCGCTGATCGATCGCCGCCCGCAACCGCGCGCGATCGGCAAAGGCGGCGGCATGGCCGGCGCTTCGACCGGCTAGCCAATCGATCAGATCGGCCACCGTCGCCAGGCCTTCGGGCGGCGAGACGCTTTCATGGCCACGGCCAATCTGTTCGCGGACCCAAGCGAAATAGAGCATCTCGACCGCCATCGCCGTCAATCCATATGCTTCAGGCCGACGCGCAGATAATCCCAGCCCGTGATCACCGTCAGCCCAGCCGCCAGCCAAAGGGCTGACAGACTAGCCAGCTTGATCCAGGCCGCTGCCGGCAGCGCCCCGGCCAGGATCAGCCCGCCAAAGGCAATGATCTGCAGCGCGGTCTTCCATTTGGCGAGCTGCGATACCGGCACCGAGACGCGGAGCTGCGCCAAAAACTCCCGCAAGCCAGATACCGCAATCTCGCGCAGCAGGATGACGAGGGCTGCAACCTTGTGCAGCCCGGCGATATCGCCCGTCCCCACCAGCAGCAGAATAACCGCGGCGATCATGATCTTGTCGGCAATCGGATCGAGAAATATGCCAAGCTTGGATACGGTGCCCTGTGCACGCGCCAGATAGCCATCGAAATAATCGGTGATGCCCATCAGGCAGTACAGGCCGAAGCCGATCGCATAGCCAAGCCGCCAATCGGGCCACCACAACAGGGCAGCGAGCAACGGCACGGCAAGGATCCGCGACAGGGTCAACAAATTGGGCAAGGTCAACATTGCGGGCCGCTCTACGCCTGTCATGGGCCGACGCAAACCCCACCCGGCGGGCGCATGTACATTATCCGATTGCCGGTTTCCGCGCCGCTCGGCTATGGCCTTGTCACAGTCTTGCCATTTTGAGGTACGGTTTTTCCATGTTGAATGCGCTCGGGCTCCTGAAGAAGCGCAGATTTCTGCCCCTTTTTGTCACTCAGTTCCTCGGCGCCTTTAACGACAATCTGTTCAAGACCTCGATGGTGCTGTTCGCGACGTACCAGATTTATAACGATCCCAAGATCGAGCAAAATTTCAATGCGATTGCGACAGCGATCGGCATTTTGCCGTTTTTCCTGCTCTCGGCGCTGTCCGGCCAGCTCGCGGATACGCACGACAAGGCAAAGATTATCCGGATCGTGAAGACCGCCGAAATTTTGATCATGATCGTCGGTTCGGCAGGCCTGCTGTTGGCGCATGGTGGCTATGCCACCCCCGGCCTGGCGCTGATGCTCATCGCGGTGCTGGGGCTTGGCATTCATTCGGCGTTTTTTGGGCCAATCAAATACGCCATTCTGCCCCAGCATCTGCACGAAGACGAAGTGCTGGGCGGCACCGGCCTGGTCGAATCTGCGACCTATCTGGCGATCCTGGCCGGCACGATCGTGGCGGGCTTGCTCGCGGCCCAGCCGGCCGAGTGGACCGTGATCACGGTACTTGTCGTGGCGCTGATCGGCTGGGTCACCGCACTGTTCGTGCCAGCAGCGCTGCGCGCCGGGCCAGAGCTAAAAATCAACTACAACCCCTTTACCTCATCCTGGCGCGTGATCAGCGCGACGATGCATATCCCCCGCCTGTTCATGACGATTTGCGCGATCAGCTTTTTCTGGTCGATGGGGGCGGTGCTGATCATCATCTTCCCGCCGCTGGTCAAAAATGTGCTCACCTCTGATGAGGCTGTTTCAACCTTTGTGATTGCGCTGTTCTCGGTCGGTGTCGCGGTTGGCTCGGTTGCGATCAACGCGCTGCTCAAGGGACATACCTCAGCGCGCTATGCGCCAGCGTCGGTGTTGGCGATGGGCGCATGCGTCGTGATCTTTTCCTTACTGTGCCGCAGCTGGCCAGCCGCCCCGGCCGGTACACTGTATGATTTGCACAGTTTCATGCAGTTGCCGCGCGGCATTGCTGTGGTCGCTGCGTTGATCGCGATTGCTGTAACGGGCGGCATGTTCGTGGTGCCGCTCTATGCCTTTTTGACGACGACCGTCACCAAGGATCAGACCGCGCGGACCGTCGCTGCCAATAATGTCGTCAATGCCGGCGCCATGGTGCTGGGCGCCGTTGGTGTGCAGGGGTTAGCGCTTGCCGGTGTCGGCCCTAGCGACATGCTGTTCGTGGTCGCGGTGATGTGCCCGATATCGGCATGGCTGGGCTATAAACTGCACCTGCTCTGTGACGACATCCCGGCGACCTAACGCCTGCCAGGCCAGCTCCAGGCGATAACGCCTATAAAATCAGCGTATAGATGCAGATGAAGAATGCGGTGAAGCTGAGCGCAAACAGCTTCAGCTCATCCTCCCCCTTTGCCGCAGCGGCCAGCGCCTTGGGCGCAGAGCGCTTGGTTCCCACCATCCGGCGGATCGGGTGGCCATGGGCCGGGGCGGATGCGATTGATCTGAATGCCATGCGCTGAAGTTAACGCGATGTTTACGATTATTGCCAGCATTCAAGATGGTTAAGCAGTGTTACGCTTTGGTACAACGGCAGCGGCAATGCTGCCTGTGGTGTAAAGAAGTATTGCTTGATTCGCTTTGGGAACCGCACTCCGTTGACGCTCCGGAACGCTCCCCCTACTTCTGTTCGATGAAACTAGGCGATCTTGTATGACGGCCCCAACGATTCTGCTGGTTGAAGATGACCCAGCGCTTCGCACGCTTACCACCCGAGCGCTGCAGGAAAACGGCTATACCGTCCGCCCTGCGGCCGCCGCTCCCGAAATGTGGTTGGCCTTTGATCAAGGGCCGGTTGATCTCGTGCTGCTCGATATCATGCTGCCCGGCACCAACGGCATCGATCTGTGCCGGTCGCTGCGCCAGCAAAGCGATGTGCCGATCATTTTCATCAGCGCCAGGGGGAGCGAGACCGACCGGGTCGTCGGTCTTGAGCTGGGCGCGGACGATTACATTGCCAAACCCTTTGGAACGCGTGAGCTCGTCGCGCGCGTCCGCGCAGTGCTGCGCCGTCCCGCGCTTGACCGGGGCAAGGGCGATGGCGAAGCCAAAACCATTGTTTTTGATGGGTGGGTGGTTGACCTGCCCCGCCGCGAATTACGCTCACCCAGCGGTGCCAGCGTCGATCTGACCGGCGCAGAGTTCGATCTGCTGGTAACATTGCTTGATCACGCCCAGCGCGTGATCGCCCGTGATCGGCTGATCGAATTGTCGCGGACCCGGCTTGGCGACAGTTCGGATCGCAGCATCGACGTGTTGATCAGCCGGTTGCGCCGCAAGCTTTCCAGCGCCGGCCGTGATGCGCCGATCATCACGGTGCGCGGGATTGGGTATATGCTGAACGTCCCTGTCGAGCGTCGTTGATCAAGTTCGTCCGTCCATCGCCCGGGGTCCTTGGGCAGATTGTGGCGATCCTGCTGCTGACGGTGATTATCGAATTCGGCATCAGCACAATCCTTTACGAGCGCGACAGCCAATTTTCGGTGCGCGATGACGAAGCGCGCCGCATTGCCGAACATCTGGCGATCACCCAGCAACTGGTGTCCGCAGCACCCGTCGCCCAACGGCCGCAGCTTGCGGCATCGCTGAGCACCGGCCACTATCTGGTCCAGTGGCAGACTACACCGCACCCGCCGCCGCCATCGGCAACGGCGCTCGCTGGGATGACAAAGCAAATTGTGGCATGGGAACCGACGCTGGGCAGCACTGACCTGCGGATTTGGCTCGAATCGCCAGGCCGCAAATCCGTGGTCACGGGCGGGCTTCACCTCGCCGACCATAGCTGGCTGTATTTTCGCACCCAGGAACCTGTCGCCAATGTGCGCGTCATTACCGAACGGGTCCTGCTCGCGCTGGCACCAGCAATTGCCCTGGTGCTGATGGCGGGTTTGCTGATGCAACGGACATTGCAGCCGCTGCGCCGGTTGGCAGCCGCCGCCGACCAAACCGGCAGCGGCGTCGAAGTCTATGTCAAGGAAGAAGGGCCAACCGATGTCGCGCAGGTGATTCGCGCCTTTAATGGCATGCAAAGCCGTATCCATGGGCTGATCAACGATCGCACTCAGGCGCTGTTCGCGGTCGGTCATGATCTGCGGACGCCGCTTTCGCGGCTTAAGCTGCGCGCCGATGGCGTTCAGGAGCAACAAGTACGCGACGCGATCCGCGAAGATATTGATGAAATGGAAGCGATGGTTTCATCGTTGCTCGCCTATTTGGGCGGCGACGAGGATCCAGAAACGCCAACCCGCGTCGACCTTGCGGTAAAATGCGCGACTATTGCCGATGATGCGACCGATCATGGCGCCAATGTCAGCTATGTCGGCCCTGATCATCTTGAGGTGATGATCCGTCGATCGGCAATCAAGCGCGCCATCACCAATCTTGTCGATAATGGCCTGCACCACGGATCATCGGTGATGCTGACGCTGCAAGACGATGGCGATGCGATCCGCCTCTATGTTGAAGATAACGGGCCCGGCATCCCGCCCGACAAGCTGGCTGATGTCCTTAAACCCTTTGTCAGGCTCGACACCGCCCGCCAGCGCGACACCGTCGGCTTTGGCCTCGGGCTATCAATCGTCTCGCGCGCCGTTGAGGATGAGGGCGGGACGATGACGCTATCGAACCGCGCCGAAGGCGGGCTGCGTGCGGAGATCTACCTCCCCATGGCCAAGGCGGTTACGCGGGCGCAGCCAGCGTCTTCAAGGCGATCAGTGGATCGGCCAGCTGGATCGGATCGGGTGACAGCCCCGTCGTAATGCCAGCAACCACCAACGCCCGCCCCGCGACATAATCCTTGATCATGTTGACGCAATCCAGCGCGATCACATGCCCATCACGCAAATAGATGACCGAGAAGCTGCGCGTGGCGGGGTCCCCACGCACCAGCACATGATCATAGCCCGTCGATAGACCGACCGTCTGCAACTTCAGATCATATTGGTTGGACCAGAACCACGGCACTGCGTCATAGCCATCAGTACCGCCCATGATCGCCTTGGCGGCAATTGTTGCCTGATCATTGGCATTTTGGACCGATTCCAGCCGGATCACCGCGCCCCCGGCGAAGCGATTGGCATGGGCCGCGCAATCGCCAATCGCGAAGATATCGGGCAGGCTGGTGCGGCACTGCGCATCAACCAGCACACCATTGCCCCCTGCGGCACCTGCCTCCAGCAGCGGCGCGACAGCGGGAATGATGCCGATCCCCACCACCACCATGTCGCAACCGATCAGCTCGCCGTCCGTCAGCCGGACGCCAATTGCCCGGCCGTTCGCGCCCTCAATCGCCTCGACCATCGCGCCCAACCGCACATCGACGCCGTGCGCGCGATGTTCGGCTTCGAAAAAGCGCGACAGCGGTTCCCCGGCGACACGGGCCAGCACGCGATCAAGCGCTTCGACCACCGTCACCTGCTTGCCGAGCTTGCTGAGCACTGCCGCCGCTTCAAGCCCGATATAGCCGCCGCCAATGACGACGACCCGGCTTACCGACGCCAATTCAGCGATCTGCTGATCCACATCAGCGCGACTGCGGACATAATGGACGCCCGCCACCTCTGCCCCCGGACAAGTCAGCTTTCGCGGCGCGCCGCCGGTCGCCCAGATGAGCGTGCGATAGCCGAATGATTGGCCATCCTCGGTCGTGACCCGATGCTCCTCTGGCAGCACTGCGTTGACCCGCATGCCCAGCCGAAAATCGATCTGCCGTTCTGACCAGAACGCCGCTGGGCGGATCAGTAGTCGTTCAAAGGGCTTGTCGCCAGCCAGATAATCTTTCGACAGCGGCGGCCGTTCATAGGGCAGTTCGGGCTCTTCGCCGATAATCGCTATTGAGCCGGTAAAGCCCTGTTGCCTGAGCGCAATCGCCGCCTGCGCGCCGCCATGCCCTGCCCCGACGATGACTATATCTGCCTGATCCACACCGCATCCTCTACCAATTGTTCTGCCGCTATCCTTGGTTGGACAGCGGATCGCAAGCCGCGCTAGGCGACCAGCCCGATGTCCTGCCAATGCTCGGCGAGCACGCCGAGCATCCTGGGCATGACCGCAAATTGCTTTGGCCGAACAAACTGAAATACCCCGATCTGGCCCGCCATCGCCGCGCTCGCCTGGAGATAGCTGGATTTACGCCCCATGCGTTGCATCAGCACCGGGCGATAAGCATTGGCAACCAGCAGCGCGGTGCGATCGGCCAGATTAGGAATCTTGACCTCAATTGCCGCCCCAGAATCGCTTTCGGACAATTGATAAATCGCGCCGATCGCCAGAGCGTCCTCGCTCCGCTGGGCGGGATCGACATAAAATTTGTTGGGATTGATCGGCACCGCGCCTTGCCGTCGCCCGTCCAGCGCCAGCGCCGCGATCGAGGGCGTCCATAATTTCAATTGGCGCCCATCAGGTCGAAGCATCGGCCGCGATGCCGTATCCAGGGCAATCGCGCATTGATCGTCGGATAGCAGCGGGTATCCCTGTTCAGCAAGCGCCGCGGCGAGCGTCGATTTGCCAGCGCCCGATCGCCCGCAAAACAGCACGGCGCACCCGCCAACCGCAATCGCGCTGGCATGCAGAACGATGTCGCCCCGCTGATGGAGCAGCACCGCAAAGACCGTACCGACCAGGAACATCGTCAGTTCTTCCGGCGCGGCATCGGGTTCAGCAGCATAATGGATCATGCTGCCGCCTTCGATCAGGAAGCGCCCAATGCCGGGACGCAGCGACAACGCCTGGGTCGCGCCAAGCTGCAATCGCGGCCGCAGTAGCACGGGATCAGGGAGCATGGTTGGCACGACGCCGGCCGCGATGGTCACATCGGGCGGCGCATCGCTTGCCAGTCGGCGCAACCCGGGCAGGGCAAGATCGCTTTGAACAGTTAATCCCGAAACACGGTATCGATAGACCGGCGGTCGATCGCCAGGTTCAGCCATGGTCACGCAGGCGCAAGGCCAGCAAAGCGCCAGGGCAGGATATCCCCGGCATGAAAGGGCACCAGATTGCCCGCATCGGGCGTGGCGATGATTGCGGGAACCGTCACCGGCACGCGTTCCAGCACGATCCGTTCATCGCTGAGCGGAAGCCCATAGAAGCGCGGTCCATGCTCGGCGGCGAAAGCCTCCAGCCGATCGATTGCGCCCTCCTCCTCAAAGGTCGCAGCATAGCTTTCAATTGCGAAGGGGGCGTTGAACAAACCGGCGCAGCCACAGGCCGATTCCTTGCGGCCAACCTCATGCGGCGCCGAATCCGTGCCCAGGAAAAACTTCGGCGAGCCCGAAATCGCCGCCCGGCGCAGGGCGAGCCGGTGCCGCTCGCGCTTGGCGACAGGCAGGCAATAAAAATGCGGCCGGATGCCGCCTTCGAACATCGCGTTGCGGTTTATCCGCAAATGATGCGGCGTAATCGTCGCTGCAACCAGCGGGCCACTCGCCTCAACAAAGGCCACCGCATCAGCGGTGGTGATATGTTCAAATACTGTCTTCAATCCCGGAAAATCGGCGCTGATCCGGGAGAAAATGCGATCGATAAACACCGCTTCCCGGTCGAAAATGTCCACCGAAGGATCGGTCACTTCGCCGTGCAGCAACAGCGGCATGCCGATTTTCTGCATCCGCTCCAGCACCGCGCTGATCGCGCTGACATCGGAGACGCCATGTTCAGCGTTGGTGGTGGCATGCGCGGGATAAAGTTTGGCAGCCGCAAAAACACCCTCGGTAAAGCCGCGCTCAACCTCATCGGGATCGCTATGATCGGTGAGATAGCAGGTCATCAATGGCGTGAAGCCAAGGCCAGGATCGACCGCCGCCATGATCCGCGCCCGATAGGCCGATGCGGCTGCCCGGTCCGTCACGGGCGGCACGAGATTGGGCATCACAATCGCCCGTGCAAACTGCCGGGCGGTAAAATTTGCAACGCCAGCCAGCATTGCCTCATCGCGCAGATGAACGTGCCAGTCATCTGGCCGACGAAGGATAAGTCGATCGGGCGAAAGCGGATCAGCAGCCATCACCGCCATTTACCCGACCGTCGCGCAAAGTCCATTGCCGCCCGCACGACGCAACGGCGGGATCCCGCAAGGGCAAACCCCTTGCGGGATCAACCGATCAGAAACTTGCCAAAACCGAGAACACGACCTGTGGGCCGGCAATCGGGCCGCCATCCTTGGTCGAGCTGAAATTCGGCAACAGATACGCCGATTCCGCCGACGTGATGTCCGTGTCGACATAGGCAACACCGAGCACCAAGGGTCCTACCACTGCGTCAACGCCGAGCAGCCAATCGACATATTTCCCGGTCGGTGCAACGCTGGTGCCGTTCGGGCCAAGCCCTGGGTTACCGTCCGAATAGCCAACATGCGCCTTTGCGGTGATTGGCGTTCTCGGGATGCCAACGCTGGCATCACCCCAGACGTAAATATTATCGTCGGACTGGCCACGGCTGAACGGCGTGTTCGAGAAATTGCCGAGCGCCCGCTGCTTGGGCGCATAAGCAAAGCCACCGAGCACCGACACTGGCCCCACCGTGCCGCTGAGCTTGACATAAGGCTCGGCAAAGTCGGTGTTGCTTGCGCCGCCTGGGTACACATACCAGGTCAAACCGACATCGAGCGTCGCGCCGCCGATGGGCCGTTTGTAGCCAGCAAAAAGGTCGAGCTCGCTGTTTGAACCGCCAAAAGCGCCCCAACCAGCAAGGTTGGATGCCCAGGTCCCGGCATAGAGGCCGCTTTCATGCGTGACGGTGAAGCCGCCCTGCACGGCAAGCTCTTCGTCGGACTGGGAAACGCCGCGAAAACGATAATCTGAGACCAGCGCAATCGAGCCCGTTACGGTCAGTGCCTTGGGCGCTTCGGTTTCCTGGGCAGCAGCAGGCTGCGCGATGATCAACATCGCTGCGGCGACAGTGCTAGCGGTGGTGAAAACTGATAACTTCATGGGATCTCCTGTTGCCAGATTGAGGTCCCGCCTGCGCCTGCCTCGTCGCCACTCTCGCCGTAGAAGGCGGGAGAAGCATCGGAACAACCTAGAAACCCTGACGCAGATATATGGCTCAATAATGACTTGTTTATAACAAATTGTGGTTCTATCGACTATGTCAGCATTGTGTTGCAGTGCAGCATCGCTTTACTTCCGCAAGCGGTGCCCGAACCCCTCGCTGCCGCGGCACCGGCCAAGAAAATGCCGGATGCCCAGCCAACGGGGCACCCGGCTTAATGGCTGCAATCGATCGGGCGATCACATTCAGGCAACCCAAACCTTGTCGAGTGCCATGCAGAAATTCTTCATGTCGGTCATCGATCCCACGGTAATCCGCGATACGGTCGGCCAGATTGGCCAGGACCGACCAATTTCCACGCTTTGCGTGCGGAAGGCCGCCTGCACTTCCTTGGCGGCTTTGGTCTTCCAGTCGATCATCACCATATTGGCATTGGTGGGCACCACCGACAGGCCGCGCGCCTTCAGGTGATCAATCGTCATACCCCGCGCTTGCTCCATTTCGGCCTTGCGCGCCGCGATCAGCGTCTTGGCCGTCAGGCTGGCCGTCGCGCAGGCAAGCGAGGGCAGCGGCAACGCGCCCGATTGCATGCCGCCATCATAACGCATCATCTTGGCGATATTGGCGGGGTTGGTCATGATGAAGCCCATCCGCATGCCGGCCATCCCGAAGATTTTCGAAAAGGTCCGCAGGACGATCACATCCTTGTGCGTCACGACAAAGGATGACGCGACCGGCACCCCGGCGAAATGGGTATAGGCCTCATCCACCAGGACCATCGATCCTTCGGGCTTGTTCTTGATCAGCCATTCAATGTCGGCAATCGGTGTGATGGTGCCCGTCGGGTTGTTGGGCGTGCAGATATAATAAAGGCCGGCATTGGGATCAACCGCCAGCATCGCCTTCACGTCATGGCGGAAATCCGGGGTCAGCGGCACCCGCTTGACCGGCGCGCCAATCCATTCGGCGGTGCGGCCAGCGAGTTCAAAGGTCGGATCCGCCGTCACTAGGCCTTTGGTCGGCGAACAATAGCTGATCACCGCGCGCGACAAGGGATCGCTTGATCCAGGCCAGGGGGCGACATGATCATAGGGCACGCCTTCAATCGCCATCACCGCCTTGATGAAATCGCCGCGTTCGTCATGCGGCGAATAACGGTTGCTATGCGCAATCATTTTGCTGGCGGCGATCTGGCCCGGCATCAGCGGCCCGGTCCAGCATTCATTGGCACCGATGCGGGTCTTGGCGCTGGGAGCAGGATCCGGCACACCGGCGGCGGCCCAGGCCGGGCGCCCCGTCGTCGCCGCCACCGCGCCCACGCCAAACACAGCCGCGAAACGAGCAAGGTCGCGCCGATTAAAGCCGCGCGTCAACAAATCATCCTGCGCTTCGGGCGGCAGGATCAAGGCGGTCGGCTCGGTCATCACATCGGTCATCTTGATCACTCCCTTTAGCTGTTGGCCTTATCGCTCATCGCTCATCGACGCCGGCGATACCCGGCGCGCTTTTTGGTCAGTCACATCGTCACTCATCACATTTTCATTGCATTGCGGAACATCACAATCGCAATGAAAACAAGGTAGAGCCCGAAAATCCGCCGCAGCGGGGTTGCGGGCAAGCTATGCGCTGCCGCAACGCCAAGCGGTGCGGTCAGGATCGACATTGATGTGATCGCCGCCGCCGCCGGCACGTTGACAAAGCCAAGCGATCCCCAGGGCAGCCCGGCCTCACCAAGTCCGATCAGCACAAAGCCAATGGCACTGGGAATGGCGATCAGCGCGCCAATGCCCGACGCCGTCGCAATCGCCCGGTGGATCGACCGGCCACACAGCGTCATCACCATGATCGCAATCGTGCCGCCGCCGATGCCCAGCAGGGCGGAAAAGGTCCCAAGGCCGCCCGCAATCGCAACGCGCGGGGCGATACCTGGCATATCATCACCAAATTTATGGTCGGCCAGGTGCGGGATTAAAAACAGCAGCGACATCAACCCAACGCCAATCGCGAAGATCATCGTCAGAATATGGCCATCAATCCGCCCCGCCAGCAGCACGCCAACGGCATCGCCAATGATCAGCCAGGGTGCCCAGCTCCACAGAATTGGAAACTCCACCGCACCGCGCCGGGCATGCGAGCGCAGCGATCGAATGGAGGTGATGATGATCGTAGCGGCAGAGGTGCCGATGGCGACATGCGCAAGCTGCGCGTTATCGCCGCCAAACAGGGGCAATACCACCAGCAGCGCTGGGACGACGATGAAACCGCCGCCAATCCCGAACAGGCCCGCCGCAAAACCGGCGACCAGCCCAGCCACGATCAGCGCTGCAAACGGCACGCCCGCATTAAGCAGTAAATCAACCAAACGAGACCCCTTTGAAAATCCGGGTCTCTCCCGCGCAATAGCAGTATCACGCGACATCACATCGCGCCCCTGCCCGCCGCAAGATTGGCCATGCCCTTTTGGAATTGCAATCGCTAATGTCCAAGGCACCCTGCTCGCGTCGCAATCGGCCGGGCGGCCAGGATCGCAGCGCAGATGAACGGCCAAGTGCTGCCGGGATGGAACTGGCCCAGACGTGGCTAGCCACGTTCCAACAATTTCCCAAACGCTGTCAGCATTTCGTCAGGCCAGGGGCGCAGCAGGATAAATCTACCGCGTACCGGCAAGCAGTTTTCTGCGCTGATTGGCGCCCCTGCCGCTGGCGATGATTACGGGCTACAAGGGAACAGTCGAAAGGACGGACACCGACAATGCGCCTGTTGCTGGTTGAAGATAATGCCCGTCTGGCAAGCCTCATCCGCGAGGGGCTCGACCGACAGGGCTTTGCAGTCGACTGGTGCGAAACCGTCGGTGGTGCGGAACACGCCCTGAAGATCAACGACTATGATTTGATGCTGCTCGATCTCGGCCTGCCCGATTGCGAAGGGCTTGATCTGGTGCGCGGGCTTAGGCGGCGGCACGATATGGTGCCGATCCTGATCCTGACCGCGCGTGGCGGGCTCGATGATCGGGTGCTGGGGCTCGATGCCGGCGCGGACGATTATCTGGTCAAGCCGTTCCAGATTCCCGAGCTTGCCGCCCGCTGCCGGGCGCTGCTGCGCCGACCAGGGGCTTCGTTGGGCACCGAACTCAGTGTGGGCAATGTCCTGCTGCATTCAGCCGAACGCAGCGTGAAAGTGGCGGGGCTGCCGGTCGAGGCCACCCCGCGCGAGGTCGATCTGCTCGAATGCCTGTTGCGGCGCGCAGGGCATGTCGTCGCCAAGCCAGCGCTGGAAGGTGCGCTCTATTCGATGGATGCGGAGGTGACGCCAAACGCGCTGGAGGCGTGCATCTCGCGGTTACGCAAACGGCTGACCGGGGCCAATGCAGACATCCAGATTCGCACCGTCCATGGTGTCGGCTATGCGCTGTTCGCACCGATGACCGTTTATGGCTAAAGCGGGCCATGGACAGGGCCGGTAACAGTCGCAAAGGACCGTCGGGGCCAACGCTGTTTCGGCAGATCGCCACCCGGCTGGCCGCCTTCACCTTGCTGTTCGCGCTGCTCGATATCGGGATCGTCGTCGTCACCTATAGCCGCCAGCCGGAATCGCTGGCGCAGGAATTGCTGACGCTGGAGGCGCACCGCGCGGAAAACTCGGCCGACCTGACGATCGGGCCACCGGGGGCCGAGCATTGGTCTGCCCGCTATATCGATCCAGCCACGATCGCCGGGCAATCACGCCCCGGTGTGCTGATGGACTGGACCCGGCGCGAGCGCATCGCTGGGGGATTTCGCATTTCGGGGGTGCGAACCATCGATCAAGACGGGCGGTCGCGCTGGCTGTTCATGCAGTTCGAAGGCGATGGCATCGCCCCTTATGTGCCGGTGATCTTCAACGAAATCGTCCAGCATGTGTTGCTGCCGCTGATCCCCTTGTCGCTGCTCCTGCTGCTGTTCAATATCGTTGCCGTCCGGCGCGTGCTGCAACCGCTCAGGCGGGCTGAGGCTGAGGTCGATGCGCTCGATGCCGACAATGTCTTGCGACGCTTGTCCGAAGCGCCCGAGCCGCGCGAGGTCAATACGTTGGTCCGCGCGGTCAACCGCGCGCTAACCCGGCTCGACGAGACGATGGCGATCCTGCGCGGTTTCACCGCCAATGCCGCGCACGAACTGCGCACGCCGCTGTCGATCATGCAGCTGTCGCTCGACAAATTGCCGCCCAGCACGCTTCGCGATGATCTGCAGGCCGACACCCAGCATATGGCGCGGCTGGTGGGGCAGATGCTCGATCTTGCCCAGGCCGATGCGCTCGCGGTCGAGCCCGATGTCCTCGTCGATCTCGCCGATATCGGGCGCGAGGTAGTGGCAGCGATGGCCCCCAAGGTGTTCGCAGCAGAGCGCGACCTGCGCTTCGAGAGCGTCGGCGACACCCGTGCGCTCGGCCATGCCGAGGCGATCTATCGTATCTATCGCAACCTGATCGACAATGCGTTGGCGCATGCGCCGGGCGACACGCCGATTGAGGTGACCGCCGGCCCGGGGCCACAGCTCAGCGTGCGTGACCATGGCCCCGGCATCGCTGACGAAGACCGGCCGCACATCTTCGAACGCTTCTGGCGCAAGGACCGGCGCAAAACCGATGGCGCCGGGCTGGGGCTCGGTATCGTCCAGCGGCTGGCGCAGGCCCATGGCGGCGCCATCACAGTCGACAATGCATCCGGTGGCGGTGCGCTGTTCCGCGTGACCTTCGCCGCACCCGACGAGGATCGATAGCCGCCGCTGTCAGGTTTGTGTCAGCAATTGGGTCGAAGCATTCGCCTCCACGGAGGTGACCATGCCCGATCTTTCGATTTCCCCGCTGCCCATCACCGCTCCCACCACTGCCGCTACTGTTCGGGTCTGGGATGTCCCGGTCCGCGTCTTTCACTGGGTGCTGGTCGGGACCATTTTGCTGGCGTTTCTGTCGTCGGAGGAAGGCAGCGCGCTTGCCCCCTGGCATATTCCGGCCGGCTGGGTCGCGGCGCTGCTGATCGCCTTTCGCCTGGTATGGGGCTTTGTCGGCGGCGAGCATGCGCGCTTTGCTGATTTCCTGAAGCCGGGCGAGATTGCCCATCATGTCGGCGGGTTGTTTTCGGGCAAACCCGAACGGACGATTGGCCATAATGCGCTGGGCGGGGTGGCGATCATCGCGCTGCTCGGCACGGTCGGCGGCATCATCTATACCGGCGCGACGATGCAGGGCGAAGCCGAAGGCGGCCTGCACGAGACATTGGCGAATGTGTTGATCGGCCTGATCGCGCTGCACGTGATTGCGGTGATCGCAATGTCGCTGATGACCAAGGATAACCTGATCCGCGCCTTCATCACGGGTCGCAAGCGCGCAGACCTCCACCCCGGCATTTCTGATGCGCGGTCGCCCACGCCGCTCGGGCTTCCCATCGCGACGGTTGCGATTGGTGCCGCTGCCTATGGCATCACGCTGGTCGATCCGGTCGCGTTCTCGCCCGGCGCGCATGCCGAAGCGGGCGAGAATGGCGGTGGTGAAGCGGGCGAAGGCGCGGGCGACAATGACTAGGCGTCTGCTCCAGCCCGAGCGCAGACGAGAATGACTGCGCTCGCGCTCGCCGGTTATATCTGCGCTGCGCTTGCGGTGCAGGTAATTGCGGCGATCATCTTCGCAGCATCCCGTCCCCGGCCGCCATCGGTGCAGGCCATACCGACCCGCGCCGTGCCCAACGCCGCCTGGGCTGGCCTGCGCGCGTTTCGGGTGCGATCGCGCGATGATGAGGACGACGCGATCAGCCAAAGCTCCTTCTATCTGGAGCCAGTCGATGGCAAGCCGCTCCCGCCGTACCAGGGCGGCCAGTTCCTGACGCTTCACCTCGAACTGCCCGACGCGCGCGGCATAATTGGCACCTTCACGCGCTGCTATTCGCTGTCCGATCGCCCCGACAAACTGGCCTATCGCATCACCATCAAGCGTATCCCCGCGCCCGCTGATCACCCTGATCTGCCGCCGGGCCGCGTCTCCAGCTATTTCCACGACCATGTGGCCGCAGGCACGATCCTTCAGCTGCGCGCGCCTGCAGGGGCCTTTGTCCTCGACGACGACGCCAGCATTCCCGCTGTGCTGATCGCGGGCGGCATCGGCATCACCCCGCTGTTCGCGATGGCGCGCGCAGCGCTTGCTGCAAAGGCCGACCGCGCGATCCACCTGTTCTACGGCGTTCGCGATAGCCGGGAACTGGTGTTCGAGGCCGATCTGCTGGCGATGGTCGAGCGGCACCCCAATTTCCACCTGACCATCGTCCAGAGCGCGCCCTTGCCGCTCGAAGCCAAGGGCGATCGCTACCACGCGATCGGCTACATCGATGTCGCCTTGCTGCGGCGCATCCTGCCGCACGGCGAGCATCATTTCTATGTCTGCGGGCCGCCACCGATGATGGCGAGCTTGGTCCCGGCGCTGCGCGCATGGGGCGTGGCGAGCGATGCGGTGCGCTATGAAGCGTTCGGCCCGGCATCGATTGAATCGGCTGAGGACGTCGCGCCCACCCCCCTCGCCAATCCGTTGGAAATTTGCTTCACGCGATCGGGCCGGACGCTCAGCTGGACCGGCGAGGAGACCAATTTGCTCGATTTTGCCGAACGCAATGGCGTGGCCGTCCTCTCTGGCTGTCGCTCCGGGAGTTGCGGAAGCTGCGACACCGCAGTCACCTCGGGCGAGGTGCGCTACGCCCAGCCGCCATCCTTTGACGTCGCAAAGGGCCATTGCCTCCTTTGCATCGGCGCGCCGGTCGGCGATCTGGTGCTCAACGCATGACCGGCATCCGCGCCAGCCTGATGCAGCGGGACGTGATCCCGTTCTACTTGTCGCTCGCCGCCCTAGCCGGCGGGACACTCGCGCTCGATGCCGGTCTGCATCTGGCCAATGCCGTCTGGATCGGGCGCTATCTGGGCATCCCCGGTGTGCTACTCATCCTCGCCTCGTCGGGCTATTCGATGCGCAAGCGCAAGCTGATCTCATCAGGCAAGCCTGCCGATCTGCTCCACTGGCATGAACGGCTCGCCTGGGCCGGATCGCTGCTGATCCTGGTTCACGCGGGCATTCATTTCAACGCGATCCTCGCCTGGCTGGCGGTGGGGGCAATGCTGATCAACATCGCCAGCGGGCTGACCGGCAAATATCTACTCGGCCGATCGCGCCAGCGGCTTGAGGCGACCCGCACCCGGCTGCGCGCGCGCGGCCTGTCGCCCGAGCAGCTCGAAGAGCGGACCTATTGGGACAGCCTGACCTTCGACATGGTCAAGTCATGGCGCGTCGTCCATCTGCCGATCACGCTGGCGTTCAGCGTGCTGGCGCTGGCGCATATCATCGCGATCTTCCTGTTCTGGGGGTGGCAATGATACGCCGCTGGGCGCTTTGGCTGATCGCCGCCAATCTGTGCGGGCTGATCGCGCTTGCCTTTATCTTTCCGCAACAGATGGTCGCGCCCGGTCCGCTGATCCCGGCGCATGCGGGTTTTGCCAACAATTGCTTCGCCTGCCATGCGCCCTTCAGGGGCGTATCGGTTCAGCGCTGTACCGCTTGCCACACGCTTGCCGAGATCGGCATCCGCACCACGACGGGCAGATTAATGCGCAAAGACGGCGATGCCGTTGCCTTTCACCAATCGCTGACCGAACCCAACTGCCTAGCCTGCCACAGCGACCATAGCGGGCCCAAATTGGTCAAGGCGACAAAGCAACGCTTCGCGCACACGCTGTTGCGGCCCGAGGTGCGCGACCAGTGCGCCACCTGCCACCGCGCACCGAAAACGCCGCTTCATGCGCAGGCGGGCACCAACTACGCGGCCTGCCACGCCCAGACCGGGTGGAAACCCGCTACCTTCGACCATAGCCGCTATTTCGCACTGATCGGTCCGCACAAGACCACCTGCGCGACGTGCCATACAGACGGCAATTTCACCCGCTACACGTGTTACAGCTGTCACGAGCACAGCCCTGCCCGGATCAACGCCATCCACGCCGAGGAAGGTATCCGCGACATCGCCAATTGCGTCCGTTGCCATCGCAGCGGTTCGGGCGAGGGCGGCGAGGGTCGCGAAGGGGGCGAGCGTGGCGGAGACGACTGACCCCGATCGCTGCGGCCTGTCTTCAGCCGAAGCAGCAGCCCGGTTGGCAGCCGATGGGTCCAATGAATTGCCAAAGACCGGGCGACGATCGGTCTGGCGCATTGCGGTCGAGGTGTTGCGCGAGCCGATGCTGGCGCTGCTGCTGGCGGGCGGTACTGCCTATCTGCTGCTCGGTGACTTGACTGAGGCGCTGATCCTGCTGGGGTTTGCGACTTTCTCAGTCGTCGTCACGGTCGTGCAGGAAGCGCGCACCGAACATGTGCTGGAGGCGCTGCGCGATCTGTCCGCGCCGCGCGCTTTGGTAATCCGCGATGGCATTCGGCTGCACGTGCCGGGGCGAGAGGTAGTGAAGGGCGACCTGATCGTCCTGGAACAGGGCGACCGGATTGCCGCCGACGCGCTGCTGATCGAGTCAGGCGACCTCCAGGCCGATGAGTCGCTGCTGACCGGGGAATCGCTACCGGTCGGGAAGCAGGTTGCGGCAGGCGATGCGAACGGCGCGCACCGCCCCGGCGGCGATGGCCAGCCCTATGTCTATTCGGGATCGCTCGTCACGCGCGGCAGCGGCATTGCGCGGGTGCTGGCAACAGGGCCACGCAGCGAAATCGGCCGGATCGGGCAATCGCTGGCAACGCTAGACACCGAAGCGCCGCGCCTGCGCCGCGAGACAACGCGGATCGTAACCTGGTGCGCGGCGGGCGGAACGGCGGTCGCGTTGCTCGTGGTGCTGCTCTACGGGCTGCTCCGCGGTGGCTGGATCGAAGCAGTGCTGGCCGGCATCGCCATCGGCATGTCGATGCTGCCCGAAGAATTTCCGGTCGTGCTGACGGTGTTTCTGGCGATGGGCGCGTGGCGGATCGGCAAGGTCGGCGTGCTCACGCGCCGCGCCGCCGCGATCGAGACTCTGGGCTCGGCGACCGTGCTGTGCACCGACAAGACGGGGACACTGACCGAAAACCGCATGTCGCTCGCCGAACTCTGGCTGCCATCGGGCGAGACTTTGGCGATCGGCGCTGATATCGCCACCCCCGCAGCGTGGCACAGGCTGATCGAAACCGCCGCGCTAGCCAGCGCCGCGCAGCCAAGCGATCCGATGGAGATCGCCTTGCAAGAGGCCCGCACGGCTGTCCCCGCAATTGCCGCCACCGGCGACACGCTGGTGCATGCCTATGCGCTGCGCCCCGACCTATTGGCGATGTCCAACATCTGGCAACAGCGCGACACGCTGACGATGGCCACCAAGGGCGCGCCCGAGGCAATTGCCGACCTTTGCCAGCTCGCCGCGCCCGACCGCACCGCGATGACCGCCGCAGTAGAGGCGATGGCCGGGCGCGGCATCCGGGTACTGGCGGTCGCCACTGCCACCCCGCCCGACAGCACCTGGCGGGAGAGCCAGTTCGATTATGAGTATGTGCTGGCCGGGCTGGTCGGCCTCGCCGATCCGCTGCGCGCCAGCGTTCCCGCCGCCGTTGCCGAATGCCGCAGCGCTGGCATCCGCGTCGTGATGATCACCGGCGATTATGCCGCGACCGCGCGATCGATCGCGACGCAGGCGGGGATTGCCGATGGCGAAGTGCTGACCGGCACGGCACTCGACGCGCTCGATGATGCAGCGTTGGCCGATCGGCTCAAGGCGGTCACCGTCTTCGCGCGCATCATGCCCGAACAAAAATTGCGGATCGTGCAAGCCTATAAGGCGCTCGGCGAGATCGTCGCGATGACCGGCGACGGGGTCAACGACGCGCCGTCACTGAAGGCTGCGCATATCGGCGTGGCAATGGGCAAACGCGGCACTGACGTCGCCCGCGAAGCCGCGGCGATCGTTTTGCTTGACGATGATTTCGGGTCGATCGTCGAGTCGGTCCGGCTCGGGCGGCGGATTTACGACAATATCCGCAAGGCGATGGCGTTCATCTTCGCGGTGCATGTGCCGATTGCGGGGCTGGCGCTGTTGCCCCTGTTCTTCGGCCTGCCGCTGTTGTTCGGGCCGATCCATATCGCGCTGCTTGAAATGGTGATCGATCCCGTTTGCGCGCTGGTGTTTGAAGCGGAACGCGACGAGGATGATATCATGGCACGACCACCGCGCGACCCGAACGAACCGCTCTTCTCGATCGGGATGATCGCGTGGAGCGTGGTGCAGGGGGGATGGCGTTCATTATGCTCTCGACTGTTTTCCTGGTTGAGACCTGGAGCGGGATGGCGGATGCCGAGTTGCGCGCGCTGATTTTCTTCGCGCTGATCGCCGAGCTAATCGCGCTGATCCTGGTGAACCGCTCTTTCGGGGCGTCGCTGGGGGAGGCCGTGTCGCGGCATAACGCGGCATTGCGCTATGTCGTCCTGGCGATTGCCGCCATCACCGCGCTGATCCTTTTCCTGCCTTCTGCGCAGGTCTTGCTCAAATTCGGAGCGATCGCCTGGAGCGATATGGCGTTGGCGCTCGGGCTGGGCGCGGTGCTGCTGGTCGTGCTTGAGGGGGCCAAGCCATTGGTCGGCCGCCTGCTCGCTGTGCGCTCGGGACTCGTCGCGGCCAACGGGATGGGGCACGCATGACCGAACCGGCTGACGCCCGTACCATTCTTGAGCGCAGCTTCATGCCCTTGTTGCTCTTGCTCGTCACCGTCGCCTTTGTCTGGCTGATCGGGCCGTTCATCGGGGCAATCCTGTGGGGCGTGATCACCGCGATCCTGTTCACGCCACTCAACGCGCAGGTGCTGGCGCGGATCCCGCAGCGCCGCAGTCTCGCCGCCATCATCACCCTGGTGATCATCATGGCGGTCGCGATCATCCCGGCGATGCTGCTCGGGGTCGCATTACTCAGCCAGGCGACGGCGATCTATGGCCAGGTCCAGTCGGGCGAGATCGACATCGGGCGCGGCTTCGTCGCAGCGGAGCGCCATTTGCCGCCGTTCGTGCGCGCTTGGCTCGTGGATATGGGTCTGGGCGATTTTGACGCCGTGCGCGACCGGATCGGCCAGGGCATCGCCAGCAGTTTCCAGACGCTGGCACGGCAGGCGTTTACGGTCGGGCAGGGAACGATCGCGTTTTTCCTCTCGCTTGGCGTGATGCTGTACCTGACCTTCTTCCTGCTGCGCGACGGCCAAGCCCTGACCATGATGGTCGAGCGCAGCCTGCCGCTGCCGGTCGATCAGCGACGTTTCCTGGTGGCGCGCTTCGTCGCCGTCGTCCGTGCGACCATCAGGGGCAGCATAATCGTCGCGATCCTGCAGGGGCTGGTCGGCGGGGTCATGTTCTGGACGCTCGGGATCAGCGGCGCCTTGCTCTGGGGTGTGGCGATGGCGATTTTCTCGCTGTTCCCCGCGATCGGTACGGGCCTTATCTGGGTGCCAGTCACCGTCTATCTCCTCGCCACCGGCGATGTCTGGCGCGGCGTCGCGCTGTTTCTGTGCGGCTTTTTCATCATCAGCAGCGTCGATAATGTCGTGCGGCCAATTCTGGTCGGACGCGATGCCCGTATGCCCGATTATGTCGTGCTGATCGCAACGCTCAGCGGTTTCGAGCTGATGGGATTCAACGGCTTCGTGATCGGCCCCGTCATCGCCGCGCTGTTCATGGCGGTTTGGGAAATTCACGCTAATACCCCGGCAAGCAACGCTACCGACAGACCGGCTGATTGACTGAGATTAACGCCTCATTCCCACTCGATCGTGCCGGGCGGCTTGCTGGTATAGTCGTAAGTCACGCGGTTAATGCCCTTGACCTCATTGACGATGCGGGTCGCCACGCGCGGCAGGAATCCGCCGGGATATTCAAACGCCTGTGCGGTCATCCCGTCGGTTGACGTCACCGCACGCAGCGCCAGCACATTGTCATAGGTCCGCCCGTCGCCCATCACGCCCACCGATCGAACGGGGAGCAGCACCGCAAACGCCTGCCAGATCGCATCGTACAACCCGGCATTGCGGATTTCCTCAAGGTAGATCGCATCGGCCTTGCGCAGAATATCGCAGCGTTCCTTGGTCACCTCGCCCGGGATACGGATCGCCAGGCCAGGTCCAGGAAACGGATGCCGCCCGACAAAGATATCGGGCAGGCCAAGCTCGCGCCCGAGCGCGCGGACCTCGTCCTTGAACAATTCGCGTAAAGGCTCGACCAGCTTCATGTTCATGCGTTCGGGCAGACCGCCGACATTATGGTGGCTCTTGATCGTGACCGATGGCCCGCCGGTGAACGACACGCTTTCGATCACATCGGGATAGAGCGTCCCCTGCGCCAGAAACTCCGCGCCGCCGATCTTACGCGCTTCGGCCTCGAACACTTCGATAAAGGTCGCACCGATGAACTTGCGCTTCGCCTCAGGGTCAGTGAGGCCCTTGAGCCCGTTCAGAAACAGTGTTTCCGCGTTCACATGGACCAGCGGAATATTATAATGGTTGCGAAACAAGCCCACGACCTGATCGGCCTCGCCACTGCGCATCAGCCCATGATCGACGAACACGCAGGTGAGCTGTGTCCCGATCGCCTCATGGATCAGCACGGCGGCAACGGCTGAATCGACCCCGCCGGACAGGCCGCAAATCACCCTGCCCGTTCCCACTTGCGCGCGGATCTCGTCGATCTTGGTCTGGCGAAATTCCGCCATCGTCCAGTCGCCCGCCAGCCCGCAAACATGGCGCGCGAAATTGGCGATCAGCTTGCCGCCATCGGGGGTATGGACCACCTCCGGGTGGAACTGCATCGCGTAATATTGGCGGGTATCATCGGCGATGACGGCAAAGGGCGCGCCGGGGCTGGTCGCGACCGTGCGGAAACCGGGGGCAAGGCTGGTGACCTTGTCGCCATGGCTCATCCACACCTGATGCGTCTCGCCCTCTGTCCAAAGCCCGTTGAACAGCCCGCAGCTATCCTGCACCTCGATAAAGGCATGACCAAACTCGCCGCTATCGCCGAGCTGCACCTCGCCGCCGAGCTGCGCCATCATGGTTTGCTGGCCATAACAAATGCCCAACACCGGCACCCCGCTATCGAACACGATCTGCGGCGCGCGCGGACTATCGGCATCCAGCACCGAAGCCGGACTGCCCGACAGAATCACGCCCTTTGGCTGCATCCGCGCAAAGGCGGCGGCGGCGGCGTTAAAGGGAGCGATCTCACTATACACCCCCGCCTCACGCACACGGCGGGCGATGAGCTGGGTCACCTGGCTGCCGAAATCGATGATCAGGATGGAGTCGGGATGCTGGTTCATGGCGTCAGATAACGGCCCAAAACGATGAAGGCCAGTCCGCACGAACGGCACGGAAAATTTCGTTCGTTCACAACAAGCTAGGCTTTGGGGGCACATTGCCGCGAGATTGGAGGCGAAAAATCCGGCCGATATGCGTCCCAATGCGGCAGGCAAAGCGCCAAAAAACGCTTGTCAAACGATAGAGTCACGAAGATGTAACAATCGCTCGGGGGGAATGAATTTTTGGAAGGGCACATGATCAGATCAGCGATCCGATCGTTGGGAATACCCGTCGGCATTCTCCTCGTCACGCTTTGCGCCATTCAGCTGCTGGTCGCTGACATGCTCGGCGCGCTGACGGGTGTGTCAGCGCGCGCCATCTATCTCAGCTTTGCGATCATCGGGTGGATCGCCGGTGCGATCATCATCTGCCGGTTGACCGAAATGCTGTTCTGGAACCAGCTCGGCCGGTCCAGTGGCCGCAAAACACCGCGCTTGTTGATCCAGATTACCAATGTGCTGATCTATTGCACCATGGGACTGGCAATGGCGGCAACGCTGTTCAACATCCCCCTCACCGGCGCGATTGCCACGTCGAGCGTCATCGGTCTGGTGATCGGCTTTGCAGTGAAAAGCCTGATCTCGGACACATTTTCCGGCATCGCGCTCAACCTCGACAGCGGTTTTGGCATCAACGATTTCGTCCAGATCCTCAGCCGTGGCACCACGACCCGCATTCAGGGCCGGGTGACCGAGATTAACTGGCGCAGCACCTATATCCTCACGCCCGAAAATTCGATGATGGTCATCCCCAACACGGTGATGAGTGAATCGATCGTCCTCAATTATTCGAAGCCCGATCGGATGGGCGAATTCGAAATGGTCGTGTCGCTCGATTTCGAAGTGAGCACTGATCGCGCGCTCCGCGTGCTGTCATCGGTGATCCAGGCGGCCGCACGGGAAAATGACGCCATCTGGGACGTGAAAGCGCGGATATCCGAGGCAACCGGCAACGGTATCAATTACAAGATCAAATATATGCTCGATCCGGCCAAGCTGGCACCGGGCAAGGCGAAGCATCTCATCCTCGGGCACTTGCTGCGCCATTTGTCGACCACGGGCCTGGCGCTCGCGCATCCAAAAATCGACAACTGGACCGCCGAGCCGCAGGATTATGGTCGCTTTGCCGAAGTGCCGGGCAGCCGGTTCCGTCTGCTCAATCAGGTCCAGCTCTTTGCGGATATCGATTCCGCAACACTCCACCAGCTGGCGGACCGGATCGCCCGCCGGAATTTTGTCGCAGGCGAGCGGCTGATCACGGCAGGCGACCCTGGCCAGTCGATGTTCGTGATGAGCGAAGGGCTGGTATCGGTCCGAATCCCGCAAGGCGACAGTGAGCTGGATGTCGCCGCATTTTCGCCCGGCGATTTCTTCGGCGAAATGTCTTTGCTCACCGGCGAACCGCGCAGCGCGACCATCGTCGCGGTGACCGACACCATCGCCTATGAAATCGACAAGACCGATATCGAACATCTGCTCGACACCTGCCCGTCGGCCGCCGAAACGTTGAGCATGGCCGCCGCCGAACGTCGCCTTTCGTCGGACAAGGCCCGGTCGAGCAGGCCCCCTGAACAGATCGAAGCAGAGCGCATCTCGATGGCCGGCAAGATCCTGGCGGGGATGACCCGCTTCCTGGCGCGCAAACTGCCCAAACCCGAACTCGCGCAGATTGGTTCAAGATGATTGGCCGAATGAAATCCCTCGGGTCGCTTCTGGCCGCCGCGGTACTGCTCAGCGGCTGCGCCTATGCGGGGCCGCGCGCGCTTATCGCCACCCGGCCGCTTTATAATCAGGCGATCGCCCAGACCAATGACCAGGAACTGCTGCTGAATCTGGTGCGGATCCGGTACCGCGACACCACTTACTTCACGAGTGTGGAGCGGATCGCCGCGTCGCTCGAAATGAACATGTCGATCGGCAGCAGCGGCAGTTACAGCCAGACATCAAGCACCGCCGCCAAGGATACAATCGGCCGCGTCTTCGGCTTTGGGCCAGGCACGATCGCGCTGAACGAAAAGCCAACGATCTTCTACGCGCCGCTGGAGGGCGAGAAGTTCGTTCGGCAGATGATGACACCGATCAACCCCGAGATTCTGTTCTTGTTGGTGCGGTCCGGCTGGTCGATCGACCGGGCATTTTCGATCGGGGTGATCGAGATGAATGGGCTGAAGAACGCGCCGACCGCGTCTGGCCCCGCCCCGTCGCGCGAGCCGGAATTTCGCGAATTTGCCGATGCCGCCAAATTGCTGCGCGCGCTGCAACGCGACAATCGGCTCGATCTGGTCCGCATCCCAGGCGAAAAGCCGAGCATCGAACTACGCTTCACGCGCGGATCGGCTGCGAGTGAAGAGGCGCTGAAATTCAAGTCACTGACCGGGATCGATCCGTCCGCCGATCGCATCCGCATCATTCTGGCAGGCGATGCGCCGGATACCAAATCGCTGGTCATCACCACGCGCCCAGTAATGGCGGCGCTGCATTTCCTGGCGACCGGGGTGGAAGTACCGGGGCGTGATCTCGATGCCGGGCTGGTGCGCCGCACCACGCGGGCAGATGGCAGCCCGTTCGATTGGCAGGAAATGTTGGGTGGCGTGTTCCGCGTCCAGGTATCCGACCGGGAGCCGGTGGGAGCGACCACGATGGTCCACTATCGCGGCGCGTGGTTCTACATCGCCGATAATGATCTAGAGACTAAGTCGACCTTTGAATTACTGACCCAGGTCATCGCGTTGCACTCCGCCCCGCCATCCACCACCGCGCCCATTGCCTTTACCGTCGGCAAGTAACGGCGGCAAAGCGCAGTTTGACCGCCGCGCGGGCGGTGCCTTCGGCCATCACCCGCCCAGGTCGCGAAGAGCTGTCTTCAGGCGCGGCGCGACAAAATCCAGGAACGCCCGCAATTTGAGCGGCACCAGCTGAGCCGGGGGATGGACGAGATGGACGGGCATCGGATCGGGTGACTGGTCGGCCAGCAGCGGAATCAACTGCCCGTGACTGATCGCCTCTGCCGCCTGATAGGATAATAACCGGACGACCCCCATATCCGCGACGGCAGCCGCGATCACGGCATCGGCAGTATTCCCCGCGAAGCGCGGCTTGATGGCGATGGTGCGGGCATCGGCCCCCACCCCGAAGGGCCAATGGCGCGCGGGCTGCAATCCTTCGAACGCAATACAATCATGGGCGGCAAGGTCCTCAGGCGTTTGCGGGGTGCCGCGCTGTTCAAGATAAGCCGGGCTCGCGCACACCACCCAACCCGTTTCTCCAATCCGCCGGGCGACCAGGCCACTATCGGGCAGGCGACCGACCCGTACCGCGACATCGACATGGTTCTCGATCAAATCGACGACATAATCTGCTGCGATCACTCGCACATTCACTTGCGGATATTCGGCCAGAAAGGCCAACACCACCGGGGTCAGATAGGCCTTGCCAAAGCGCAGCGATGCCGTGACCAGCAACTCTCCGCTTGGGGTGCGATATTCGCCTGCCGCAGCCCGCTCGGCCTCTTCCAGCTCCCCCAGCACGCGCCGCGCGGCGGGCACAAACCCTTGACCAGCCTCTGTCAGCACGAGCTTGCGGCTGGTCCTGATCAGCAATTGCGTGCCGAGATGGGCCTCCAGCTCCGAAATCTTGCGGCTGACGGTGGGCAACGGCATGCCCAGTCGCCGGGAAGCGGCGGATAAGCTGCCGCCATCGACTGCAGCCAATAGAGTGCGCAGCGCATCGAAACGATCCATTCGGATATTCCATTTTGTGGAAGTCAACGTCTCAAAAATAACGTCTGCTGGCGATCAATGGAAGTTACTAATTCAGCGTCACCGGCCAATCAGGCCTGTTGCTGAAAGGCCTGCTGCTGAAAGGATTGCCTTCCCCCTTCCCTGACCATCGCGGCGATTGCCGACGGGCACGCATGACATCGGGCTGACCAGCCCAAAGCGTCGTGATCCTGCCCGTTCCCAGTCACCCAGCCAATTGCACCAGGCGCCACCCATTCGCGGTGGCGCCGTCGCCCCTCTGCACCCTGACCCCAAGGACGTTTGTGATGACCACTCGACTGCCCCTTTTCCATGCCGTTTCGATCGCCGCCGTGCTGATCGCAACCACCCTGACACCCCCCACCTCCACCCACGCCGCCGCCCCGGTAGCGGCCAGCAAAAAGGCTGTTTCAATGACCCAGACCACCTATCATTATGCCACCGTCAACGGCCGCAAGGTCTTCTACCGCGAAGCCGGTGACCCAAGCCTGCCGACGATCATCCTGCTGCACGGCTTCCCGACCAGCAGCTTCATGTTCCGCGATCTGATCCCGCAATTGGCGGGCAAATTCCATGTGATCGCGCCTGATTATATCGGCTTTGGCCAATCCGATGCGCCCTCGGCGACCGAGTTTGACTATTCGTTCGACAATCTCACCACCCATGTGACTGGCCTGATCGATCAGCTCGGCCTGAAGTCCTACGTCTTGTATATGCAGGATTATGGCGGCCCGGTGGGTTTCCGCATCTTCACCCAGCGCCCGGACGCGGTGAAGGGTTTCGTGATCCAGAACACCAACGCCTATATGGAGGGCGTCGGCGATCCGCCAAAGCTGGTGTTCCTGCCGCTATGGGCGCACCGCGATGCCAAATCCGAAGAGGGCGCGCGCAGCTTCCTCCAGGCCGGCACCACGCAGTTCCAATATACCGTTGGCGCGAAGAACCCCGACGCGATCAGCCCCGATAACTGGACGCACGACCAAGCTTTGCTCGATCGCCCCGGCACCGATGCCTATCAGCTCAACCTGCTGGAAAACTACAAGACCAATGTCGCGCTGTACGACAGCTGGCATGCGGCCTTCCGCCAGCATAGCCCCAAGACGCTGATCCTGTGGGGCAAGCATGATCCCTTCTTCATCGAAGCCGGCGCGACTGCCTTCCTGCGGGATCTGCCCAAGGCAAAGCTGGTCTGGCTCGATGCCGGCCACTTCGTCCTCGATGAAAACGCCGCCACCGTTGCGGCTGAGATCAAGGCCGAATTCGCGACAAAGTGACTCTGTCCCCCGCCCGGGCGTCGCCCCCTCGACGCCCGGGCACCCAACCCGCTTTCTCAGGGACTCCCCCAATGACCAAGACCTATCTCATCACCGGCGCCAGCGAAGGCATTGGCCTGGAAACCGCGCGGCTTGCCGTCGCATCGGGTGCTGCTGTGCTGATGGTCGCGCGTGATGCCGCCAAGCTGCAGGCCGCCGCCAACGGCCTGCCCGGCGCAATCCGCCCGCAAATCGTCGCTGTCGATCTCGCTGATCCGCAAGCGCTCAACGCCTTTATCGCTGCTCTGGATGCACAGGGCTATGTGCCGGAGGTGCTGGTCAACAATGCCGGGCACGGCGCATCAGGCGCATTTGCCGATGCCGATTGGGCGAAGATCGATGTCATGCTGCGGCTCAACATCAACGCGCTTGCCCGGCTCAGCCATTGGGCGGCCCGCGGGATGAAAGCGCGCAAGAGCGGGTCGATCGTCAACCTGTCCGCCGCCGTTGCGACCCGTCCGACGCCGTATTTTGCTGCCTATGCGGCATCGAAAGCCTTTGTGACCAACCTCAGCATCGCGATGTTCAGCGAGCTCCGCGCCTACGGTGTCTCGGTCTCCGCGATCCATCCACCGGCCGTCCGCACCAGCTTCGGCACGGCGGGCAAGGCGGACTTGAAAACCACCTTGGTGCACAAGCTTTTCCCGACCGTGGGCCCGAAGACCGTCGCCCGCGCGGTGATGAGCGCGGTGCGCCGCCGCCGCCGTTCGGTCATCATTGGACCAGTCGCCGCCATCGTGATGGGCACCGCCCCCATCCTGCCGCGCGGCTTCGATCTCGCCTTCATGACCCTGCTCTTCAAGGGCAAGCGGGCCGCTGCCTGAACGGCCCGTTCTCTGAAGGGATTGTGACATGACCACCCACCGACGTGATCCGTTGCCCAGCCCGTGGGGTGGATGGCGGCGACACGAAATCGGTCTAGCCCTGCCCCGCTCAGGAGAATGAAGATGCTTGTTTCAGGATTTGTTGAACGCCCCGATTACCGGGTCGATCTGCTCCCGCGCCGCAATCGAGTGACGGTGCAAGTCGGCGACCAGACCGTGGCGTCGAGCAACAGAACGATTGTTGTCGATGAGCAAGGCCATGGGCTGGTTTTCTATTTTCCGCCCGTGGATGTTGATTTCGACCGGCTGGTTGCCATCGACCAGCGAACAACGTTCTGCCCGTTCAAGGGCATTGCCCGTTATCTTGCGGCCAGCACCGCGCCCGAGCTACCGATCGCCTGGGCCTATGCGGATCCCTTTGTTCAGGTGGCTGCCCTGGCGGGCTATATTGCCTTTTATCAGGATCGGGCGATCATCACGGTCGGTGGCGAAGACCCAATTGGATAACCGAGCATCAAGCGGTCGCCGCCGCCCGACTCAATCAGCCGGAGCGACGGCGACGCCAGGTTATTTGACCGTCATCCCGGTCCATTTTGCGGCGAAGGCCCACAAGTCAGCCGCCTCCTCGATCACCTTGTCAGTCGGCTTACCACTGCCGTGCCCAGCGCGTGTTTCAATGCGAACCAAATGCGGCTTGGGGCCAATATCGGCATGCTGGATGGCAGCGGCATATTTGAAGGTGTGGCCGGGCACGACGCGATCATCGGTATCCGCCGTGGTCGCCAGGATCGCGGGATAAGCGACGCCTGATTTGACATTGTGATAGGGCGAATAGGCAAGCAGCACCTTGAAATCCGCCTCTTTCGACGGATAGCCATAATCATCGACCCAATAGCGCCCGGCGGTGAACCGGTCGAAGCGCAGCATGTCCATCACGCCCACCGCCGGCAATGCCGCCGCGAACAGATCAGGCCGCTGGTTGACAACGGCACCGACCAGCAGACCGCCGTTGGACCCGCCCTGGATCGTCAATTTGTCCTTTGTTGTGATGCCCTTCGCGATCAGATATTCGCCCGCCGCGATGAAATCATCGAACACGTTCTGCTTGTTCTCCAGCCGCCCGCCATCATGCCAGGCACTGCCATATTCGCCACCGCCGCGAATATTGGCGACGACGAGCACCCCGCCCTGCTCCATCCAGGCGAGCCGCGTTGCGGAAAAGCCCGGTGCGCTCGAAATGTTGAACCCGCCATAAGCGTAAAGCAACGTCGGTGCCGGGCCCTTGGGCAATGCCTTTTTGTGGACAACGAACATCGGCACTTTGGTGCCATCCTTCGACGCGTAGAATTTCTGCTCGACGACATAATCTGCTGGATTGAAGGCAACCTTCGGCGCGGCCCAGGGGGTCGCGGTGTTCGCCTTCGCGTCGTAATGATAAATCGTCGTCGGCGTAGCGAAGCTGGTGAACGCGAAAAAGGTTTCGGTATCGAGCTGATCGCCGCCAAAGCCGCCCACCGAGCCGATTCCGGGCAGGGGCAGGGTCCCGCGCTTCTTGCCATCCAGCGTGTACAGCCGGACTTCGCTTTTCACATCGACCAGATATTCGGCGACCAGATTGCCGCCGATGATGGTGGCGCTTTCGAGCACCGCCTTATCCTCGGGCACGATTTCACGGATCGCTGGCAGCTCGCCCGCCTTTGCCAGATCGGTCGCGACGATGCGCAGCTTGGGCGCGCCGCTGTTGGTCTTCCAGAACAGCGTGGCCCCTGCATTGCCGGCCAACTGCCACTCATATTCGAGCCCCGCGAACACCATTTGCGGTGCCGCGCCGGGCTGGGTCTGGTCGATCACATGCACCTCGTAACGGCGATCGGTGCCTTGGGTGGTGGCAATAACGAGCCAGCGACCATCATCGGTCAGCTGTGCAATATGGCCCTGGCGGGGTTTGTCCGGCGTGGCATAGATCAGCCGATCGGCCGATTGCGGCGTGCCGAGTTTGTGAAAAAAGACCTTCTGGTTTTCGTTCAGCGCCTGGAACTTCGCCCCTTCGGCTGGGGCCGGGAACGCCGAATAAAAGAACCCCGATCCATCCTTCGCCCAGCTGAGGCCAGAGAATTTCACCCATTCGATCGTGTCGCTCAACAATTGACCAGTGGCGACATTGAGCACCTTCAGCGTGCGCCAATCGGTGCCGCCATCCTGCACGCCGTACAGGACTTTGCTGCCATCTTCCGATGGCACCCATTCGGCCAGCGCCGTCGCCCCATCCTTCGACCAGCCATTGGGGTCGATCACCACGCGACCCTCTCCCGCCAGCGTATCGCGGACGTACAGGACCGACTGGTTCTGCAGGCCCGAATTACGGCTATAGAAATACTTGCCACCCTTCTTCACCGGCAAGCCGAAGCGCTCATAGTTATAGAGCTCTTTCATGCGCGCCTTGAACACGTCGCGGCCGGGGAGGTTTTCCAGATAGGCATTGGTCGTCGTCACTTGGGCGTCGACCCACGCCTTCACCTCGCTATCGGTACGAACATCATTCTCCAGCCAGCGATAGGGATCGGCAACTTTGACGCCAAATTGCTCGTCAACCTGATCGACGCGGCGGGTGGTGGGATAGGTGATGGAGGCGGTCATCTGCGTGCTTGTCTCCGGCGCGGGCTCAGCATGAAGCGGCAATGGCATGGCAAGCAGGATCAGCAATAGCGTGCGACGCATCAGGACAGGCTCCGAGCATAAAAAAGGAGCCGCACCTTTATCAGGCACGACCCCTTTCTCAACCCTTTGACCCAGCCGACACCAATGTCGGGCGACTAGGGCTATACCGGCGCTCAAGCGGCGTCGGCGTAATCTTCCTCGCCCATCACCGGGCCCGAATCCTGGCCCTTGGCCGACACATCACGATCAACGAATTCGATAATCGCCATCGGCGCGGCATCGGAGCCGCGCGGGCCCATCTTGATGATGCGGGTATAGCCACCATTGCGGTCGGCATAGCGGGCAGCGAGCACGTCGAACAGCTTGACCAGCTGCGCGTCGTCCAGGATGCGCGCATGCGCCAGGCGCCGGTTGGACAGGCCACCCTTCTTGGCGAGCGTGATCAGCTTTTCGACATACGGGCGCAGTTCCTTCGCCTTGGCGACGGTGGTAACGATCTGCTCGTGCTTGATGAGCGCTGCCGACTGGTTACGGAACAGGGCTGTGCGGTGGGCCGAAGTCCGCGAAAGTTTACGACCGCCTACGCGATGGCGCATGATTCATTCCTTCGTTCGTTAGGGGGCCGGATTAGGTACCCCAGACCAGGTTGGGACGGAGAGCCAACCAAATTACCGTCACCCCGGGGTTGACCCGGGGTCCCGCTTATTCACCCGACCCAGCAAAGCTGCGTCGTCGGTCCTCGCAGCGCGAGACCGACCGGGCTTGGCGATGGACCCGGGATTAGCTGTGCTAATCCCGGACGCCAAGCTCAGCCCATAATTTCCTGCTCAAGCTTCTTGGCCATTTCTTCGATGTTCTCAGGCGGCCAGCCGGGGATTTCCATGCCCAGTCGAAGCCCCATCGACGACAGCACTTCCTTGATCTCGTTCAAAGACTTGCGGCCGAAGTTTGGCGTGCGCAGCATCTCGGCTTCGGTCTTCTGCACCAGATCGCCGATATAGATGATGTTGTCGTTCTTCAGGCAATTGGCCGAGCGGACCGACAGTTCGAGCTCGTCGACCTTCTTGAGCAGATACCGGTTGATCTGCTGCGCGTCGCCAGCGACTTCGCCACCGGTTGCCGGGGCTGCAACGCCGATCGGTGCCGAACGGACCATCGCCGATTCATCGAAGTGCACGAACAGCGCGAGCTGGTCCTGCAAGATACGACCGGCATAGGCGACCGCGTCGTCCGGGGTCACCGTGCCGTCAGTCTCGACCGTCAGCGTCAGCTTGTCATAATCGAGTTCCTGCCCAACGCGGGTGTTCTCGACCTTGTACGAAACCTGACGCACCGGCGAATACAGCGCATCGACCGGGATCAGGCCGATCGGCGCGTCGGCCGGGCGGTTGGCGATGGCGGGGACATATCCCTTACCGACATCAGCCGTCAGTTCCATGTTCAGCGTCGCGCCGTCGTCCAGGTGACAGATCACCAGATTGGGGTTGAGCACTTCGATGTCGCCCGAAACCGCGATGTCGCCCGCGGTCACCTGGCCGGGGCCGGTTGCCGAAAGCTGAAGCCGCTTGGGGCCTTCGCCCTGCATGCGCAGCGCGATCTGCTTCACGTTCAGGACGATGTCGGTGACGTCTTCACGCACACCGGCCAGCGACGAGAATTCGTGCAGCACGTTTTCGATCTTGATCGACGTAACCGCAGCACCTTGCAGCGACGAGAGCAAAACGCGGCGCAGCGCATTGCCGAGCGTCAGGCCAAAGCCACGCTCGAGCGGCTCGGCGATGAAGGTCGCCTTGCGCTTGGTATCACCGCCGGGCTTGCGCTCAAGGCTGCTCGGCTTCTTCAGTTCCTGCCAGTTCTTTGCATTCACGGACACGGGCTTCCCCTTGGTTTTGGGCGGGAGCGGGGGCGTGCTCCGGCCGGTGGGAGACCTGTTCGCGCCAGCGGTTTAATCGCGCGCGAACAAGCCGGAATCAGACGCGACGACGCTTGGAAGGGCGAACGCCGTTATGCGGGATCGACGTCACGTCGCGGATCGAAGTGATCTGGAAGCCAACCGCTTGCAGCGCACGCAGCGCCGATTCGCGGCCCGAACCCGGACCCTTCACTTCCACTTCAAGCGTGCGCACGCCGTGTTCGGCAGCCTTGCGGCCAGCGTCTTCGGCGGCGACCTGAGCGGCATAAGGCGTCGATTTACGCGACCCCTTAAAACCCATCATGCCCGCCGACGACCACGAAATCGCGTTGCCCTGGGCATCGGTGATCGTGATCATCGTGTTATTAAAGCTGGCGTTCACATGCGCGACGCCGCTGGTGATGTTCTTGCGCTCGCGCCGACGAATGCGCTGAGGTTCGCGTGCCATAGTAGAAAAATCCTAACCCTGATGCTGAGACCGGGAGGCTGTCGGCTTCATGCCTGCCTCCGGCGGAGAAGTAAGCGCCCCGCGCTTACTTCTTCTTGCCGGCGATCGGCTTGGCCTTACCCTTGCGGGTGCGCGCATTGGTATGCGTGCGCTGACCACGAACCGGCAGGCCCTTGCGATGGCGCAGCCCGCGATAGCAGGCGAGATCCATCAGACGCTTGATGTTGATCGACACTTCGCGGCGAAGATCGCCCTCAACAGTGTGATCGGCATCGATCGTCTCGCGGATCTGGAGCACTTCCTGATCGCTCAGGTCCTGCACGCGACGCTCAGGCGCAATGCCCAGCTTGGTGGTGATTTCCTTGGCCTTGGTGTTACCAATGCCGTGAATATAAGTGAGCGCGATAACAACGCGCTTGTTCGTCGGGATGTTGACGCCCGCAATACGTGCCATGAAAGTGTTTCTCCTGCTCCACAGGGCCTGGCATGGCTGCACCGGCCCCATCTCATCGCGTTGATTTCCTAACGCACGATACCGGCGAGCGCGAAAGCGCCGCCGGCAACCGGTGGTTCGGAAGAGCACGCGCTTAGGCCGCAGCGCACAAGCTGTCAAGCGGTGTGGTGCAGTGCAACGCGGAAAGCTAAAATACCTCACACGGGGTGCCGCTGCAATCAGCAAATCGGCATCGCCCCCTGCAAAGCCGGTACAGCACTGGCGGTCAGCCCTTCTGCAGTCTCACGCAGCAAATGGCCGCGCCAAAAATAATCACCCTTGCGCGCGTTGCCGCCCTAAAACATGCTGGTTGCCGTGCAAATATGAGGCGCCGCCAACCGATGCCCTGGCTGTTCAACATCATTCTCGTCGTTCACGTCATCGCCGGCGCGGTTGCGCTCACCAGCTGCTGGGGATCGGTGCTGACCCGCAAGGGCGGCCCGGCGCACCGCCGCTGGGGTAAGGCTTTCACGACATCCATCTATGCCGCCAGCTTCATGGCATTGGGGATGGGCCTGTTGTCGCTGCGCTGGCCGCTGGCGATGCACCCGCAATTGACCGACGAAACGCTCTACCGCGGTCTATTTGGCTGGATGATGATCTATCTGGCGCTGCTGACGATGAGCATGACCCGCTATGGACTGCAGATGGTCGCCAACAAGCGCAACCACGCCGCCAACCGCCACTGGTCGATGATAGCGCTGCAACTTGCGGTGCTCGCGACCGGCACCAATTGTTTCGTGCAGGGCATCATGCTGAACCAGCCGCTGATGATCGGCGTGTCGATCATCGGCTTTGGCACCACCGCCACCTATTTATGGTATATGTTCAAGCCTGCCCCCGGCGCGCGCGATTACATCCCCGAACATCTGAAGGCGATGGTCGCGACCGGCATCGCCGCTTACACTGCGTTCCTTTCAGTCGGGCTGATCGAGTTGTTCCCCGAACATGCCTTCAACCCAATCATCTGGGTGCTGCCGACGGTCGTCGGCGTTGGTATTATTGGCTATTTTCTGCGCACCTTGCCGGGACGGGCACGCGCGGCGGCAAAGGCCACGCAAAGCACGACCTGAATCAGTTGGATCAGCGCGTGGTTGGCGGCTTCGGCGGCGGCGGTGCCGATTCAGCGGCAGATTTCAGGCCAAGCAGCTGTACGGCCAACACTTCATCCACCTTTGGCGCAATCGCTTCCGCGCCCCCCCGGATAGTGCCCGCAACAATATAGGTGAACGTCACCCGCGTCGCGCTGTCGCCTTCGCGTGCCAGCGCCCAGGTCAGCGTCCCCGTCACGGCTTCGGCCTGGAGCGGGCCGAGCCCGCCAGTCATTCGGATCATCCGCGGCGGCTGGATATAGAGAATTTGCGCATGGGCAATGCTCCCGCCATCGGCCAGCCGCTCGCAAAAACACCCCAAGGCTTGGCCATCGAGATAGAGATTGGCGCTGTCATCCGAATAGGTGTGTTCCTTGCTCCACCATTTTTGCGGATTGCGCAGGACGGGCCAGACCTGATTTATCGGCTTGTCGATCGTAATGCTCTGAGTCGTTTCGAACCCCGTGGCCGACATTTGCACGACCTCTGCACTGGCCGGCAGCGACGTCATCGCCAACATCATCGCCCAGAATAGTGATCGCTCCCGCATGTCGTTTCCCTCAGCTCGCGACGGCCCGGCTGGCAGCGTTTCCGTCGTCATTGTCAGTGGATGGCGGCAGGCTCTCCACCTGGTGCCGGACCCAGCGCATGAAATCCCGGCCAGCCTGCTGAACGCCCGCCGAAGACGCGCTATAGGCTTTGTCATCGCTATCGATCGCCACGGCGGACCAGCGTGCCTGATGGTCAGCAATCACGGCCCGCAATCCACTCAACCGCTGGCGCAGTTCAGCATAAACCGCCGCATTCTGTCTGATCGGGGGATACTCTTCGCCGATCGCCATGACCGTCATCATCCGCATCGCAAGCTCGCGCCGCGCCGCCGCCAGATCCTGCTTGCGCTGATCATCGGTGCGTTCTGCCACCGTCGCCAGACGCTTGGCGGTCGCTTCAATTGCGTCCATTTCCGAAAGTAACTGCGCCCGAGTCGTCATGGGCCGCTACATGCACATGCCCGCACGCGCCTGTCACGCCATTCGTCGCAAAATCGGCTTGCAATCAGCCGCCTGGATTCAGGATCGATTCGATCGCGGCGCTGACATGGTCAATGTCCGCCATCCCATCGACCCGCGAAACCAGCTCGCGCGCTTCGTAGATCGGCAGGATCGGCGCCGTCTTGGCGCGATATTCGGCCATACGCGTGCGGACGGTTTCGGCATTGTCATCAGCGCGGCGCTTGAATTCGGTGCCGCCGCAGACATCGCAGACGCCATCGACCTTGGGCCGGTTGAATTTGTCGTGATAATTGGTGCCGCAGCTGGCGCAGCTGAATCGGCCAACGATCCGCTCGACCAGCGCGTCCTCATTCACCTCAAGCTCAATGACGTGATCCAGCGTGCGGCCATGTGCCGCGAGCAGCGCATCGAGCGATTCGGCCTGGGTCGAGGTGCGCGGATAGCCATCGAAAATCGCGCCTTCATCGGCAGTGAGCGTACCAAGCTTTTCGTCAATCAATGCCGACACGATATCATCGGAAACCAGCCCGCCCGATTCCATCACGGCTTTGGCCTTCAGCCCGGCCGGGCTGCCCGATTTGACGGCCGCGCGCAGCATGTCGCCGGTCGAGAGCTGCACCATGCCATGCTCTGCCTGCAATCGGCTCGCTTGTGTGCCCTTACCCGCCCCCGGGGGCCCCAGCAGGATGATATTCAAATGCTCAGGTCCCCTCGTTCGGCGCCGACTCTCTTAGCGGAGTCGGCCGCCCTTCAGCTTGGCCTTCTTGATCAGATCGCCATATTGATGCGCAAGCAAGTGGCTTTGGATCTGCGTTACCGTATCCATCGTCACATTGACGACGATCAGCAAGCTCGTTCCACCCAGATAAAATGGAATCGACAGCGCCGAAACCAGATATTCCGGCAACAGGCAGATGATCGTCAGATAGCCAGCCCCAATCACCGTCAGCCGCGTCAGCACATAATCGAAATAAAGCTCGGTATTCTTGCCCGGACGGATGCCAGGAATGAAGCCACCGTGCCGCTTCAGATTGTCAGCCGTTTCCTCAGGATTGAAGACGACCGCGGTATAGAAGAACGAAAAGAAGATAATGCCCGCGCCATACAGCGACATATATAATGGCGAGCCATGCTGGAGATATTGGTTCATCGTGATGATGAAATCACCCCAGCCGCTCTGGCCCTGTACATAATTGCCAGCGAATTGCGTGATCGTCAGCGGCATCAGCAACAGCGACGAGGCGAAGATCGGCGGGATAACGCCGGCCGTGTTGATCTTCAGCGGCAAATGGCTGCGATCAGCCTGCATGCCGCGCTGCGTCTGGCGCTTGGGATATTGGATCAGGATGCGGCGTTGAGCGCGCTCCATAAAGCAGATGAACAGCACCAGAAATACCACTGCAGCGATGATGCCCAGCAGTCGAACGAGATCAAGCGAGCCGGTCCGGCTGCCCTCAAACAGATTATAAAGCGTGGTCGGCATGCTGGCGACGATGCCGGCCATGATGATCAGCGACACACCATTGCCGATCCCGCGGCTAGTGATCTGCTCACCCAGCCACATCAGGAACATCGTTCCACCGACCAGTGAGATCACGGCGCCCACGCGGAACATGATGCCCGGCTCGACGACGGCAGCCACACCCTGGCTTGCGCCGAAGGATTCAAGGCCGAGCGCAATGAAATAGCCCTGCACGATCGTCAGTCCAACGGTGCCGTAGCGCGTATACTGGTTCAGCCGCTTGCGGCCACTTTCGCCGTCCTTCTTGATCGCCGCCAGCGTCGGCGAGAGCGACGTCGCGAGCTGCACAACGATCGATGCAGTGATGTAGGGCGTCACGCCAAGCGCGGTCAGGCTCATGCGTTCCAGCGACCCGCCGGTGAACGAATTGAAAAGGTCGAGCACGCCGCCCTGGGTCTGCTGCGACAGCAGGCCAAGCGCGGTCGGATCAATCCCCGGCAGCGGCACGAAGCTGAGCAAACGAAATACCAGCAGCGCCACGATCGTGAACCACAGCCGCTTCTTGAGATCGGTCGCTTGCGAAAATTTCGCAAAGCTGATGCTGGAGGCCATTTGCTCGGCTACTGATGCCATCGGTTTGATCGTCCTGGAAACATAAACGGCGGGATCGTTTTCACCGCCCCGCCGCTCATATAGTCACGCAAGCGGGCTTGCCTAGCGTCTGATCGCCGAAGCGACGCGTTACGCCTTGAAAGACGCCTTATGAGCCTGGCGTTCTTTGTACTTAACGCCCTTCTTGGCCGCGGCTTTTTCATTGGCGGGCACGACATGGATCACATCGACCGTGCCACCCAGCTTCTCCACGGCTTCAATCGCGCCCTTTGACGCGCCAGCGACGGTGAAGCTCAGCTTGGTGGTCAGCTCACCCTTGGCGAGCAGGCGGACGCCGTCCTTGCCGCCACGTGCGAGGCCAGCGGCCTTGAGCGCTGCGTGATCGAGCGTACCATCGGCCGCGAGCTTGCCGGCATCGATCATCTTCTGGATCGCGCCCAAATTCACCTCGGCATAATCCTTGGCGAAAATGTTGTTGAAGCCGCGCTTTGGCAACCGCATGTGCAGCGGCATCTGGCCGCCTTCAAAGCCGGCGATGCTGACGCCTTCACGGCTCTTCTGGCCCTTCTGGCCACGGCCAGCGGTCTTGCCCTTGCCGGAACCGATACCACGGCCAACGCGCATCCGCGACTTGCGGGCGCCTTCATTATCACGGAGTTCGTTCAGTTTCATGGTCGTGCACTCGCTTTCGCTTATTTCGCGCTATTTCTAATTCTAAAGCCCCTCCCCTTCAGGGGAGGGGTTGGGGTGGGGGCTATCAACAGGCGCGGCGCTAGTGGAGAGCCCCCACCCCTGCCCCTCCCCTGAAGGGGAGGGGTTCCAGCCTTTTAGCCCTCGACGCTCAGCATGTGCGCCACCTTACGGATCATGCCACGCACTTCAGGCGTGTCAGTCAGCTCGACGGTCTTGTGCATCTTGTTGAGGCCCAGGCCAACCAGCGTTGCGCGCTGGTCGCTGGTACGGCGGATCGGCGAGCCGGTCTGCGTGATCTTGATGGTTGCCATCTGTCTTACTCCACGACCGCGAGCGCATCGGCTTCGGCGGTCTGTGACCCACCGCGACCGAGCAGATCGGCGATCTTCTTGCCGCGACGCTGGGCAACGGCCTTGGGGCTGGTCTGGTGAACCAGCGCCTCAAAAGTCGCCCGGATCATGTTGTAGGGGTTGGAAGTGCCGACCGACTTGGTCACCACGTCTGCCACGCCCAGCGATTCGAACACGGCGCGCATCGGGCCGCCGGCAATGATGCCGGTTCCCTGTGGCGCCGAACGAACCGTCACAAGACCTGCACCGAAATGGCCCTTGCCATCATGATGCAGTGTGCGGCCTTCCTTCAGCGGCACGCGAACCATTGCCTTCTTGGCAGCTGCCGTCGCCTTACTGATGGCTTCCGGCACTTCGCGCGCCTTGCCATGACCAAAGCCAACCCGGCCCTTGCCATCGCCGACCACGACGAGGGCTGCAAAACCAAAGCGCTTGCCGCCCTTCACCGTCTTCGACACGCGGTTGATATGGACCAGCTTTTCGATCAGCTCTTCGCCGCCGTCATCGCCACCGGGACCACCACGGCCGCGATTATCGCGACCGCCACGGCTGTCACGGCCACGGCCGTCACGGTTGCCGCCGCCACCGGGGCCGCCACGACCGGGGCCACGCCCGCCACGCGGGCCACCACGATTGTCGCCAGCCGGAGCGCCAGCGTCGGGCGCTGCCTGGATCTGGATTTCGTCAGCCATTCTTAAAACTCCAATCCGGCTTCGCGCGCGGCATCAGCCAACGCCTTGACGCGACCATGATACAGGAAGCCGCCACGGTCGAAGACGACCTGCTTGACGCCTGCCTGCACTGCCGCTTCGGCAACGCGCTTGCCCACGCTGGTTGCTGCTTCGATGTTGGAACCGTTCGTGCCGCGCACGTCCTTTTCCAGCGTCGATGCGGCAACGATCGTCTTGCCGGCGGCATCGTCGATCACCTGGGCATAGATGTGCTTGCCCGAACGATGGATCGACAAACGCGGACGGCCCGAACCCCGCGCGCGGAGCGCGGTGCGGTTGCGGCGACGCCGCTTCTCGAACAGAGACATTCCCTTGCTCATTACTTCTTCTTCCCT